>JAJRVX010000015.1:0-4031 GCA_024277095.1 Chloroflexota bacterium
CCCGGCCCATCGGTAGATCAGCACGGCGCACAGGGATGTGACCAGCGCGAAGGGGACACGAGCTGCGATGTAGTAGCCCAGCGCCGGGTAGACGTCGCGGGGAAGGATTGCCCGCGCCAGATCGGCCGGAGGCTGGCCTCGCACGGCGGCGTGGCCGGCCAACCCCGTGGCGATCAACCACATATTGGTGACGCCCGGGTGCGCGCTGCCGTAGGTGGACGCCCAGTCGTGGGTTTGCAGCGCCAGCAGGAATCGGGCGCCGCGACGCAGCCACTCCACGCTGTCCACCACGATGGGACGACCGATCCACAGCGTGCGAACGAGCAGGGAGGCGAGGAAGAGCCACAGGGAGGGGTGACGATGGACGAAGGACACTGGACGGTGGATAAAGGATGATAGACGGCAGATGGAGGACGATGGATAAGGGATGGAAGGGGCGGCGTGGCGAGCAGGTGGCGATTCTCGTGACGCTTCCTCCATGTGTCCTTGGCCCTTGGTCTTTCGTCTGTCGCCCTTCGTCGGCCCTACATGCGCTCCGGCGCGGTCATGCCCATCAGACCCAGCACCCGGGCCAGCGTGATGCGTGAGGCGTCCACCAGCTTCAGGCGGGCTTTGGTGAGCGCCGCGTCGTTGGGGTCGGAGGAGAGCACACGGCAGTCCCGGTAAAAGGCGTGGAAGTTGGAAGCCAGGTCCATGGCGTAGAACGAGAGCTGGTGCGGCGTCAGCTTCTCCACAGCGCTCTCCACCACCTCGGGCAGCTCCAGCATCTTGCGGATCAGCGCCAGCTCGGCCGGATGGGTCAGCAACGACACGTCGCCCGTCTCCCAGCCATCGGAGCCTGACGGCTGCCAGCCCTCTTCCTCTGCCTTCCGCAGGATGGAGCAGATGCGAGCGTGAGCGTACTGGACGTAGTACACCGGGTTCTCGGGCGTCTGCTGGGTGACCAGATCCAGGTCGAAGTTCATGGGGCTATCGGGCGAGCGGGTGAGCAGCATGAAGCGCACCGGATCCTTGCCCGGGATGGTCACGCCCGACTCCGGGTGGGTGATGGTCACGGCGTCCAGCAAGTCGTCCAAGGTGACGTAATTGGCCCGGCGGGTGCTCATGCGGACCTGCTTCCCGGCTCGCACCAGGTTAATGAACTGGTGGATGACTACCTCGATGCGATCGGCGTCATAGCCCAGCGCCCTCACCCCGGCGATCACGTCGGGGTACTCGTCCTTGTGATCGGCGCCGAAGATGTTGACGATGCGATCGAAGCCACGTTCCAGCTTGTTGATGTGATAGGCGATATCGGGCAGGCGATAGGTGGGCTCTCCATTCGACTTAATCAGCACGCGATCCTTCTCAGCGCCGAACGCCGTCGCCTTGAACCAGACGGCCCCATCCTTGTCGTAGGCGTAGCCGCGCTCGCGCAGCGCCTCCACCGTCTTCATGATGGCGCTGGAGACGTACAGGTCGTGCTCGTTGAACCACACGTCGAAGTGGATGCCCATGCGCTCCAGGGTGTGCCGGATGTCCTCGAAGAGCCATGCCTCGGCCCGCTCCTTGAAGGGGCGCCAGTCCTCGTCGGCCCAGGCATCACCCTGTTCCTGCACGATGGTGCGGGCGATCTCCCAGATGTACTCGCCCTGATAGCCCTCCTCGGGGAACTCGGAGGGGCGACCGATCAGCTCCAGATAGCGGGCTCGCACGGACTGGCCCAGAACCCGCATCTGCCGTCCGGCGTTGTTAAAGTAGTATTCGCGGGTGACGTCGTAGCCCACGGCCTCCAGCAGGTTGGCGATGGTATCGCCCAGCACGGCCCCCCACGTGCGGCCGATGTGGAGCGGCCCGGTGGGATTGGCGGAGACGAACTCGACCTGCGCCTTTTGGCCGGTGCCCATGTCCAGGCTGCCCCATCGCTCCCCGGCGGACCGGATGGTCTCCACCTGCTGGGCGAGCCACTGCGGTGCCAGGGTGATGTTGATGAAGCCCGGCCCGGCGACCTCCACCTTGCCGACGTAATCGGCCTGGGGGAGGTGCTGTACGATGGCCTCGGCGATGGCGCGCGGGGCCATGCGGGCTGCCCGGGCGGATTGCAATGCGATGTTCGTCGCGTAGTCACCGTGTTCTGCCTGCTTGGGGTGTTCGACGGTGAACGCCGGCGGCTCGAAGGCGGGGAGCGCCCCGGCCTCCTGAGCCCGGCGGATGCCCTCACGGATCAGCTCATGGACTTCGTCGCGAATCAAGGCTACCTTGTCCTCCCGAGTGTGTCGAGCACGTACCAGGATTCGGGCTCGATCGCCCGATCAGAGGCAATTATGCCTCACCGGGTCGTTGCTGGCAAACTCGTGCGGTTGATAGAGAGGAGGGAGTTGTTCGTGCAGGGAATAATCATGGAGGGTGCGGCTTGACAGAGAAGGCAGCGATCTTGTACATGACTCTCTGCTCGCGTGAAGGGGTAAATGATTATGAAGAACCGGGGGTAGGGGTGATCGTATCCAAGTAATTGGGAGAAGCAGGCTTGATGCGATCAGAAGCCCTTACAGTGCGCTTCTTTCTTGCAGAAAAGAATCATATTGCCGGATCAGCCGCAGGGCCTCTAGGCGCAGTACCTCGGGATAGATGGCTTTGTAGATCTCGCAATAGGGCGATTTCACATCGTAACGGCCGGTGGTGTAATGGGCTACGAGGGGACATCCTCCTCCACACCAGTATCGCCATTCGCAGTCTTGACATCCTGCTTTGGCGTCTACATGGGGATTCTGAACCCCTTTTTTGTCTCGACGTATCGTCTTCAGAGGATCCTCTACCAAGGTATGGGTGATCGGGCGATGAAGCTCCATCGGGCACTTGGCGATCTCGCCGTGAGGTCCGATGATCAGATAGTCGAGGCCTACGCTGCATGGATGCCCGTGAGGGGCCACGAAGGAGGAGCGATCGATGAACGACCCGAGGAGGCTTCGCGAGGGTAGGTTTCTCTCGATGACCCCGAGGGCCTCTTGTATAGCTTGGATGGTCATCTGCTGGCGTAGCTGTAGGCCTTCCGATGCGCTCGCGTGGGCGTTCTCTCGATAGAAGTTCAAGCTGAAGGGGAGATCCCGCTCGAGAAGGTAGGAGACCGTGTCGGGAAGTCCAGCGGCATTTTCGGCAGAGAGGGTCATGGAGATCTCTGGTATGAGTCCCCGTTGCAGACATTGATCGATGGCACTCATGACCTGACGAGAGGACCTTCTTCCATCTGCAAACGGTCGCTGAATGTCGTGTGGCTCCTCGATGCCATCTAAGGAGATCATGAGCCGAATAGAGCGGTCCTGGATCGCCTTGATTTTTGCGGCATCCAGTAGAGTGCCATTGCTGAGAATGACTTCGTCTAAAGCGAGAGATGTCGCGTCGGCTAGACGACAAGCGTGCTCATGCAAGGTCATGATGAGCCCAAAGTGCAGGAGCGGTTCGCCGCCAGCATACTTGATCTGTATCTTTCGGTAGCCGTGTCGTATGGCCGATCGGAATATAGCCTCCAAGGCTTGCTGCCCTACTTCGCGGGGCATATGCTCCTGAGTTTTGCCGAGGTAACAGTATGAACAGCGGAGATTACAAGCGTTGGTGACGTGGAGCCACGCGATGAGGGTTCTTCTCTGTGGAAGGACTTGCCGGCTTGTTTCGCTCACCGGTCTGATCAAGCCGGTATGTGCCAGCCTGGTAATGGCAGATCGCCGGCCGTCGCTGGTGCGAGAGAGGGCAGACTCCACGTGAACGGGATACGCGAACTCCCGCCAGAGTTCCCAGGCCGTTTGATTGAGCACGGCCACGGGAATCGGCCCCAAAGGGTTATAGAGCCCATGCCAATAAGGGTGGCTGGGGGACGAGATGATCTCCCGAGCATCGGTGACGGCCTGCCAGGTGCCCGGCGTCATTGTCGGCGCATAGCAGGGAAGGTCTAGCGCGCATGCGCAGTCGCAGTCTGATGTATGCAACTGCTCTGTTGTCGGATACAGTACGATGGGTGGATCTAAGCACGTCATCGCTGCGGTGCTCCTTGTTGGTCA
>JAJRVX010000261.1:0-2768 GCA_024277095.1 Chloroflexota bacterium
CCCCCCGATCGTTGCTTTGAGATCACTGGCTTGGCGCCTGTCCCTCTGTGGCGACCGCCTCATCCGGCAGACGGCGGGCCTGTCCCAACATCTGTCGTTTGGCGTAGACGTCGACCAGGACGGCGAGGATAAACACGGCCCCCTTGATCACCTGCTGGTAGTAGGAGGGGACGTCCAGCAGGTTCAACCCGTTGGAGAGCGTCCCCATGATGAACGCCCCGATCACCGTGCCCGTGATGCTGCCGACGCCGCCGAAGAGGCTGGTGCCGCCCAGGACCGGCGCGGCGATGGCGTCCAGCTCGAACCCGACCCCGGCCGTCGGCTGGGCGGACCAGAGCCGCCCGGTGAGGAGGATCCCGCCCAGGGCGGCCATCAGCCCGCTGATCACGTACACGATCATCGTGTCCCGGGCCACCGGGATGCCCGCCAGTCGGGCGGTCTCCGCGTTTCCCCCGATGGCTCGCAGGTGAACCCCGAAGCGCGTCTGGTTCAGGACCCAGGTGGCGATCACGAAGATCACCAGCATCACGATGATGGGCATGGGCAGGCCGAGCAGATCGCCCGTTCCCCAGAATCGGAAGCTCTCGTCCAGCCCGGCGATGGGGCGCCCCTGGGTGTACACCAGCGTGAGCCCTCGCGCCACGCCCAACATGGCCAGCGTGGCCACGAAGGGGGGAATGCCGCCCCCCACGACCATGAGCCCGTTCACGGCGCCTAGCGCTGCGCCGATGCCCAGGGCCGCCAGGATGCCCGGATATGTGCCCCATCCCTGCCTTACCGCCAGCCCGGCTGCCAGCGCTCCACATAACGCCATCACCGAGCCGACTGAGAGGTCGATGCCGGCGGTGAGCAGCGTGTACGTCATCCCGATGGCCACAATGGCCAGAATGGACGTCTGGAGGGCGATGTTCATCAGGTTGGAGGACGTCAGGAAGCGATCGGACAGCGTGGCGAAGAACCCGATCATGAGCAGCAACACCAGGAGCACCGTTCCCTGACGTAGCAGCGGGCGCAGTCGTTTGAACACCGTCCTACCCTCCCGTCGCCGCACGCATGATCGCGTCCTGGGTGGCCTCCGCCCGGGGAAGCTCCGCTGTAATCCGCCCCTCGTGCATCACCAGGATCCGGTCGCTGACGCCCAGGATCTCCGGTAGCTCGGAGGAGATCATGAGGAGACCGACGCCCTCCTGTGCCAGCTGCCCCATCAGGGCGTGGATCTCCGCTTTGGCCCCCACATCGATGCCGCGGGTGGGCTCATCCAGGATCAGGATCTTTGGCTCCAATGTGAGCCAGCGGGCGATCACCACCTTCTGTTGGTTCCCGCCGCTCAGGTTACGTACTCGCTGCATCAGCCCGGGCGTGCGGATGTCCAGCCGTTCCACGTAGGTCTGGGCGATCTCATCCATGTGGCCGAAGTCCAGAACCCCCATGTGGGATAGGTGGGGAAGCTGGCTGATGGTGATGTTGAAGCGCACGGCCATGTCCAGGAACAGCCCCTGGGCTTTCCGATCCTCCGGCACGAGCCCCATTCCCAACCGGATGGCCGTCTGGGGGGAGTCAATGGTCACCGGTTGCCCATCGATCCAGATCCGTCCCCGATCGATGGGATCAATGCCGAAGAGCGCCCGGGCCAGCTCCGTGCGACCGGCGCCCACCAGCCCGGCCACGCCTACGATCTCGCCCCTCCGCAACTCGAAGGTGATGTCGTGCAGCACGCCCGCCTGAGACAACCCCTCCACCCGCAGGACCACGTCCCCGACGGTCGTGTCGACCTTGGGATACATCTCGCCCAGTTGGCGGCCCACCATCATCCGGACCACGTCGTCGGGCTGCACCTCCTGGATCGGCTTGGTGGCGACCCATCGCCCATCGCGCAGGACGGTGACCCGATCGGCGATCTCAAAGACCTCCTCCAGCCGGTGCGTGATGAAGATGATGGAGACCCCCTGCTCCCGGAGCGAGCGCATCACGCGAAACAGGGTCTCGGTCTCCCGCTCGGTCAGCGCGCTGGTGGGCTCGTCCATGACCAGGAGGTCCGCCTTCAAGGACAGCGCCTTGGCGATCTCCACCATCTGCTGTTCGGCGATGGATAGCGCCGTCAGCGGGGTCGTGGGGTGCAGGCGGAGGCCGAGCTGGTGAAGCTCTCGGGCGGCTTCCTGGTAGAGGCGTCTCCAGTTCACCGTGCCAGGCAAAGCTCCGGCGGGCTCACGGCCGAGGAAGATGTTCTGGCCGACGTTCAGCGCGGAGATCAGGGCCAGCTCCTGGTGGATGATGCTGATCCCCAGCGCCTGGGCATCGGCCGGGGTCTCGATGCGGACGGGGCGGCCGTGTAGGAGGATGCTCCCCTGGTCGGGGAGCACAGCCCCGGTCAGGATGTTCATCAGGGTGGTTTTACCCGCCCCGTTCTCCCCGACCAAGGCGTGGATTTCGCCTTTGGCCACCTCCAGCGTGACATCGTCCAACGCCTGCACGCCGGGGAAGGCCTTGGAGATGTGCTCCATGCGGAGCAGGGGTTGATCGCTCATCGTGGTAGCCAGCGCTCCTTGAGAGTGCGTCTGAAAATTCACCGGTAAGAGACCTGGAGGCATCCCTCTCCCAAAGAGGCTCCTGCCCCTCTGGGCCTCCCCTCAGCGGGAGCGACGGGATTTCTGAAACACGCCCTGAGCTCGACTTTGTACGAAGTTTGATAAATAAGCGTGGGCAAGGTAAGCTTTGACCAGACTCACTCCAGAGGAGGTCAAAGATGCTTACCCTGCCCGAAACAATTA
>JAJRVX010000262.1:0-12062 GCA_024277095.1 Chloroflexota bacterium
GCGATGCCTGGCCCATCGTCCGTGACCTGCACAATCACGCTTGCGTCGGGATCTCCGGGCGCTCCCTTCGTGAGGGCTCGGATGGTCACCCGGCCGCCTGACGGCGCGTACCGCAGGGCGTTGCTCACCAGGTTGCCGATCACCTGATGAATGCGGTCGGGATCGACGAACACGGGGGGGAGATCGGCGGGCACATCGATCTCGAATCGGATGCCCTTCTCTTGCGCCCGTGGCTGCATTAGCTCCGCCACTTTGCGGATCAGCCCGTCCAGCCTTGCCTCGCCGCGCTCCAGCTTGAGCTGGCCGGCTTCGGCCAGGGATAGCAACCTCAGGTCCGCCACCAGGCGTCCCAGCAGCAGCGTCTCCTCGTGGAGGGAGGCGATCTGTTCCGCGTTGGTGAGGAGGACGCCGTCCAGCATGGCCTCCAGGTTGCCCTGGATCACGCTGATGGGCGTGCGGAGCTCGTGCGCGATGTCGGCCATCAGGTGGCGGCGTTGCGTCTCCGCCCGGGCCAGGCTTTCGGCCATGGTGTTGAAGGCCTGGGCCAGCTCGCCCAGCTCGTCTCGGGACCGGACGGGGACCCGATGGCTCAGGTCGCCCGAGGCGATGGCCTGAGCGGCCGCTTTCAGCCGGCGGATGGGGGCGGTGAGCTGGAAGAAGAGCGCTGCTCCCAGGATCAGGGCCACGATGCTGGCCGCCAGCCCGGCCAGCAGGAGGGATTGGTTGACGGATTGGAGGAACTGCCCGGCCGGGGTGGTCACATCCGGGGTGGCCAGTGAAGCCGTGATGATCGTGCCCACCCGGCGGCCGTCCACGATGATGGGAACCCCAGTCGTCAGCTCCTGGGGGGAGAGCGTTCGTCCGATCCACTCCCCGGCCGTATCGCCGACGACGCGTCCCTGGTCGTCGGCCAGGATGAGCCGTTGCCCCATCATGGCCCACATGTTCAGTCCGTCCTCTCGGCCCCACTGCCCGCCCATCATGCCACGTCCCATCATCTCGCCCATCATGCCGGGGCCCATCATCATGCCCGAATGGGGCATCATCGCCCCCATGGAGCTTTGCAGCGCCGCTTCGATGCCCTCCCAACTCCCGGTGCGGGCGTAGTAGTCGGCCAGGATGGGTTCCAGTTGTTGGGCCCATAGCTGGCCGCTTCGGGTCGTATACAGGCGGAACTCGCCTGTCGTGGCTCGCCCCACCGTGACGAGGACGATGGCGGCATAGATCAGGATGATCAGGGCGAAGGCGCCGAGCAGCTTGAGGAACAGGTTACTTCGCACCGGGGTTCTCCTCCAGCTTGTACCCCACGCCGTATACCGTCACGATGTATCGGGGTTGCTTGGGGTTGGGCTCGATCTTGGCCCGCAGGTTCTTGATGTGCGCATCCACCGTGCGCTCGTATCCATCGTAGGCGCTTCCCTGGATCTGCTCCAGCAGTTGGAGCCGGGTGAAGGTTCGGCCTGGATAGCGCGCCAGGGCGACCAGCAGATCGAACTCCGTGGGGGTGAGGTCGACCGCTTTGCCAGCGACCTCCACTGTGTGCCGGGCGAGGTCGATCACGATGTCGCCGGCTCTCAGGACCTCGGGAGGGGCGATCTCCCCGGCGGCGCGTCGCAGCACCGCCCGCACCCGGGCCACCACCTCACGGGGACTGAACGGCTTGACCACGTAGTCGTCGGCGCCCATCTCCAGGCCGATGAGCCGGTCCACCTCCTCCGCCCGGGCGGTGAGCATGATGATGGGAACGCCGGATTCCCGCCGGATGATTTGGCATACCTCTAGCCCGTCCATGCCCGGCAACATGAGGTCCAGGATCACCAGATCGGGCTTCTCATGGCGGAAGATGCTGAGCGCCGTCGGCCCGTCTCTGGCGGTGACCACCTGGAAGCCTGCCTGTTCCAGGTAGCCCGTGACCACCTGGAGGATCTTCGGCTCATCGTCAACGACCAGGATCTTCTTGGTCATCGCTATCCTCGTCCATTGGGGAGAACGTGGGAGATCCCCGGCCCTCCTCGCGAGGGGCCGGGGATCCGGACGCCGATCTGGGTCTGGCTCGTGTTAGTGATCCCCCAGCGTCCTCATGTCGATGAGATCTCCGTGCCAGGTATGATACCACACCTGTCCCGTGTATCCGTTGACGCTGAGCATGCCCACCACCTCTTCGCCTTCCAGCACATGGATGGTGTAGTAGCCGTAGAAGGGATCCGCCTCATCGGCGATGGCGGCGCCGGGCATATACTGATCCAGATACTTCTGTGCGTACTCCAGAGCTTGTTCCGGGGTGACGGACATCTCACCGTCGGGGGTACCTCGCCACCAGCCGCCCATCATGCCGCTCCATCCCCCCATGTGCCCGTACTTGGTGTTCCACATCATATTCGGTCCGGGCTCGGGATACACGGCGCCCGTGTAGCGATCGACCAGAAGCTCAAAGGCGTGAATGCCGGTGCTCTTCTCTTCGACCTCGACGTAGAAATTGTTGCTGAACTCCATGATCTCGGCCAGGGTCAGGTCTGGGTTGTTGTAGGCGGCTACGTAGCGCTCTGCGCTTTCGATGGCCTGGTCCATGGTGATGGGATCTCCCGTGTTGGGAGCACCCCAACCGCCCATCCCGGGGCAGCTGCCGATGCCGGGTCCCCAATGGCCCATCATCCCAGAACCCCAGCCTCCCATCATCCCGGAGCCCCAGCTTCCCATCATCCCGGAACCGCCCCACGGCCCGGACGGCGCCCCTGGCATGGAGACGCCCCCTTGCGCCAGTGCTGTGCCCGCCAGTAACAGGCTCAAAGCCACCACGGCGATGGCTGCTGTCGTGATGATGCGAGTTCGTCCTTTCATCGTATCGCCTCCGTTGTGAGGATATGGTCTTGACTTACGGGATCAGCATACCCGGGGAATGTGAAGAAGCTGTGAATGCTGCATAATAAGATCGTGAAAGTGATAAGGGCTGTCGTTGGGGGTGTCTATTGGGTGATGGCGTTGAGGGTTTGCTTGTCAAGGCGGATGTCGCGCGCTATAATCTCGCCGTCTGGCGTGATCGGTTGTTCATCCGTTCTTGTGCGATGGGGAGGATCGAGAAGAGGGAGGGAGCTCATGCGAAAATTCGCCTATGAGGTTCCCCAGAGCCTGCAGGAGGCCTCGCAGGTTCTGCGACACTGGGGACCCGACGCTCGTGTGCTGGCCGGTGGCACAGATCTGCTGGTGCAGATCAAGGAAAGCGGTTGGGTGCCATCGTGCCTGGTGAGCCTGCGTCGTCTGGATGCCCTGAAGGGGATCCGCTGGGGTGAGGAGGGCTTGTGGATCGGGGCCCGGACGACGATGAAGGAGCTGCTGGACTCCTCAGAGGCTCGCCCCTGTACGGCGTTGCTTGAGGGCGCCGGCCTCATCGGATCGCCCCAGATCCGTAGCGTGGCGACCATTGGCGGGAACATATGCAATGCGGCTCCTTCGGCGGACACTGCTCCCGGCCTCATCGCCCTGGGGGCAGAGGCTGTCATCGCCGATGGGGAGCAACGGGTGGTGCCGGTGGAGGATTTCTTCACCGGCCCGGGGCGGACGGTGTTGCAAACCGGCGAGCTGCTGACCGGTGTGCGCATTCCCAGGCCGCCGGCTCGCTCCGGGAGCGCCTATCTGCGCCATACCCCGCGCGCCTGGATGGATATTGCGGTTGTAGGCGTCGCCAGCTATGTGCAACTGGACGAGGCGGGGCGGTGTGCGGACGTGCGCATCGCGCTGGGGGCAGTCGCCCCAACGCCGATCCGGGCGCCTCAGGCGGAAGCCATCCTCCAGGGCGAGTCCCCCACGTCTGAGGCGATCGAGGCCGCCGCCCGGCAGGCGGCGCGAGAGGCCAGGCCGATCAGTGATGTGCGTGGATCGGCCGACTATCGGCGGCACCTGGTTTACGTCTTGACCCGCAGGACGCTGCATATGGCGTTGGCCCGTGCCCAGGCGGATTCGTGAGCAGGGGGAAGCGATGAGCACGAAAGCGATTGAGAAAGTTCGGGTGAGCTTTGTCGTGAACGGACGCCCGGTGACCGTGGAGACGGCGCCCCATCGCACGCTGTTGGAGGTGCTGCGGGATGATTTGGATCTGACCGGCACGAAGGAAGGGTGTGGAACGGGGGATTGCGGCGCCTGCACGGTTCATCTGGACGGCGAGGCCGTCTGTTCTTGCCTGGTGTTGGCGCCGGAGGTGGACGGCCGAGAGGTGGTGACCATTGAGGGGGTGGCAGAGGATGGCCGTCTGCATCCGCTACAGGAGGCGTTCATCGAGCTCGGCGGGCTTCAGTGCGGATTCTGCACCCCGGGTTTCATCATGACCGCCCTGGCCTTCCTGAACAAGAACCCGGCCCCAACCGAGGCCGAGGTGCGGGAGGGAATTGCGGGTAATCTGTGTCGATGTACCGGCTATGACAAGATCGTGAAGGCGATCCTGGCGGCCAGTGATCGGATGGAGGCGGAACGATGACCGAGTTGAAGGTGGTGGGCAAGCCGTTCCCCAGGGTGGATGCGCAGGAGAAGGTGACCGGCGAGGCGATCTTCGGCACCGACGTAAAGCTGCCGGGCATGCTGGTGGGGAAATTCCTGGGCAGTCCGCATCCGCACGCGGAGATCGTCTCCATCGATACCAGCGAGGCGGAGAAGCTGCCGGGCGTTCACGCCGTGATCACTGCCGCCGACCTTCCTCAGAGCGACCAGTACGATCCCGGCTCGCGAGCCCACGCCGTCCTGGCCCGGGATCGCGTCCTCTTCGTCGGCCAGCCGGTTGCCGCCGTCGCCGCCGAGGACCTCTCGACGGCTGAGGAGGCGCTGGCCCGGATCCGGGTGGAGTATCGCCCGCTGCCGGCCGTGCTGGACCCTGTGGAGGCGATGCAGCCGGGCAGCCCGGTGATCCAACATGGCAAGGCGGGTACCTCGGCGGAGATGGATATCCATACCCAACAGGCGGCCGGGGTGCAGACCGATGAGCCAGGTGAGGGCGGGAACGTCGTCAATCACATCCTGTTCGAGCAGGGGGACATCGAGCAGGCCTTCGCCGAGTCGGATGTGATTGTCGAGCGCCAGGTCCGCATGCCGATGGTGCATCAGGGGTACATCGAGCCGCACGCTCAGACGGCCGCATGGGATTCCAAGGGCAACCTGACGATGTGGCTCTCCACGCAGGGGCAGTTCGTCACCCAGGAGACGCTGTGCGAGGTGCTGGGGCTGAAGGCCTCGCAGGTGCGGGTGATCAGCACGGAGATCGGCGGCGGTTTTGGTGGGAAGGCGAGCCTGTTCGCCCCGCTGACGGCGGTGTTGGCCCGGAAGGCGGGACGCCCCGTGCGGCTGGTGCTGACCCGCTCCGAGGAGTTGCAGGCTGCGAACCCGGCCCCGATGGTGGTGATCGACATCAAAGTGGGAGCCAGGAAGGATGGTCGGATAACCGGCATTCGGGCGAAGGTGGTCATGGACACCGGCGCCTATCCTGGGGCTCCCATGACGGTCACGACGCTCATGTTGGGACAGCCGTACAAGTTCACCGCCATGTACATCGATGGCTATGAGGTGTTGACCAACAAACCCAGCGTCACGGCGTATCGGGCGCCGGGAGGGCCGAACGCATCGGCTGCGCTGGAGCCCTGCATCGATATGTTGGCTCGGAAGCTGGGGATGGACCCGTTGGCCTTCCGCCAGCTCAACGCCGCAGAGGAGGGGGATCTGCAACCCCACGGCCGGCCGCATCCCCGGATCGGGCTGAAGGAGGTGCTGGAGGCCATCGAGCCCGCCTGGCGAGCGCTGGCTGACAAGCCGAAGAGGGCGAACGGGCGGCTGCGGGGGCGCGGCGTCGCCTGTGGTGGATGGGGAGGCGGGCGAGGCCCCGGCTCTGCGCTGGTTCTGCTGGATCCGGATGGCACCTTCCGCCTGGTGACGGGCACGGTAGACCTGACCGGATCCTTTACCAGTCTGGCACAGATCGCCGCCGAGGGACTGGGGGTGTCGTTGTCCCAGGTGCGCCCCCACAAGGGAGACACGGCCACCGGCCCGTGGGCCCCGATGAGCGCGGGGAGCCAGACCACCTATGGGCAGGGGCCTGCGGTCCTGGAGGCGGCGCTGGATGCCCGTCGCCAGGTGCTGGAGTACGCCGCCCGAGAGCTGGATGCGGACCCGGATGATCTGACGCTCACCGACGGCAGGGTTTATGTGACCAATGACCCCTCTCGGGAGATCTCCTTATCTCGGCTGTACCTGCTGACGCACGGGTGGGATGCTCGCTACGAGCCGGTGGTGGGGCGCGGGGCCGCGCCGCGCCGGAGCGAGGCGCCCGGCTATGCCGCCAGCGTGGCGGAGGTGGAGGTGGACCCGGAGACGGGTAAGGTGGTCGTGACCTATCTGGCGACGGCGCAGGACGTCGGGCAGGCGATCAATCCGCTATCCGTGGAGGGACAGATCCAGGGGGGCACGGCACAGAGCATCGGCATGGGATTGTGGGAGGAGCTCGTCTTCGACGAGCGAGGGCGGCTTCT
The DNA here is from genome assembly GCA_024277095.1 of Chloroflexota bacterium. Lineage (GTDB taxonomy): Bacteria > Chloroflexota > Anaerolineae > DUEN01 > DUEN01 > DUEN01. Next base: position 6,504 of record JAJRVX010000262.1, read on the forward strand.
CAACCCCAATCTGTTGGACTATCGCCAGGCCACGGCGGCCGATCTCCCTATGATCGACGCCATCCTGGTGAATGTCCCGGCTGGCGATGGAGCCTTCGGGCTGAAGATCGTCGGCGAGCCCTCCATCGTACCCCCGATCGGCGCCATCGCCAACGCCATCGCCGACGCGATCGGTGTGTACATCACGGATTACCCGATCACGGCGGAGCGGATCTGGCGTGCGATGCAGGATGCCTGATCGCACGTATCGTGAAGAACGCAAAAGGGCGGGAACGCTGTGGAATCGCGTTCTCGCCCTTTGACGTCTGGCGGAAGGTACTGTCTCTCGCCACCCACACCAAAATGCAACACGATGTCACATGCGCGACGCGCTCGCCTTCTGGCGTTGCCAGCGGGCCACGATGGCGACGTTCTGGTGGATCTCCTCCTCGTTGCACATGCCGACGGTGATGGCGCTGACGCCCGGTAGGCCGAGGGCATAGGGGATCGCCCTCTCCGGAGGCAACGCGCCGAGGCCCAGCACCTTCATGCCGTAGATGGCCTTGCCGGCTGCGGCCAGCTGCTCGATGGCCGCAGCGACGGCGGACGGCGTGCCGTCCATGTTGCGCCCGTCGTAGTTGATCCGCACCAGCGCCACGTCCAACCAGGGGGATCGAGTCGCCGCATGGATGGCCTCCAGGCTGTGGAATGACGCCCCGATCGCTCGTGTGAGCCCCTGCTCTTTGGCGTGGATCAACGCCTCTATGGCTCCAGAGTATCGCTCCATCCACCGTTCGTCCGTCACATAGTGCAGCAGCACGATGTCCAGATAGTCGGTGCCCAGCTCTCGCAGGTAACGGCGGATATCCCGCTCAACCTCGCGATGGGATCGGCTGGCCGTCTTGGTGGCGATGACCAGGCGGGAGCGGCCCAGTGTTTTGAGCGCTTCGGCCGCATGTGGGTGGCTGCCGTACTGATCGGCGAGATCCCAGAAGGTGATGCCGAGATCATAACCCAGGCGCAGCAGGTCCACGAGGCGCTGGAATCCGAGCCGGGTCTGGGCCGAACTACCGGCCCAGCCGCTGGTCCCGGTCCCGAAGGCTAGCGGAGATACCTGAATTCCCGTGCTTCCCAGTTCAACCAGCTCCATCTATCTCTCCCCATCGTCTCATCGCTTCGGCCGTGCATCCAATGCTTTTGCTCGTCTGACTCACTCCTCATCTGGACCGAGAGCTCCCGGCATCTCGATAGCGACGACGTCCCCGTGCACGTCGACGATGATACGGAAGCCCATCATGCCCAGCCAGGTTCGGGCCTCCTCCGGCAGGCCGATTTGGACCAGTTGATCGAGCTGACGATCCAGATTCCGGATGGAGGAGTCCAGCATGGCTTTGGTGAAGAGATCGTCCTGGCCCAGCATGGCCATGGCGCTCTCCGTGATCAGGTCCTGGTGTGCGGTGATCTGCTCCTTCAGCCAGCGTATGACCTGCTGGTCCACGTAGCGGGCCTCCACATGGCGGCGGAAGTCGTCGTCCAGGATCACATAAAACGGTTCGTCTCCCAGGTAAACCACTTCCGCCGGTTGGCCAGCTTCGTTGAAAACCAAACCTTCAAACAGGGCATATTTCATATCCGTCCTGTCCTTTGGCTCAGTGTGGTGCGTCCCCTATCGTCCCATTCGTTTCCCTTCAGCGGCATACTATAACAGCCATTGCTCTTCCTCGCTCAGCGTTTGATCTGGGGCTTCCCCATGAGCGTCGGCCTTCGCCGTGGTGCGCGCCAGGACGCGCAACGCCAGGCGTTGTCGTCGGCCCGGCTTTCGTATGCCGCTATGGCGGAGACGTTTGGGATCCAGCTGGAAGGCCGTGCAGTGCTCTAAAGGGATGTAGGAATCCATGATCGGGGTAGGGGCCTGTAGCTGGGTATATCCTCGTTCCCGCATCCGGCGGGCCATGTCCCGCGTGGTGATGGCTTCGACCGGCTGCACGGTCTTGTAATGGGTGCACCGGCCGTGGGTCCAGGATAACCCCATGGAGAAGGGTTCTGTGCGCTGGGCCCCTGCGGGCTGGAAATAGCGACAGTGGCGGCAGGCGTCCAGGCGAAAGTCGCATCCCGGGCACTGGATCGGTCCAGGGAGGGTGGATAGACGGCCTCGCTCATCCACCGTCCACGCGTTGGGAACCTCGCTCTCGCAGAGGGGGCATCGGGCCGCCCGGATGTCACTGAGGCCGAGTCGCTCGGCCAGGGAATGTACCCAGGCTTCTCGCTCATCCTCCGAGAGGCGTAAGGGGCGCTCGTAATACCAGTATCGCAGCGGATCGATGATGCCGAACAGGACCAGGCGGACGGTCTCACGCTCGAGCAGGGCGAACCTCCGGGCGTCCCGCCAGGTCCATATTCCCATCAGGATCGCCCAAAGCGCTGCGAGCGCCAGGAGAACCCAGAAGACGGTCATCCCTGTCCTCCGAATCGTTCACTGCGGGATCTGTCGGATGGCAGGTGTCAACCGGATGAGGAAGTCGTGTACGTGTTCCAGGATTAGGCCGACGGCGGCCCATGCGGGCGCGTAGTCCAGGCGGATCAGGCCATGAACATGCCAGCGGGATCGATCGCTGTAGTCCCATGGGCATACGCCGGTTAGCCTGCGGATCATCCAGCCCGTGGCGTACTCTACGGACAGGATGCCTGTGGCGTAGGTGATCGCCCGGATGGGCCATGGTCGGGTGCGCAGGGCGTTATGGGTTGGTTCGTATAGCCAAACTGCTATCCCATAGATCGGGAACATCCACAGATATGTTCGCCCCTCCAATCGCCAGCCACACTCCTGCCCGGTGATCTTCCGCTTGATAGCGGTCCAGAGGATCTCCAGGCACCAGCCGAATATCCCGTAGCCGACGAAGCGGATCCAGGAATCGTTCACGGCCGATCTCAGGGGATTTCCAGTACGGCTGCCCCGCGGATCTCGCTGCGCTTCATCCGCTCCAAGGCTTGGTTGATCTGGTCCAGTGGATAGGTCTCCACTTCCGTGCGGATCGGGACCTCCGGCGCGATCTTCAGCAGGCCTTCCGCGTCCTCTCGCGTGCTGTTCGCGACGCTTCGGATCGTTTTCTCCCAGTAAAGCAACCCATAATCCATCTCTGGGATAGGGGTCATGTAGATGCCCGCCAGAGCCAGGGTTCCCCCCTTGCGTAACACACGTAGCGCCTCTGGGACCAGCGGGCCGGCGGGGGCGAAGATGATGCTGCTGTCCACCTGTTGGGGTGGGGTGTCCTCGGCGCGACCGACCCAGGCTGCACCCAGCTCCCGGGCCAGCTGTCGGTGCTCCTCGCTGCGGGTGAAAACGTACACCTCGCATCCCCAATGGATGGCAATCTGGATGACGATGTGGGCGGAGGCTCCAAACCCGTAGAGGCCCAGTCGTCCCCTCGGCTGGATCTCGCTCAGTCGCAATGCCCGGTAGCCGATGATGCCGGCGCAGAGCAATGGGGCGACCTGGAGATCATCGTAGCCCTCGGGTAGGGGGTAAGCGAATCGCTCGTCGACGATGGTGTATTGCGCGTAGCCACCGTCTACATGCAGGCCGGTGAACCGCGCCCGCTCGCACAGGTTCTCCTGTCCCCGCCGGCAGTACTCACATTCTCCGCACGTGTGGTTCAGCCAGGGAACGCCGGCACGGTCGCCCGGTTGGAAGCGGGTGACGCCCGGGCCGATCTGATCCACGATGCCCACGATCTGGTGGCCGGGGATGATGGGCAGGCGGGGTAGCCTCAACTCGCCTTCCACGGTGTGCAGATCGGTATGGCAAAGCCCACAGGCCCGGACGCGAAGCCGGATTTGTCCTGGACCCGGCGTGGGATCCGGTACCTCTTCCAGGACTAAGGGGTGGGTTTCGATCGGTTGCGCTTGATGAAGGCGTGCTGCCAGCATGGGATACCTCACATACGCAGTCGCTCTGCTTCGCCGATCAGGGAGTGAAGCGTGTCCAGCGCCTCTCCCAGATGCTCTATATATCGGGGCTTGATCTCCATGACGAGGATGCCGTGGTAGTCGGATAGGCGGGCGAATACCTCCCGATAGGGGATGGCGCCCCACCCGGGCGGGAGGTGCAGGTCACCCTCCCCAAAGGGCAGCCGATCGGCTTCGCCGTCGAACCCGCCGTCCAGTTTACCGAAGTTGTCGTTCATGTGAAGGTGGCGAACCCAGGGAGCGGCCTGGCGAACCGCCTGGAGGTAGTCGAACCCCACCGTGTGAGCCGCCACGTGCAGGTGCCCGATGTCCAGACACATGCCGACGGCGGGGTGATCGATGGCGGCTAGCTGCTCGACGATCGGGGGGATGCGAAGCCGAGCGTGGTATCGCGGCAGATCGCTGACGGGATGCCCATGGGCCTTGAGCAGGTTGTATTCCCACAGATGTGGGTCCCCGTTTTCCATGGCGATCGTCACGCCCAGGTCAGCGGCGATGGGAGCCAGCGCCCGAAGGGCGATCACCTCTCGCTCTCGGCCGGCAGCCAGCTCTTCCTCCGTGGGCAGAGCGCGCAGCCCGGCTCGTGCGGCGTCCAGCGCCTGTAGGCCGCTATGATAGACCAGCACCGGGGCGTCGATGGCGGCGCAGAATTCCAGACAGGCGCGCAGTGTCTCCACTTGCAGCCCGGCGGGCTCCCCGAACGCCAGGTTCAATCGGTTGGGGGCGTGGACGGTGTATCGTAGCGGGAACTGCTGGAGGATCGCCCGCACCCGTTGCACCTGAGGATGATAAAGCCTTCCATTCACGATGGCGCTTACCGCATGGGCGGAAAGCTCGGCTCCTGTGAACCCCAGGTCGCTGATATGACGAAGTGCCGTTTCCAGGCTGGCGATATGGCCGTCCCTCAGGCCGCTGCCGACGGCCAAGCTGATGGTGGTGATGTCCATAACCGTCATCCCGTGCGAGACCGTGGTAGCCGTTATTCCCCCGCCGCGATGAGCCAGGAGGGGTCCTTTCCTTCCCCCAGGACCAGGACCTGATTGCCGTCCAAATCCCCCAGGATGATTTGAGTCTGGTCGTTGTTCTGCCTGGCCCACGCCAGCAGGCAATCCCCCCCCAATGTGGTGCAGCCGGGCCACCATGTCGGGCCTCGGTCGTATCCCCAGAAGGTGCCCGGGATCGTCCATTCCAGGCTGCCGTTGAACAGGCGGGCGCGAATCTCGCCCCATTCCGGACGTTCCTCCTGGAGCTGTACGAAGGCCAACGCACATGCCGGCCCGTTCAGATCTGCGGCGCATCCGGGAGCCCAGGCGGGATTGGACTCCGGCTCCGGGCTGCTTCTCCAAACGCGCTGCTGGGTGCCATCTGGGGACATGATCCAGATGTCCGGGTTCCCATCGCGATCGGAGATGAAGGCGATGAGGCTCCCGTCCGGCGACCAGGCCGGATCCCAGTTCTCCCCTTCGTTCGTGATCTGTCGGATCTCACTGCCGTCCGCTCGGGCCAGCCATATCTGGAACTTGCCGCTGCGTGTGCTGGCGAAGGCGATGAACTCGCCGTTAGGGGACCAGGTGGGGTGCAGATTATAGATATCGTTGCGGCTGGTCCGGGTGA
>JAJRVX010000263.1:0-5526 GCA_024277095.1 Chloroflexota bacterium
CGGGCCCGCCACCTCGACCCGCCGCCTAGTATAGCATGAAAGCATCGCCCGCGACAACGATCGCATCAACAGATCAGGAAGCTTCTTCCGAGAATGTGTCTGAAAAATGCCGTTGCTTCTGCTATGGGGAGGCCCGGAGGGGCGGAGCCCCTTCGGAAAAAGCCCTTCTTTTGCCTTCGACCTGCCTGGCCTCGGCCTGGGTCCTTCGGAAGGGGCCGAGAAAGGCAGATGCAGGCCGAAAAAGTGGGGTTTTCCGTGGAGGGGGCCTCCCCTCCACACCTCCCCCTGTGGAGCTAGTCGTTGAGGGAGCTTCCTCGGACATCTTGCCGGTAAATTTTCAGACACGCCCTGAGGCCCCCCTCGAGTTCCCCGCCGCATTTCCATACGAAACGGATCCCCCTCCTCAAATGGAGGTAGCATGTTCTTTTCATGGGGGCTATCCCGCCAGATGCAAACTTCCTTGCGCGTTCTGGCGATGCAGCCCCTTCCATGCTATCATAGCCCGGCCGAAGGGCTCCGCCGTTACGAGCAGACGGCGGGGACTCCTCACGACGCAGGGGGAATCCGCCGGACAGAGCACAGAGGGGAACGGTGACGCATACAGAGAAACGGAAGCTGGTGGGACTGACGTACGCCGCAATGGCGCAGCACGGCATCGCCCTGGTGCTGATGGGCCCCGTACTGCCATCGATCATGGAGACGTTCAAGGTTCATGAGTCCGCGGCCGGGCTCATGTTGGGCCTCGGCTCCTTGGGATTCGCTTTGGGCCCGATGGTCGCCGGGACGATCACCGATCGATCCGGGGTTAAGCGGGCGCTGCTCCTGGGGCTGTGGATCGAAGCGCTCATGCTCGGCCTGTTGGGATTCGCCCCGGCCTTCCGCTGGATCATCATCACCAACATGCTGCTGCACTTCTTCGCCGCCTTCGTGGAGACGTCCGTGAACGTGATGCCGACGCTCATCGAGCGCCGCAACGCCGGCTCCCTGATGAACATCGTGCACCTCTTCTTCAGCGTGGGAGCGCTGGTCTCCCCGATCCTGGCCGGGGTGATCCTGAAGACCACAGGAAGCTGGAGGCTGGTCTTCTGGTTCGTCGCCCTGCCCACGGTCCTGCTGGCTCTGATCGCCTGGCGCACCCCCTTCCCGGATCAGCATGCGGGGGCGGCCAAGACGAAGCGCCTCGTGCCCCTGGGGATCCTCCTGCGCGATCGCTCGATCCTACTGGGGGCGCTGGCCCTCTTCCTTTACGTCGGCGCCGAGGTGGGCGTCTCCAACTGGATCGTCCTCTACCTGAAGCGGCGGCTGGGGTTCGCCACCCTGGCCTCGACCTCCGGGCTGTCCGTGCTGTGGGTGGGGATCATGGTGGGCCGGTATCTGAACTCCCGGCTGGCCCGAACCCGCTCCAGCCGAGAGCTGGTGCTGTGGGCGGGCGTAGGCGGGCTGTTCACCGGCCTCGGGCTGCTCACGGCCCGCACCCCGCTGATGGCGTACATCTGGCTGGGGGGGATCGGCCTGTGCATGTCCGGCGTGTTCCCCAACATCATGGCCGAACTGAACGGACGAGATCCGGCGCGGGCAGGCGCCGTGACGGGCATCCTGACGGTGGGGGCAGCCGCCGGCGCCATGGTCTCACAGCCGCTTCTGGGCGTGGTCGCCGAGCGAATGGGGCTGCCGGTGGCCATGGCGCTGCCGGGGATCATGATGGGGCTTTTGACCGTCGCGTACCTGGGGGCGGTCGACATCAAGCCCGGGGAACGGGAGATGGAGGCGGCCAACCCGTGAACTGCCCTCAGCCGGGGCACAAAAACAATCGCCCGGCCGGAAATCGGCCGGGCGACGTCTTTGTGAGAATGGTACCCTCGGCAGGATTTGAACCTGCGGCCTCAGCGTCCGCAGCGCTGCGCTCTATCCCCTGAGCTACGAGGGCACATGCACGCCGGACGGCAACTCACCGTCCAGCATCAGGCGGGGAGGAAGGGATTCGAACCCTTGGTGGAGGTTTTAGCCCCCACAACCGCTTAGCAGGCGGCCCCAATCGTCCACTCTGGCACCTCCCCAGACTGACGCTATAAGGTTGTTCATTCAGGCGGAGGGAGAGGGATTCGAACCCCCGGTGAGGTTGCCCCCACAGCGGTTTTCAAGACCGCCGCCTTCGTCCACTCGGCCATCCCTCCTCGAGGTTGGGGCCCTCCCCCTATGACGGTGCCAGTATACACAAGAGGGGTCGAATTGTCAAAAGCGAGCGTTTTTGGAACCATCCCCTGGACAAGCCAAATGCCGGGGTCGCGGGGACCCCGGCATCCGGCAGGAAGATCCAGAACGATCCCATCGGGCGGCCGGGATCACCGGATCACCTCCACGCCGCCCATGTAAGGCCGCAACACCTCCGGCACGATCACGGAGCCATCTTTCTGCTGATAGTTCTCCAGGATGGCGATCATCACTCGCGGCAGCGCCAGCCCCGACCCGTTCAACGTGTGCACGAACTCCGGCCTGGCACCCGGCTCCGGCCGATACCGGATGTTCGCCCGCCGCGCCTGGAAATCCATGAAGTTCGAGCAGGAGCTGACCTCCAGCCACTCCCGGCAGCCCGGCGCCCACATCTCCACATCGTACTTGATGGCCGCCGTAAAGCTCAGATCGCCCGTGCACATCTGCACCACACGATGCGGGATGCCCAGGCGGCGGCACACCTCCTCCGCGTTGTCTACCAGCTTCTCCAGCTCCTCGTCCGAGGTGTGCGGCTCCACGAACTTCACCATCTCCACCTTGTCGAACTGATGCCCCCGCTTGATGCCGCGCACATCCCGCCCGGCCGACATCTTCTCACGCCGCCAGCAGGGCGTGTACGCCACGTGATAGATGGGCAGGCTGCCGGGCGGCAGGATCTCGTCCCGATAGAGGTTCGTGACCGGGACCTCCGCCGTGGGGACCCACCAGAGATCGTCCTCCACGTCGTGATAGAGGTTGTCCTCGAACTTGGGGAGCTGGCCCGTCCCCACCAGGCACTCCCGCTTGACCACGAAGGGAGGATAGACCTCCGTGTAGCCGTGCTCGCTGACGTGCAGATCGATCATCCAGGTGATCAGCGCGCGCTGCAGACGGGCGCCCAGCCCCTTGAGCACGTAAAACCGGCTGCCGGAGATCTTCACGCCCCGCTCAAAGTCGATGATCCCCAAAGCCGGCCCCAGGTCCCAGTGAGGAAGGGGCTCAAAGTCGAAGTCCCTCGGCTCCCCCTCCGTACGAATCACCACGTTGTCGCGCTCATCCCTGCCCACGGGCACCTTGGGATGTGGCAGGTTGGGGATCTGCAACATGACATCGTGCAGCTCTGCCTCCACCTGTCGCAGGCGCTGATCCAACTCATTGATCCGCCGGCCGATTTCGCTCATCTCCGCCTTGATGGCCTCGGCCTCCTCCCGCTTCCCCTCTCGCATCAACTGTCCAATCCGCTTGCTGCCGGCGTTACGACGCGCGCGCAGCTCCTCCACCTCCGCCAGCAGGGACCGACGCTCCGCATCCAGCTCCAATACCCGATCGATCGGCGCGTCCTCCGCGCCCAACTTGCGCATGGCCTCTCGAACCATATCCGTCTGTTCCCGGATGATGCGGATGTCCAGCATATCGAAACCTCCTCTGCCCTCCGAATGAAAAGCGCCCCTCATCCGACCAGGACGAGAGGCGCTCTCGTGGTGCCACCTGGATTCGCCCCGCGCTCACGCCACGGGACCTCCGCGGGTCTGTCCGACCCCATCCGCTAACGGGGATGAACCGGCTCACCATACTGAGCACGCCGCCGTTCCGGTGAGCGACTCGGGAGGGGATTCGAGACGCCTGTGCTACCGCCTTGCACCACCCGGCGGCTCTCTGAAAGCACTACGACGCCCTACTCGTCTCCGTCGTCGTCGTTCCACGCTATCCCTTTCTTACGGGCTTCAGTATAGCACGGCGCAGTAGCCATGTCAATCTCGCATCAGCCCCACGGTTGGGAGTATCCATCCCGTTATGTTATAATTTGGTCGGTTCGCGTTCACCGACACGCATATCAGGTCCTGAGTATGATCCAGACCGGACACAGGTCTTCCACACATCCCATCTGGGGCGCTCTTCTCTGGCTCGTAGTCGGCTGGCTGCTCGCCGGCTGCGGCCAGGTCATCACCCGACCCACCCCCACGCCGACGCCGAAGGTCGCGGTGCCACCGCGAGCCACCCCCCGGCCGACGGCCACCCCGGCTCCTTACACGCCGGAGCCCACCCCCACACCGACGGTCACCCCTACGCCGGTGATCTACGTCGTGCAGCGGGGGGACAACCTGCTCCGCATCGCCGGGCTCTACGGGATCAGCGTGGAGGCCCTACAGGAGGCCAACGGCATCACCGACCCGCGACGACTGCAGATCGGGCAAGAGCTGATCATCCCCCAGGAGGAGATCGTGTCGGGCGAGGCCACCCCCACGCCCACCCCCACACCGATGCCCATCGAGATCGAAAACCTGACCTTCCATCGGGCCCCCACAGGGGAGTTGTGGTGTCTGGGTGAGGTGCGCAACATCAATCAGGTGCCCCTGGAGCAGGTGCAGATCGAGATCGTCCTGGTGGATGAGGCGCAGAAGGAGCTGGCGCGAGCCACGACCTTTGTGCAGACGGACCTGATCGAAGCGGGCGAGCGGGCCCCCTTCGTGGTCCAGTTCGATGGCACCCCACCGCCGTTCGCCAGCTATCGGATCGGGCCGCTCAGCGCGGTGCCCGCCTACATCGGAAGCTACTACCGCGATCTGGAGGTGCGGGACACGAACGGCCAGGGGGAGCGCTACGCGGCCTATCGGGTGACCGGACGCATCGTCAACGTGGGGCCGGAGGAGGCGGTCGGGGTCAACGTGGTCGTCACCGTCTACGACGCGCTGGGACGAGTGATCGGCGTGCGTCGGGGCGTTCCCAAGCACAACGTGATCCCTCGCGGCGGGGACACCACATTCCGGATCGAGGTGGTGCCCATCGGCGGGCCGGTCGCCACCTACACGGTGCTGGCCCAGGGGCGCCGGCTTCCCACACCGACTCCTATCCTCGGAGACTGAGCGATGGCCATACAGCTCGTTCGTCTGCCGGATACGACGGAGGCGGTAGCCGCGCGGGCGCTGGAGACCCCGTGGCTTTACCGCTTCCTGCGCAAAGTGATTCGCGCGCTCCTGACGCTGCTCTTCCGCGTCGAGATCATCGGGGCCGAACACCTCAACCAACCGGGGGGGCCGCTGCTGGTCGTCACCAACCATTTGCACTGGCTGGACCCGCCCATCGTCTTCGCCATCTTCCCCCTACGCGCCACGGTGTTCGCCGCGGAGAAGTGGAGCACGCATCCCATCATCGGCGACTTATTCCGGCTGGTCGGGAACGCGATCTTCGTCCAGCGGGGCGAGGTGGACCGTCGAGCGCTCGGGAAGGCGCTGGCCGTGCTGAAGGCGGGCGGAGTTCTGGGCATCGCGCCGGAGGGGACCCGCAGCAGAACGGGGAAGCTGCAACGCGGGAAAG
>JAJRVX010000264.1:0-12537 GCA_024277095.1 Chloroflexota bacterium
CCGGTGGCGATCTGCATCGGGCTCCCGCCTCATATCCTGCTGGCCGCGGCCATGTCCCCGCCGCCTGAGGTGGACGAGATGCACATCGCCCAGGCGCTGGCGCCCACCCCGCTGGTGGCCTGTCGCAGGGTCCCCCTGCACGTGCCTGCCGCTGCGGAGATCGTCCTGGAGGGCCGGATCACCCGACAGACGGCCGCCGAGGGGCCTTTCGTGGATCTGACCGGCACCTGGGATATCGTCCGCCAGCAGCCGGTGGTCGAGATCGACTGCATCACGCATCGCCGGGACCCCATTTACCAGGCGCTGCTCCCAGGGCGGCTGGAACATCGGTTGCTGATGGGGATGCCGCGGGAGCCGACCATCTTCGCCGCTGTCAACCAGGTGTGCCGGTGTCTCAACGTGCATGTCACGCCCGGCGGAGCCTCCTGGCTGCACGCTGTGGTGCAGATCCGCAAGCGCCATCCCGAGGATGGGCGACGCGCGGCCGAGGCTGCCTTTCGGGGGCATGGCTCGCTCAAGCATGTGTGGGTCGTGGATGAGGATGTGGACCTCTTCGATCCCAACGACGTGGAGTGGGCCATGGCGACCCGGTTCCAGGCGGATCGGGATCTGCTGATCTGGCGGGATCAGCCGTCCAGCTCGCTGGATCCGTCGGCCACCCACGTGCCCGGGGAGAAATCCCGCTCGGCCAAGATGGGGCTGGATTGCACGATCCCGTGGGACTCGCCCCAGGGGCCCAGTGACCCGGTCGCGTTCCAACGCGTCCCGATCCCGCACGTCGATCTCACCCCTTACCTGGGGGAGCAAGGAGGGCCGAAGTCATCTCGTGAGCGAGGATAGCATGAGCACACGACACGCATCCCGATCATCGTCTCCGGGGAACTCCTCGCCGGACATCCTGCGGACCTTCATCGCCATCGAGCTGGATGAGACCGTGGCGATCGCTTTGGGTGCGATTCAGGAGGAGTTGAAGTCTCGGGTCCCCAAGGGAAGCGTTCGGTGGGTGAATCCGGCCAGCATTCATCTGACATTGAAGTTTCTGGGCGACACGCCGAAGTCCCGGCTCTCGGAGATCGAGGAGGCCCTGCGGGAGGCGTGCGCCGGTGTGGCGCCTCTGGATCTGACGATCGAGGGGCGCGGTTGCTTCCCGAACTTCCGACGACCCAACGTGATCTGGGTGGCGGTGCGGGATCACGGGGGAGCACTGACACGGCTGCAGGAGGCCGTCGAGGCGCACGTCGCGCCGCTGGGCTGGCCGACGGAGAAGCGGCCCTTCCGCCCACATCTCACCTTGGGGCGGGTGAATCGCCGCGTCTCCTCACGGGAACGGGCGGCCATCGGCGCGGCCGTGGAGTCTCTGGAGGTGGAACAGATCGCGACCGTTCACGTGACCCATGTCAGCTTCATGCGCAGCGATCTGCGCCCCACCGGCGCCGTATATACCCGGTTGTTCGCGGCCGCTCTGGGCGAGGGATGATGGCTGCGGAATGGGGCGGCGCGCCGGGTCGTCCTCACGCGATGGAGGAGTCTTGCTCGTAGAAGCGGGGATCGGCCGCCTCGGCCTGTTGAGCCTCTGAGGGCTCGAGCAACGGCTCGTCCGCCGGCAGAGGTTCCGGGATTGATGCGGTCGTGCCCTCCCAGATGCGGGCCAGCGTCGCGATGATGCCATACCAGACCGAGGCCGCCAGAAAGGCGATGAGGGCGACCGCGGCCAGGCCCACGATCTGGGCCTCCATCTGGCCGGGCCAGTCCGGCTGCATCCGGGCGGCGGCGAACAGGCCGGTGACCCCTTGCCCGACGACGCCCTGATACTGCTCGATGCCGATCCTGTTCCAGCCGACGCCTGCCGTTCCATCGGCGAACAGGCCCACCGCCAGCAGGCTCAGGACGGCCCCGATCCCGTGGGTGCTGATGACGGCCGTGGGATCGTCCAGGCGCAGGACGTGATCGATGATGTACGTTGCCAGCGGGACCAACAGGCCAGCGATCGTCCCGATGAGCAGGGCAGCCCAGGGCGGCATGAAGGGGCCCGCTGCCAGTGCGGCGATCGTCCCGGCGGCCACGCCCCGGGCGGACATCAGCGGATCATGTCGGCCGGCCACGAACCAGGTGTAGGCCATGGGGACCAGGACGCCGCCGGTGGCGGCCAACAGGCCGTTGAGGGCGCCGCGAATGGGCTGGACGGATGACAGATCCAGCAGGGGATTTCCGTAGCTCCATCCCAGCCCTCCCACGATGAGCAGGATCGCCCCCAGGGCGGATAGCAGCGGGAGATGCACGGGGGGGAGCTCGATGGGCTCTTGATCCGAGCGTGGCGGGCGGCGCGTGCAGAAGATCAGGATGCCGGCCACGGCTACGGTGGCGCCGAGCAGGTGCACGCCGGCGGCACCGCCGAAGTCGACCAGGCCGTGCCCCAGGCCCAGGTTGTTACCCAGGTTGGCCAGCCACCCGCCGCCCCAGATCCAGTTGCCGACCAGCGGGTAAAGCAATGCGCCGATCAGCAGCCCGCCGATCGCCGAGGCGAAGGTGGGGGATCGGCCTCGCAGGCTGAGCAGCGGGATGAGCACCGCCGTCGTGACCCAGGGGAGTTGTGCGAAGAACAGCGCGTATGCGGCCGGGGTCGCCGCCTCGCGCAGCAGTCCCCATCCGCTCAGGCCCACCATGCCCCAGCCGGGGCCCCAATCTGGCCCCAATGCGGACCACTCCCACACCAGGCCCTCCAGCCCCGGCAGATCGTGGACCAATCCGACGCCGCCGAACTGGATCCCGAAGCCGATGGCCCAGTACCCTAGAGCGGCCAGGCCCACGGCGGACAGTCCGGTGAGCGCGGCCTGGCGGGATAAGGAGGGCTCCATTCCGCCGGCCGCGATCAGGACGAAGCCGATGGGGACGAGCCAGGAGAGGCTTCCGGCGATCAACGTCCAGGGGAAGCTCCCGTTCGTGGCGGATTGGGAGGCATCGCCAGCGGCGGCGACGCCGTAAGAGAGCAGGATCAGCGCGAGGACGCCGGCTGTCGCTCGTGCGAGTTGGCGCTTGCTCATGGTATGCAATGTAAACGCCCCCTTGCAAGGTGAGTGAATTGTATCAGAATCCCGGGGAACACACAAAAGACGAGGCGCCGCGCCTGTTGGTCGATGCCATGCTGGGCAGGCTGGCGCGCTGGCTCCGTCTGCTGGGCTGCGATGCCGTGCTGGCTCCCAACGACGCGACCGATATGGAGCTGGTGCGGCGCGCTCGCGCCGAGGGACGCACCATCCTGACGCGGGATACTGCCCTCGCGCGGCGACGCGGCGTGGCCGTGTTGTTGGTCGCCAGCATGGAGTTGACGGCCCAGCTCCGGCAGGTGGTCGGGCAGCTGGGGATCGGCCGGGAGCGCATCGGCACGCGCTGCCTGGTCTGCAATCACGAGCTCGTTTCCCTGAGCCGGGAGGACGCCCGCGATCGGGTCCCTCTCTACGTGTGGGAGACGCAGCATCAGTTCCACTATTGTCCCCAATGCGATCGGGTCTACTGGGCGGGCACGCACTGGGAACAGATGCGCTCCCGGCTGGATGCCATACTGGACCCGGACGACCGGACGAGCCGGTGATCGATCGTCACCGCGCTCCACGGCAGGACCAGCGGATCTCCCAACGGGACCAGATCCGGCCCGGCGTAGAGCCCGATGCGAAGGCTGTACGGGCCGGGCGGGAGGGTATCCGGCAGGGGGATCGAGTGGCGGTCGCGCAGCACCTCGCCGGGCTGCCACAGCGACGTGGGGTAGTACACTCCGCCGGGGGGGGCGTCGTGCTGTCCGATCTTCTCCCCATTTCCCGCCAGCAAGTGCACGAAGGACGTGTAGTCCCGTTCCAGGGGCCTCTTCGGCTCCCAGCAGAGCGTCAGCTCTAGCGGCTGCCCCGGCTGCGGATTGGGCGTCTCGGTTGCCACGGCCAGCAGGATGAGGGCGTCCCCCACGACGCCCAATGGCTCACCGGGCGGCCTGGTCACGCTCCCCTCGACCTGCACGACGGCTCCCACGGGCCGTAAATCGAAGCGCACGTCCAGCCCCGGCATCGGCTTGACCAGGAAGACCGGACGCCCCGTGTCCAGGGCGGACGCCGTCACCTGGCCCACGTTGAGCCATCCCGGTCGCATCACCATCAGGGGGAAGAGCCCGGTGAGATCCGGCCGTCGATGTTCCACCTGCTGGAGGTAGATCAGCGGCACCATCTCATCGCGATCGTTGCTGACCAGGATCGCCTGTTGGGGCAGCGGCTCGCTCAGGATGTTCTCCCAGAACGTCCGGGCCTCTCGATCGGCGCTCCGGTCCACGCGCGGGAAAAAGGTCACCATGAGGAAGATCGGCAACAGGAGTCCCGCGGCCGCGATCGCGAGCGCCAGCGCCCGTCTCCATCGAATCGCCAGCGTCGCCAGCGCGGAGAGCCCCACGCCGGCCCATAGGGCTGCGATGAGATAGACTGGCACGTACAGGACGTACACGTCGCCGATGCCGTAGAACAGGTTGAAGCCCACCTGCGCCAGGAGCATGAGGCCGGTGGGCGCCAGGAGGTCCCAGATTCTCCGCCTCATCATCCAGGCCAGCCCGATGACGGCCAGGGCCAGACCTATCTCGCTCAGGTTTTGGGATATGAGGGAGAGGGCGGCGGGGATCTGTCCCCAGGCCGCCGCGGGCGTCAGCAGCTCCCCGGCGAAGACGCGTCCCGTCACGAACGCCAGGAAGCCGTCCAACGAGCGATCGTACAGGGGGAGCGTCTCGCCGGGGCCGAGCGGGACCCACAGGTACGGCGTGGCCGGCGCCCGCAACGGGATGTACAGGTAGAGCAGTTGGGGCAGGATCAGACCGGCCAGCATCCTCCCCACCGTGCCACGATCCACGGCGGGGCGCTTCAGCCAGGCCCATGCCAGCAATCCAGGCAGCCAGAGGATCGTCGTGCGGTGGTGGGCCAGGCCGAGCCCGACGACCCAGGCCAGGAGCACCGGGGCTCGTTGGCCTTCATCCTCCCGCACGATCAGCCACAGCGCGCAGGCCAGCAGGAGCGCGTGCAGCGCGTACACCTCGGCGATGACGGCCTGGGACCAGAAGGTGGGGTTGGCCGCCAGCGCCAGCGCCGCGCTCGCGGCGGCCAGTCGTCGCGCCGAAAGGGGAAGCCGGGGCGACACGCGGCTGATCATCCCCAGGGCGACGAGGTAGCTGATGCCCACGGCCGCCCCGCCCCAGGCGGCCGAGAGGAGGTTCATGCGCCAGGCAGGCGTGCCCAGGACGAGCAGGTGGCTCCACAGCCAGCCCAGCAGGAGGTACAGAGGGTATCCCGTGGGGTGTGCCAGCCCCGCGATCCACGCCGCGACCTGGAACTCGGCCGGATCGCCGAAGAGGAGTCCTGGGGCCAGCGTGCGCAGGTAGAGGATGCCGGCGGACAGGCCGCATCCTGCCGCCACCCAGCGATCCACCCTCCGGCTCATGGCGTCGGCTCCAACCTCACCCAGTCCACGGCGGCCGCCAGCGCCCGGCGGTCCGGATTGCGCCCGATGCGGAGATAGGCCCCGCCGGATCGGACGACCTCCGCGGCGCTCCCGGGCGGCGCCCCCTTCACGCCGATCAGCGCGTGGGAGGCGCCCGGCACCATCCTGGGATCCTGCCCCGCGCCGAGCGTCTGTAGCGCGGCCCATGCCTGGTCCGTCAGATGATCGATGGCCGGGCCTCGCGTGGCCACGACCACCAGCATGCCGTCCGGCACGTCCTGCAGGAACTGCGCCAGCCGCTCGGCCTCGTAGATGTTGGCGGCGGTGTCGAACCCTCGCTTCTCCATCAGGCGGCCGTCGCGGGGATCCACCACGGCCACGTTGTACCCGCGTCGCCCGGCCGAGGCGTCCACCCGCTCACCCGCGTCGTCCTCCAGCGTGATGTAGGCGAAATCGGCCGATGCGTTGATCTCGATGTCCACCGGCGCTTCCACGCCCGTTTGACCGATGCGCACGTCGGCCGGGAGCACATCACGGGGGCGGGCCGCCCAGGCGAACTCCAGGACGATCCGGTTGAGCCCGTTCCGCACGACCCCCGGGGGAATCTGGATCTCATAGGTCTCCCAGTTGGTGGCCAGCGTGATCCGATCCCCCACCGGCTGGCTGTTGAGCAGCACCTGCATGTGCTGAGGTGGGGCGGCGGGGTAGGCGAAGGGATGGACGCGCAGAGAGAGCCGGTAGGGGGGCGCCGGCGATGTCAGGCGCACCGGCAGGAACAGGCGCGCCCGTCGTGCCCCCGCCCAGTTGGCCGTGACCCCGAAGATCTGCTCGTCGTCGTGCCAGCCCTCGCCGCGATAGGGGGCCGATCCCTCGACCCCGAGGTCCAGCTCGAAGTCCGGGCGCCCTTCCGGCTGATAAACCCGGTAGGCCTGCACGCCATCGCGATCGTAGAACGGCTGGCGGTCGACCGGCAGCAGCTCCAGTGTGTAGTCTCGGACGGCCGCGTAGGTGTCCGCGTAGGGAAACCGGCCGGGGATGGGCGGCAGGACGATGAGGTAGCGCACGTCGTAGAGATACATGAGCTCAGCCGCCTGGGCGCGCGCGGCCGCGTCCACATCCGGCGGAACCGGCCGCCCGAACTCCGTTTCCGTGATGGCCTGGAACAGCGGCAGGCGGCGGAAATACGCCATCTTGAACTCGGGGGCGCGGCTGATGTTCCCGCCCAGCATGGGCTTCCCGTGCACCGTCTGGTAGAACTGCACCTGCGTTCGCTCCGATCCGAGGACGCCGAAGGAGTTGCGCCACCCCAGCGGCAGTTGCAGGAGGGCGAAGTCCCCCGGCTCGTTGGCGATCTGCTCGTAGATCGGAGGCACGCGGGCGTCGGTCAGCGGGAGGGGCACGGCCGCGTGCTCAAACAAGATCGCCGCGGCCAATAGCCCGGCCAGCGCGCCGGCGATCCCCTCGCGTCGATGGCCGGGGGAGAGCCCCCGGGCGGCCCACGCGATGGCATAGGCGGCCAACACCGCGATCCCCAGCATCAGGATCACGCTGTTGCGGTTGGGAGCCCGGTTGGCCTTGACGAAGGGGATATAGTGTAAGAGCGCGAAGGGCATGGGGAACGTGACGCCGCGGTCCCCCAGCAAGCGGTCCAGGCTGAACTCGTATCGGCCGTTGATCTGGAGCAGCGGTCCCAGGCAGAACGCCCCGAAGAGGACCGCCACCCAGCGCCAGGGACGGCCCCGCTTCCAGGCGGCCACGGCCCCGATGACGGCCAGCGCCAGGGTCACCCATCCGACGAACACGGTGTTGATATCGGAGAAGCGCGCTGTGCCCTCCTCCACCGCGCGCAGCGCGCGGGGCCACTCCTCGCCCCAGAGGGGATGGAGGGCGGTGGGCGTGATGAACCCCAGCAGATCCGTGCTGAGCTTCAGACCCTCTCCCCATCCCTCCAGCGCGTAGTCGCCGCTCACGAACTCACGCACGATGGGCACCAGCGCCGGGCTCCAGATGAGGGCGGCCACCACGGCCACGATGGCCGTGCGGGCTGCCAGCGAGGCGATCTCGCGTCCCTTGTCCTTAGGCTGTTTATGGGAGCGCACGGATTGCGCCAGACGGAACCCCAGAAGCACCATGGTCAGGATCGCCAGGAAGACAGCGAAGATCATCTCGGCCAGCGCGGCCAGCGCCAGGAAGAGCCCGGCCAGGGATGCATCCCGCCATCCCGGGCGACGCAGCGTGCGCATGAGGTACAGGGCGTAGAACGGGATCCACTGGGTGGTCACCATGTCGTAATGCCCCAGCGCGGCGTAGATGGCCCGGTTGGACCCGAAGGCGTAGATCAGGCCGGCGATCAGCGGGACCAGGTGGCCGGAAATCCCGGACGGCAGGCGGTGCTCATCGGCTAGCGACTGGCGCACGAGCAGGTAGGTTCCATAGCCGCTGAGGGTCGTCGCCAGGATCAGCGTGGCGTTGGAGGCGGGCACCACTCCCCACGCCAGCAGCATCGGCAGGGCCATCAGCGCGTTGAAGAAGTTGTACGTGTACAGGATCAGGTCGATGCCCAGCGGATACCAGATGAGGTCGGTGTGCAGGGGGGAGGTGTGCAGGTCCAGGAGGGCGTGTTTGAAATACCAGATGTTCCAGAGGAACGTGGACTCGTCAAAGGCCCAGGTCGCGCTGCCGGGCGTGTGGGTGGTGAAGCGCAGGAGCAACGGATAGCTCAAGAGAAGAGCCAGGATCAGGAAGGCGGCCGGGATCAGCCACTGCCATCGCTTGCGTATCATATCCTCCCACTCGCGTGCGCCATGGGGTTAGGGCGCCAGGTTCACCGAGAGCTCAATGCGATCCGTCAGCGGCTGGCCGGCCTCGTCCAGGATCGACAGTCGCTCCCCGGTGCGCCAGTCGTACCAGCCCAGCGCGATGGTGTAACGCCCGGCGGGCGCCCCGGGCGGCAAGGCGACCTCCACCTGATCGCGCACCGGCACCCCGGGCGGCCAGGCATCCGTCGGGAACAGCCCGGCGACCGGGATGGTATCCGCCTGGGTGACGAGCTCGTTCTCCTGGTTGATCAGGTGCACGAACATCGTGTACGACTTCTCCGGCAGTCGCTTGAAGCGCCACACCGTGTCGATGATCACCCGGGCGGGGTCGCCGATGGCCGGGCGGGTCTGGATGTCCAGCAGTTGCAATCCCTCGCTGAACTCCGCCGGGACGACGCGCGGCAGCTCGAAATCGGGGTCGGGGCCACCCGGTGATAGCCGAACCTCCGCCACTCCCGGGTAATCCATGCCGACGCGCACGGCGTAAAGCCCGAACGGCGCGTCCTGGCCGATGGTGACCCGTTGCCAGGTCGCCACCACGTCTCCCGCGTGCCACTCCCCGTAGCGATAGGGCAGCGTCCCCGTCCACACGCCGCGCGGTATCCCCTCCGCATCCTCCACCACCAGCTGCACCGGGGGGGCCTCCGTGGGGGGCACATCCCCGGGGTCATCCACCATCCAGTAGAGGGTCACCTCCAACGCGCCGCCGGGCCGCGCCTCGCCGGCGATGTCGTATCCGACCAGCCGGGGCAGCCCCTGGCCGGGCAATCCCTGAGTGCGGGCGGGCGGCCCCCCTTGATCGACGCGGTAGACCTCCAGCCCCGGCTCCCCTCCGGGGCTCTTCACCACGGCCAGCGGCGTCATCACGGGCAGCAGGTGTTGCAGCCGTTCCCGATCCGGCATGGCCGAGTTACCCAGCAGGTAGATCGCCCCGCCGGGCGGTGGCATAAGGAGCGCCTTCCTGGCGTCGAACCATCGCAGCTTCGGATCGCTGCGATCGAAGAACTCGGTCAGCGGCACCTCCTCGTACAGGAGCATGAACGAGGGGTGACGGTAGATATCGGCCGAGAGGTAGGCCGGTCGCTCCGGCGGGTTGCGCTTTAGCCAACGCGCCGCGGCGACCACGTCCCCGTCGAACGCCTCGAACGCGCCCGCGGAGCGTCCCCACGATACGAAATATCCCCACCAGTTCAGCGTGGCGTGGAAGATGAGCGCGCCGGCCAGCACCGCGGCGAAAGCCGTCTGTCGGTCCTTGGGGGTTGCCCGGGCCCGTGCCCACTCTGCCACCTGCCAGGCCCCGATGGCCGGGAAGAAGTAGAGCCCGGGGAGCACTCCCAACGCTCGCGGCAGCGCGGGGATGCGGTCCACGGCCAGGAAGGTGGGGATCATCATGACGGGCCACCACAGGAGGAGGAAGAGGAATCGTCGTCTGCGCCACCCTTGGATCAGATAGAGCACGCCGACGATGGCCAGGGCGCCGGTGATCACGTCGAACACCGGGCGGCCCGGCAGGTTGTAGAACCAGTCCCGGTCCCCCAGCCCCGCCACGAAGAACTGCAGCGTGTTGCCGAACAGCGCCAGCACCGATTTCACGACCGGGTTGCCGGAGCTGACGTGCGGGTTGCCGACGAACACCTCGCCCGCGCGAGAGGTGAAGCTGCCGGGGTGCTGGATGAAATAGCGGAGCAGGGGGAGGAAGATCACGGTGGCGGCCGCGTACATGGCCAGGATGCCGCCCGGGAAGCGGCGCAGGATGGATGGCCGTCCCCGGCGGCCGTTGATCCACCACTCGACGGCCAGATAGAGCGCCAGGAAGCAGGGCACCAGCCGGGAGGCGGTGTAGAAGTACAGGTTGATCCCCATGGCGACGCCGGATCCCACCATCCAGCGCCAATCTCGCCGGTTGATCCCCCGCCAGAACGCCCAGAAGCCGATGGTGGTCATCAGCGGCGTGAACACGCCCCGTATCCCGAAGCGGCTGAAGTGCACATGCCAGAAGCTGGTGGCCAGGAACCCGGCGGCCAGCAGCGGCACGGGGGTGTCCTCCAACGGGGTGCGGCGCAATAGCTCCTTGCCCAACCAATACGTCATGGGCACGGTGATCAGCCCGGCGACGACGGAGGGGAAGCGCACGGCGAACTCGTTGACGCCGAAGAGGAGGAAGCTGAGGGCGACCAGGAACATGTGCAGGCCCTCGCGCCCGTAGTTGGCGGGGAAGAAGACCTGCCCTCGTCCGGCGAGGACGTCGAGCGCGTCCAGCCCGTCGACCGCCTCATCGCCGAAGAGGCCGGGTGGGATGGTCCCGATCCGCCACAGCCGGAAGGCTACGGCGACGACGATCAGGAGAAACAGTGGGCTGATCGGCCAACGCCGACGGAGAAAGGATTTCATGTCCGTGTCAGTCTGGAACGGCGATGAGGTAGCGGTGGTGCGCCCAGATCGCCTTCACCCACCAGGGCAGCGGGGCTCGTTCGAGCCACGCGTGGCGCATCACCCGTTCGTACAGGTCCGGCTCTTTCCCCAAATAGTAGGCCATCGTGGACCATTGCCAGTTGTCGCCGCTGAATCGGGCGTTGAGTCGCGATGAGCGGATCCCGAGGCGCCGCAGCACCTCCGTGGCGGGCATCACCGTGTCAGGCCAGGGCGGGACGTCCAACACCCCCTGTTCCACCACGCGAGCGCCGGCCCCCTCAATCAATCGACGGATGTACCCCATGCGCGTCCATTGCTCATCCACCGTCCGAAAGAAGTCGCGATCGATGAGATACTTGCGCATGAAGTAGCCCACCTGCCAGCGGTTGGGCATGGCCACGAATACGACCTTGCGGGCGCAACGCACCAGCTCACGTAGCAGGTCGCCTGGGTTGGGCAGATACCAGAGGCCGGCCCACTCCCAGCACAGGTCGAAGGAGCGATCGTCGAAGGGGAGGGGATACCAGCCGGATTCGCTCACGTCCACCAGCGCCACGTCCAGCCCCAGCTCATCCCAGATGCGCTGCACGCCGGCCAGCCGCTCCGGCTCGTCGTCGACCAGGGTGACCTCGCAGCAGGCCCGGGCCAGGACCACGCTGTTGATCCCGCTGACGCCGGCCATGCCGTACAGAGGCGCCTCCAGGACGCTCTGGATGTGGAATCGCCTGCGCAGGTGGTCCAGGAAATCGTTGAGGACGAAGCGCTCGTAAACCAGCCCCAGCCCCTCGTCGTAGTCGGTCAGGTAGCGTTTCCAGTCGGGTTTGGCCACGGTGACTCCCCGGCGTCAGTGGGCGGTATCTTCCGGTTCCGACGCTTCGCCGTCTTCCGGGGCGAAGGTGACGACCAGCCGGTCGCCGTCGTAGCGAGCTCCCACCACCTCGAGCCCGGCCAGGACGCGAGGCAGCATCAGGTTTCGCTTCCAGTTCCCGATGCGGATCACCAGCTCGTCGTGGGCCGTCTTCGTCAGATGGATCCGGGAACGGTCGGCCAGGGGCAGCGGCAGGCTCAAGTAATACCGGTCGCCTCGCTTGGTGATCCGCTGCGTTCGGCCCCGATAGAACACCTGCGCCGGATCCCGGTCGCCGAAGATGGCCGTCGCCATCTTGCGTAACATCTCGGGGCCCACTACCTCCTGAGCGAATAGCGGGACGTCGAAGATGGGTAGCGGGCTGAACGTCTCCTCGATCGTGCGATGGTAGCGCTCCTGGATATCCTTCCACGTGGCGAAATAGCTGTCCCCGACCCGGTCGGGGATCATGCGGTTGCAGATGATGGCGTCCGTGGCGTATCCGTAGAGGTTCAGGTAGGTGAACGCTCGTTGTGCTTCCTTGATCACCATCTTCTCAGGGTTGAGCACCAGTCGGGCGGTGGTGCGCTTCGGGTTGCTCAGCAGACCATGCATGCGATCGAGCTGTCGGAGGAGTTCGGCCGCCGCGTCGAACACGGCCTCGTCGGGCAGGGGGACATCTGTGACGGCCTTGAGGAGGGGACGCGCCACTTGCATCGCTTTGCGCTCGATGGGGAAGATCTTCTCCAGATACCAGCGCGCCATCTCAGGAAAGGCCAACAGTTGCAACGTGGCCCCCGTCGGCGCGCAATCCACGACGATCACATCGTACTCGCCCAGGTCGTTCAGATGGGTGATCTGCATGAGGCTGGCCAGCTCCTCCATGCCGGGGAGGACGCTGGTCTCCTCGGCGAGCAGTTCGTCCATGCCGCGCCAGGCGAAAACGGCGGCCAGATACTCCTGGACCTTGCCCCAGTACTTCTCCATCTGGTACAGGAG
>JAJRVX010000265.1:0-7410 GCA_024277095.1 Chloroflexota bacterium
GTGCCGTCCCATGGCATGTTGGGGTGATCCCACTCGATCCAGGCGATGCGGTCGCCGGCCGGATGCCAGACGGGCTGCATGTAGAAATCGGAGCCGGCCACCAGCTTCGTCGGCCAGCGCTCGCCCTGGCTATCCACCAGCCCCAGCACGTCCACGCGCTCGTAGCTGTGCACGAACAGCACCCAGCGGCCGTCGGGTGAGATGGCCGGGGAGGCCGCGTGGCCGAACTGGGGGGTGATGGGCTTCGGCCGGCCGAAGCCGAGCGACTGACGGTAGAGCCGCCCGTTCCGCTCGGCGAAGACCACGAAGTCGCGGCCGACGGCGAAGTCGCCGCCGCCATAGCCGACGCCCGCGCGCACGTTCAGCTCATCCGTGAGATCGCGCGGCGCCTCGTCGCCGCGGCGGCACACCAGGACGCCTTGCCCCGATCGGCCCTCCAGCCAGACCAGGGCGCTCCCATCGGCGCTCCATTGCACGTCATCGAGCCGCAGCCGCCGGGCCATCACCGCCGGCGTGATGGGGCTGGGCCACAGGCCATATGGTCGAAAAGCCTTCTCGTTCATGCGAACCCTCTCCAGACTCTATGGCTGATGGACTCGTTCTTCGACGGAGCTTAGCGGATTCCATCGGTTTCGTCAAATGATTTGGAGCGAGGGCGTAGCTCCGCGTCTTGCCTGCTTCGCCCTTTCTCTGCAGACGTGGTAAGATATTCACGGAGCGGCCCATCGGCGAGGCCGGAGGCCGATCACTTCACAACATCGGTGGACACACCGGGAGAGAAGGACGATGAAGCACGACGAGAACCCCTTACGGCGACTGCAAGAGCTCGGACAGAGCGTGTGGTATGACAATATCCAGCGCGGGCTGATCACATCCGGCGAGCTGAAGCGATTGATCGAGGAGGATGGCATCCTGGGCGTCACATCGAACCCGACCATCTTCCAGCGCGCCATCGCTGATAGCGCGGATTATGACGAGGCGTTGAAGGAGCTGGCGCTGGCCGGGCGCTCGACCCTGGAGATCTACGGGGCGTTGGCCATTGAGGATATCCGCATGGCGGCCGACCTGTTGCGGCCGGTCTACCAGCGGACGGGTGGGCGTGACGGCTACGTCAGCCTGGAGGTCTCGCCCGACCTGGCCCATGACACCGAGCGGACCGTGGCAGAGGCGCGCCGCCTCTTCGCCGCCATCGATCGGCCCAATGTGATGATCAAGGTGCCCGCCACTCCGGCCGGCATCCCCGCCATCGAGCAGCTGATCGTGGACGGCATCAACATCAACGTCACCCTGATCTTCTCTTTGGAGGCGTATGAGCAGGCGGCGAACGCCTACATCGCCGGGTTGGAGCGGCGGGTGGAGGCCGGATTGCCGTTGGACGCCGTCGCCTCGGTGGCCAGCGTGTTCGTCAGCCGCGTGGACACGGCGGTGGACGGCTGGCTGAACGAGCGGTTGCAGAAGACGAGCGACCCGGACGAGCGGGCGCGGATCGAGGCGTTGTTGGGTAAGGCCGCCATCGCCAACGCTAAGATCATCTACCGGCATTTCCAGAAGCTCTTCGGCGCCGACCGGTTCCAGGCGTTGCGGGAGCGAGGCGCCCGGGTGCAGCGCCCGCTGTGGGCCTCGACCAGCACGAAGAACCCCCAGTATCGAGATGTGATGTACGTCGAGGAACTCATCGGCCCGGATACCGTGAACACCATGCCGCCGGCGACCATCCAGGCGTTCAAGGATCACGGCGTCGTCCGGCTGACGGTCACCGAGGGCGTGGATGAGGCGGAGGAGATCCTGGCGGCTCTGGGGCGGCTGGGCGTCGATCTGGACGCGGTGATGCAGCGGCTGCTGGATGACGGCGTGCGGGCCTTTGCGGACTCCTATCACGCGCTGTTGGAGTGTGTGGAGGCGCGCCGACAGGCGTTTCTGGTCCAACGGGATTGCTCCTGGCACGCTACTTTGGGGGCGCTGGAGACCGCTGTTCAGGCCCGTCTGGAGGGCATGGCCCGCGCGGGGGTGGTGGCGCGAATCTGGGCCAAGGACGCGAGCCTGTGGAAGGACGACCCCAGGCATCAGGCGGTGATCCGCAACCGGCTGGGATGGCTGGATATCGCCGAGAGGATGCAGGAGCACGTGGATGAACTGCGGGCCCTGGCGCGGGAGGTGTGGTCGGAGGGCTTTCGGCATGTCGTGCTCCTGGGCATGGGCGGGAGCAGCCTGTGCGTCGAGGTGTTCCGCCAGGTGTACGGCCCGCAGCCGGAGGCTCCCAGGCTGTGGGTGCTGGATACCACCCACCCGGACGTCATCCGCAAGCTGGAGGAGCAGATCGATCTGGCGCATACGCTTTTCATCGTCGCCAGTAAGTCGGGCACGACCACGGAGGCCCGATCGTTCGAGGCGCACTTCTTCGAGCGGGTGCAGGAGGTGCGCGGGGAGGAGGCCGGGCGACAGTTCATCGCCATTACCGATCCGGGGACGCCCTTGACGACGTCGGCCCGGGATCTTGGGTTCCGTCGCGTGATCCTGAACCCGCCGGATATCGGCGGGCGCTACTCCGGGCTCTCCTACTTTGGGCAGGCGCCCGCGGCGCTGGCCGGCATCGATGTCGCCAGGGTGCTCGACCAGGCGGGCGCCATGACCCGGGCGTGTAAGCCGTGCGTGCCCGTGCGGGAGAACCCGGGCGCGTGGCTGGGGGCCATCATGGGCGAGGCGGCGTTGTCCGGCCGTGACAAGCTGACCATCCTCGTGCCCCCGCAGCTGGCGAGCTTTGGCCTGTGGGCGGAGCAGCTCCTCGCCGAGAGCACGGGCAAGGAGGGCAAGGGGATCGTGCCGATCGCCGGCGAGGAGGTGGGGCCGCCGGAGGTGTACGGGGACGACCGGCTGTTCGTGTACCTGTCGCTCGCGGGGACGAGCGACCTGGACGCCCGGGTGGCCGCGCTGGAGGCGGCCGGACATCCGGTGGTGCGTCTGCGCATGCCGGACATCTCCTGGATCGGCGCCGAGTTCTACCGATGGGAGATGGCGACGGCTGTGGCGGGGGCTATCCTGGGCATCAACCCGTTCGACGAGCCCAACGTGGCGGAGTCCAAGAAGAACACCCGGGACGCGCTGGATCGCTACATCGCGGAGGGTCGCCTTCCCGAGGAGGAGCCTGCCCTGGCCGTGGATGGCGTGGCGCTTTACGGCGAGGGGATCCAGGGGGACTCGTGGGAGGAGGCGCTGCGGGCGCATCTGCGGCAGGCGCAGCCGGGCGAGTACGTGGCGTTCATGGCCTATCTGGACTCCACCGGCCCCTACGAGGAGGTGCTGCAGGCGATCCGCCTGAGGGTACGGGATGCGTTGCGGGTCGCCACCACCCTGGGCTATGGGCCGCGGTTCCTGCACTCCACGGGCCAGCTTCACAAGGGCGGCCCCAACAGCGGCGTGTTCGTGCAGATCACGGATGATCCGGCGGAGGATTTCCGGATCCCCGGCCAGCCGTACACGTTTGGCACGTTGATCGCCGCGCAGGCGTTGGGGGACTTGCAGTCGCTGCGGGCGCACGGCCGGCGGGTGATCCGGCTGCATCTGGGGCGGGACACGGCGGGCGGCCTGGAGCGCATCCTGCAAGCGTTGGCGGATCTGAAATAGACGCGCAGACAGAGAGAATGGATAAGGAGGGGCGATGCACGATCGCCCCTCCTTATCTTCCGTGTAGCTTGATGCCAATGGGGCGGCCCGCGGGTCGCCCTTCCGCTCAGTCGGAGAGCCCTAACGCCTTCAGCGTCCCCTCATCGGGCACTCGCTGATTGCCCTTCGCCACGACGACGTTGAATCCCCCGGCGTAGTCCCACATCGTCCAGCCGATCTGATACTTCTCCAGTGCCGTCCTCACATCCCGGATCCACGCCAGGCGGTCCTCCGGCGGGGAGACCAGGCGGTAGACGCCGAACTCGTTGCACGTCAGGGGGACGTCGTACTTCCTTCCCCACGCCGCGGCCTGGGCGATCCTCCGCTCGATCTTCTCCGCGTTCCACCGCTCCCGGCCGTAGGATCTCAGGAGGGCACGGGCCTCCCGGTTCTTGATGTTCGGCAGGAGCGCCTCGACTGCCTCCGGGCTGGATGGGTAGGGCACGTTGTGGAGATACGGCCACAGGTACCAGCCCCACCTCGCCCCCTGGTGCGTGAAGGTGTGGGGCTCGTAGAAGTGGAAGTTGTAGACGACGTTGGGGTCGTCCACCGGCTTGAGGGCGAGCAGCCCGTCGATGCTGCTCCAGTTGGTGCCCGTGGCGATCAGCGTGTGTTCGGGTGCGCCCTCTCGCATGGCCGCCAGGATCCGCTTTTGCACGGCCTCCCAGCGGGCCGCGTCCTGGAAGACGGGCTCGTTCATGGCCTCCAGGAAGACCATCTCCGGATCGCGCTCGCTGAGGTGCCGGGCGAAGGCTCCCCAGAAGCGGACCACCGCCTCGGCGAAGGCGTCATCCTCCTCCATCCGCTGGGTGAACTCCGGCAACGGATGGAAGTCGACGATCACGGCGATGTCCTGGGCCAGGATCATGTCCAGGGCGGTATCGACATAAGGAAGCCTCTCCGGGTTCAGCTCCTCCGGCTGCCATTCGTTGAACAGGACGTTGGGCTCGATCGGCAGCCGGACGTGGGTGAATCCCATCTCCTTGATCAGCGCGATGTCCTCGGCTGTGATGTACCGCTGCCACCGGCGGACGTTGATGGATCCCTGGGCGAACCAGTGGCTGAGGTTGATCCCACGGGACAACCGCTCGATCCTCGTCTTTGGCACCTGGGAGGCGGCCGGGGACATGGGAACCGGCGGATAGCAGCTGGCCAGGATCACCAGGAGGACCAGGATCAGCGCCCCGCGGAGCCTTGGCGAGCTTCGCCGCTGGCGGAAGTGCGTCTCTCGTGGAAGCATGTACGGCCTCCGATCACCCCTTTGTTGCGTTACGGTTGGTTCTCCCCTTCGTCGTCCACGATCTCGAAGTCGCTGGTGACTTTCACGGTGGGCTTCAGCGTGTTGAGCACGGAGCAGTACTTCTCCTCGGAGAGCTGGATGGCCCGCTGGACTTTTCTGGGGTTCACCGGACCCTTGACGACGTAGCGCAGGTGGATGTGGGTGAATGCATAAGGCGGGTCCGACATCTGCTCGCCCGAGCAGAGGACCTCCAGCCCCTTCATCGGCTCCCGTTGCTTGGTCAGGATCATGATTACGTCGTAGGCGGAGCATGAGGCGGCTGCCAGAAGCAGCAGGTCGGACGGCTTCAGCCCCGCCCACTCCGGCTCCCTCTCCGGCCAGCTCCCCATGACAAGGGGGTGGCCGAAGGAGTCCACGCCCGTCATCAGCTGTGATGCGACCCATTTGATTGCCACAGTGCCCATGAAGGCCTCCTTCGTTCGGTGATGGTATCTGTTGCCTGGGAGGAGAGGCCGTGATGGAAGCCTGCGGGAGGTTCCCCGGCGCGTTTGGGCGTTCCACCCGGCCGGTGTGCCTCTTTCAGACGAGTTCGCCGCGCAATACGGTGACGGCCTGGCCGCTGAGGGTGACCCGGTCGCCGGTCGGGCGGACGCGCACGATCCCGCCCCGGGCGGATGCCTGGTAGCCCACGACCTCTTCCTTGCCCAGCCGGGAGGCCCAGTATGGGCCGAGGCAGCAGTGGGTCGCGCCCGTGACCGGATCCTCGTCGATGCCCACATGTGGGGCGAAGAATCGGGAGACGAAATCGTAGGTGGGCGAGGTCGCTCGGGCCGTGACGACCACGCCGCGAGGCAGCCTCCGTAGCAGGGCGAAGTCGGGCTGGAGCTTCCGCACGATCTCCTCCGATTCCACCTCCACAAGATAGGCGAAGGGGATCTCGCCTACGTACACGGGCGTGGCCCCCAGCGCCTGCGCCAGCCCCTGGGGGGGCGTTGCGGACCGTTCCGGATCGGCCGGGAAGTCCATCTCGATCCACTCCCCGCGCCGTTCGGCCGTGAGCAACCCGCTGCGGGTGTGAAAGCGCGCCGGCTGATCCGGTTTCAGGTACCCCGCCTCCCAGAGCACGTGGGCGCTGGCCAGCGTGGCATGGCCGCACAGGTCCACCTCGACGGTCGGCGTGAACCAGCGCAGCTCGAAGCCGTCGTCCCGTCGGTGCAGGAAGGCCGTCTCGGAGAGGTTCATCTCCCGGGCGACGTTCTGCATCCACTCGGATTCCCTCGGCTCAGGCAGGATGCAGACGGCGGCCGGGTTGCCTGCGAACGGCTCGTCCGTGAAGGCATCCACCTGGAAAATCGGTATGCTCATTGGTTCTCCTCACGCCGGTTCTGATCTCGTGCATCGCGTTCGCAGTATACGCTCGCCCGTGCCGCCTGTCAACGGATTGGGCGGCCAGATGGACCCAATCAAAACGGCCGGGGCCAGGTGCTCCCTGACTCCGGCCGTCCGTGATCGCTTCGGTATGAGGAGTGGTGAGAGGGTCAGCTCTCCCTGACGCGCGGGCGGAACTTGTACCCGTACAGGATCTGTCCCTCAGGACCCTCGTCCCTCAGTTTGCGCGTGACCATCTCCACCGGCATGCCGATTCGGACCTCCTCCGGGCGCACGTCGGTGAGCTGTGCGGTCACCATGGGGCCCTCCTCCAGCTCTATGAGCGCGACCGTGTAGGGGACGTACTCCTCGAACCCCTCCGGGGCGTCGTACATCGTCGAAAAGGAGAAGACCTCTCCCCGCCCGCTCAATGTCTGCGCGGTCTGCGCCGGCTCCGTGCAGTGTGGGCAGGTGTCCCTCGGCGGAAAGAGGGTGCGCCCACATTGATCGCAGACCTCTCCCACCAGGCGATATCGTTGTCGTCTAACTCGCCATTCACGCGCAATATGCATGGTCATGGAACCTCCTCAGCTTCTACGCCAAACTGCCATCATTCTACCGAAAAACGACTCTCATGAACTATCAATCTCCACGGCGCGATGCCCTCGTCCGGGTTTGACAGTTTTTGACAGCCCGTGTTCTTGCTCGGAAATACAAAGAAATGCACGCTCATATGCGGATCTCAGTCGGCGGCCTCCAGAATGTGTGTGATGACTGTGGCCCCGCTGCCGCCGACGTTCTGGGCCATGCCGATGCCCGCGCGTTGCACCTGGTTGGGCCCGGCGCGGCCGGTCAACTGCTGCACCACCTCTACGAGCTGATACATGCCCGTGGCCCCCACGGGATGTCCTCGCGCTTTGAGCCCGCCCATGGTGGAGACGGGGATACGCCCCTCGATGGAGATCTCGCCGTCCATGGCCAGCAGGGTCCCCTTCCACCTCCGGGCGAACCCGGCCGCTTCCAACGACAACACGGCCGTGATGCTGAACGCGTCGTGCAGCTCGAACAGGTGGATGTCCGAGGGCTGCACCTGGGCCTGCTCATACGCTTTGTAAGAGGAGAGGGCCACGGCCTCCAGGAAC
>JAJRVX010000266.1:0-4140 GCA_024277095.1 Chloroflexota bacterium
CGGACAGGCCTCGTTGGGGCAGAATACCTGGGTGGGGTCCATAGCATCCCTCCTTGGTTGGAGATGGATATGGGTATGCTATCGACCCCGCCAATTTTTTCAACTTTCAGACCCAATCACGGTTTCGCGGATACCTACCCCGGCCTCGCCCTGCCAGATGGATTTCCCCAGAGCAGGGCAAGGCCGGTTGGGGACGGGAGGGAGGGTTTCGTTAGAACTCTGAAAAGCCCTGGTTCTCCTCAAAGGGGTATATTGTTCAGGAGCAAATGAGGGTATGCCCCTACGAGCAGCTACATGGAACCCTCCCTTGATGCCGATGGAGCACGGCGCCGCCGTGTTCCTGCTGGAAACTATGGAAGGGGGAGCGATGGGTGGCTTCAGCGACTACGACAAGTACGATGGGCTCGGCCTGGCTGAGCTGGTGCGCAAAGGAGAGATCAGGCCGATCGATCTGGTGGAGGAGGCGATCAGCCGCATCGAGCAGTTGAACCCGCAGCTCAACGCGGTCATTCACAAGATGTATGATCGGGCTCGAGAGGCCGCTGAAGGGACGCTCCCCGAAGGCCCCTTTCGGGGCGTTCCGTTCCTGCTGAAAGATGTCGTGACCCTCTATGCGGGCGAGCCCATGCGCAGCGGCAGTCGATTCCTCCGGGACTTCGTGCCCGACCACGATAGCGAGCTGGTGTTGCGGTTCAAGGCGGCCGGCCTCGTCTTCCTCGGAAAGACCAATGTGCCCGAGATGGGGCTCTTGCCGACGACCGAGCCGGAGCTGTTCGGCCCCACCCGAAACCCGTGGGATCCGGGCCGTACGGCGGGTGGCTCCAGCGGTGGGGCTGCGGCGGCGGTGGCCGCCCGCATGGTGCCGCTGGCTCACGGAAACGATGGCGGTGGCTCCATCCGCATCCCGGCCTCCTGTTGTGGCCTGTTCGGCTTCAAGCCGACCCGGGGGCGCACCCCCTTGGGGCCTGATGTTGGCGAGGTGTGGCATGGCCTGACCTGCGAGCACGCGCTGACCCTCTCCGTGCGGGATAGCGCCGCCCTGCTCGATGCTACCGCCGGGCCTGATGTGGGCGCGCCTTATTACGCCCCGCCGCCGTCACGCCCCTTCCTGGAGGAGGTCGGGCAGGATCCCGGCAGGTTGCGCATCGCCTTCACTACCAGGCCGTTCCTGGGCGATGCCGTGCATGAGGATTGTGTAAAGGGGCTGGAGGAGACCGTCCGGCTGTGTCGGGATCTGGGCCACGAGATGGTGGAGGCGGCGCCGGAGGTGGACAAGGAGCCGTTTGCCGAGGCGTTTCTGACCCTGGTGGCGGGGAACCTTCGGGCCGATATCGAAGCGGCCGAGGCTCTGGTGGGCCGCAAGGCGAGGGCCGAGGACTTCGAGCCCGCCACCTGGGCGCTGGCGTTGATGGGAGGGCATATCCCCGCCTCGAAGTTCTCCGCCTCGTTGCGTCTGTTGCAACAGGCCGCACGCCGGATCGGTCGGTTCTTCGAGGAGTATGACGTGCTGCTCACCCCGACGCTGGCATCGCCGCCCCTGCCGCTCGGCGCGCTGCATCCGGAGCCGGTGGAGATGTTCGCCATGAGGGTGTTGGGAAGGCTGGGCGCCGGGCGGCTATTGGATCTGCTGGGTGGGATCCGAAAGGCGGCCCAGCAGTCGTTCTCGTTCGTCCCGTACACTCCGTTGGCCAACGTCACCGGCCAGCCCGCCATGTCGGTCCCGCTGTATTGGAGCGATGAGGGGGTGCCTATCGGCATGCACTTCATGGGGCGCTATGGGGATGAGGCCACGCTCTTCCGGCTGGCGGGCCAGTTGGAGCGGGCGAGGCCCTGGTTCGATCGCAGGCCGCCCATCTGCGGATAACAGTCGAAGGGGCCCGGTTTGGGGTAGGGGCACGGCCCCGTGTCATGCGACGTAAAGTCGGGTGACACGCCGCCGTGCCTCTATAGCTATATGTCCCACAATCCTTCCGCTCACGACAACGCGTCGAGCAGAGCCTTTGCCTCCTTTAGGTCTATGATATCGAATCCTTCAGTAAACCAGCCGTAGGCCTGCGCCAGCAGTTGTCGGGCTTTTTCGCTCTTGCCCTGGCTCCACCACAGCCGGCTCAAGCTCGTCGCCGTCCGCAGTTCCACTAGCTTCGCGCTCCGCTGGCGGGCGATCTTGATGGCTTGACGGAAGCAGGCTTCGGCCTCGGCTTGATTCTCATCGGAGAGGGCCAACAGGTGTTCCCCCTTGAGGCGATATAGATCTGCGAAGGAACAAGCCTCTCCGTTTTCGTGCGCCGTGGCCAGGGCCTCGTCCAGCAGTGCAAGCGCCTCCTCGGTCTGCCCTGCTTTCGCGCGCGCTTCGGCTAACATGCTCAGGGCGTGTGGGCGGCCAATGCCGATCCCCATGGATCGGGTGGCATCCAGTCCCTGGGATATCAACTCGGTTCCCGCTTCAACCTGCCCTTGTTCCATCAGCGCCCAGCCGCGTAGCACTGTGCCAAACGTCCACCAAAACGCGAATCCCCGTTTGGCTGAGAGGTCGATGGCTGCCTCCGCCAGCTCTTTGGTTTCCGGCGCTTCACGGCGGAAATGGCGGAGCCAGGCGGCGAGGACCAGAGCATAGGCCAGGCTGTAGGGATGGGACAATGTCTGGGCCAGAGCGAGCGCCTCGCGGCTTCTGGCGAGGGCCTGGTCCGGATAGCCCAGATCCCACAGCGCCCAAGCCGAATAGCCCCGGCAACCCACCCCCTCATCCTGGCCGCAAAGCAAGGCATAAGGGCGGTGCCGTTCGGCGTCATAAAGCGCTATTCCTCGCTCGAAATGCTCCAGGGCCGGTGCAAACTCTCCCAGGAAGAACAGCGTGGTCCCCATCATCCGATAGGCCGGCACGAGGAGGGAGGGGTCCGCTTGGCGATGTGCCAGCTCCAGGCACTGACTCGCCAGGTCACGTGTCGTGTGCAACTCTGCCCGGGCCAGGTAAAACCGATGAAGCCCATGCAGCACCGGAAAGAGCTGGGGGGTCTCGCCCGCCTGACGACATAGCACTCGCGCCCGGGCGTAACATTCTCCGACTTCCGGAGCCGTGTAGCCCTTGGTGGCGAGCAGCGCGTTGCCCAGGAGAACCTGCAGGGCAAGCTCTTGACGGGTGTGCTCCGGATCCTCTGGCAGCGTCTCGAGCAGGCTCAACGCCTTGGTGAAATGTGCGATAGCCTCTTCGTGAGCCGAAAGTCGTACCGCCCTTTCTCCGGCCTGGCGCAGATACTCGACTGCCTTGTCCGCGATCCGCGCCTCCTCGAAGTGCCGGGCCAGTGCGACGGAGATCCTTCCTGCCTGATCTCCGTATAGCTCCTCCAGGGTATATCCCACCTCCTCGTGGAGGGTCATTCGCTCCACCTCGTCCAGGCGACTGTACAGATACTTCTGGAACAGGTGGTGTCGGAACCGATAGCGAGATAGACGTCGGTCTCCCACCCGCTGGATACCCTGGGCGCTCACCAGGCGGTGTTGCTTTTCTAACTCATTGCTCAGGCGCCGTACCATGTCCCATTCGTCGGTCGCCCGAATGCGAGCCACCGCCTCGGCCGTGAACTCCTCGCCCTCCACGCTGGCGACGGCCAGGATTGCCTGCAACTCCTCGGGCAGCCGGCTGATGCGTTCGGCGATCGTCACCTCCACTCGCGCTGGCAGGGTCTCCCAATCCAGCGTCGGTCCCTCCACCCAGCAGCCGTCCTCGTCTCGGACCAGATCTCCCCGCTCCTGCATGCCGCGCAACAGCTCGACGGTGAACAGGGGATGGCCCCCAGTCTGCCGGTAGAGCGTTTCCCGGAACGCTGCTCCCAATCGGTTGGGCTCGCAATCCAGGAAGGCGTCCACAAATGCCCGGTCCTCCGTTCTACCCAGCTCCATCACGATGTCCCCGAAGTTACGCACGAGCTCGTCGACGACAGGTTGCAGAGGGTGCGGCCTCTCGCCTCGGCCGGTGGCGACTTCTTCTGATCGATAGGCGCCCAGGATCAGGATACGACTGCCCGCCAGCCGTCGGCCCAGATGGAACAGCAGGCTGATGGTGCCGAGGTCGGCCCACTGCAGGTCGTCCAGCAGTAGCAGGAGCGGCGCCTGATGTGCCAGGGTCTGGAGCACCCGGGTGTA
>JAJRVX010000267.1:0-5752 GCA_024277095.1 Chloroflexota bacterium
CCAGCGCGGCGATCCGATCGATCGGGATCGGGGCCCGGTGGAAGATCAGGGCCACCAGCACGATACCCGAGGTCAGCACATGAACCCGATACTCTTTCGCATCGGCGATGAGGGATGGCGAGTTGGCCTTCTCGCCCGCTCGCAGTTCGAAGAAGCTGAAGATGGATGGGATGAGCACGGAGAGGGTGACCCCCGCCAGTACCCAGGCGGATACGGTCGGAGTGGTGGAGGACGCCAGCAGGGCCTTCTTGCCGATCTCATAGGCGGTGAGGAAGATCATGAACGCCAACCCGGCCGCGACCAGGTTCTCCACCTTGTACAGGCCGTAGGGGAAATCCCGGCTCTTGCGCGTGGAGAGCTTCAGCCCGATCAGGACCGCGACGGAGGCGAGCAGGTCCACCAGGTTGTGGACCATCTCCGCGGCCACCGCCAGGCTCCCTGAGGTCATCGCCACGGCCAGATTAATAATGGTCAGGGTCACATTGACGGCGATGGAGAACCATCCCCATCGCTCCAGTTCTGTATTCATGCCCTCCATGTCCCCCATCCGGCCTCCTCTCCCCGACTGTCACCGCCTGCCTGATCCATCCTCTGCCCCGGCTTCCTTCTCCCGCCTGGCGTGCTCCGCCTCACGAAGGAGCTCGTTCAGCTCCTCCGCCCCGATGTAGTCTACGACCTCTACCTCCTGGTCCGTGATCCCTTCTACCTCGGCGACGGCTTTGTAGATCGCGAAGGCCAGGGGGATGGCAATGGGACATAACGGCGATGAGGGACGAAATCGATAGTGGGCCACCCCGGTCTCGTCCACGGTCAGATCCTCGATCAGTCGCATGCGGACCACGTCCGCTCCCGTCTCCGGATCGATCACGTGGCTCAGTCGCTCCAGCACGGCGTCTCGCAGCGTCTCGTTCATGATCGCAATGCCTCTCGAAGGTGTGCCCAGGCCTGGCGTAGCGCCTCCGCCGCGGGCCCGTCGGCGTACGCGGTGATCGGCTGACCGTTCACCATGGCCTTCGTCACCGTGGTGTCGTACGGGATGCGGCCGACGATGGGGATCTCCCGTTCCCGGCAGAACGCCTCGATCTCCTCGGCACGCGCCGGGTTGATGTCCGCCTTGTTGATCAGCACCCGGGCGGGGACGCCGAAATGGTCCGTGGTCGCCAGCACGCGGTCCAGATCATGTGCACCCGAGATGGTGGGCTCGGCTACCAGCAGGGCCATATCGGCTCCGGCGCTGGCGGAGATCACCGGACAGCCGATGCCGGGCGGCCCATCCACCAACAGGAGGTCTGCGCCCGTGTCCAGCGCCAGCAGGCGGGCTTGCTGTTTCACCATCGTCACCAGCTTGCCCGAGTTCTCCTGCCCGGCGAACAGGTGGGCGTGGAATAACGGGCCGAAGCGGGTGTCCGATCGGTACCATTCGCCCGCCTGTTGGGGGATCATCTGGATGGCCTGCTCCGGGCATTGGTAGAAGCAGGCCGCGCATCCCTCGCATGCCAGGCGATCCACCTGGTAGAACCGGTCGCCCGGGATGATGGCGTCGAATCGGCAGACCTCCTCACACACGCCGCAGGCCAGACACTTGTCGGGCGAGATCTCGGCGATCGCCCCGCCCTCGAATGGGTGCTTTTCCACCCGGGTGGGGGCTAACACGAGCTCGAGGTTCGCCGCGTCCACATCGGCGTCGGCCAGAACCAGGCGCATCTCCGAGGAGGCGAGGTGGGCCAGCGCAGCGGCGATGGAGGTTTTGCCCGTCCCGCCCTTGCCGCTGAGGATGACGAGTTGTTTCATGGCGCCACCTCCACCCCCACACGATGGGCGATCTCCCGATAGAGCGCCAGGAATGCCTCCTGATACTCCGGCAGCGTCTCCACCATAGGGATGCCCTCGGAGTAAGCCTCGGCGATGCGCCGATCCAGCGGGATGCGCATGAGGATAGGGATCCCCTCCTCCTCGCAGTACGCGTCCACGCCCTCGTCTCCAATGCCCTCGCGGTTGATGACGACGCCCACGGGCAATCCCAGTTCGTCTCGGGCGACCTGGACGGCCAATCGCAGGTCGTGCAGCCCGAAGGGAGTGGGCTCGGTGACCAAGAGCACGTAGTCGGAGCCGCGCATGGACTCCACCACGGGGCAGGAGGTGCCCGGCGGCGCGTCCAGGATGACGACTCGGCCATCGTGGTTGTCCGGGATCGCTCGCCGTTTCAGTTGCCGGATGATGGGCATGGCCATGGCCTCGCCCACGTTCATGCGCCCCTGGGCGAAGGTGATCGGTCCGGCACGCCCCATCTCCAGCACGCCCATCACGTCGAGCTTCTCGTGGATGGCGCCCTTGGGGCAGTTGAGCGTGCAGCTTCCGCACCCGTGACACAGCTCCGGGAAGACCAGCACGCGCTGGCCCA
The DNA here is from genome assembly GCA_024277095.1 of Chloroflexota bacterium. Classification (GTDB taxonomy): domain Bacteria; phylum Chloroflexota; class Anaerolineae; order DUEN01; family DUEN01; genus DUEN01. The sequence continues at coordinate 2,402 of JAJRVX010000267.1, forward strand.
CGACGGCGATGGCGCTGTACTGACATACCTCGGCGCAACGGCCGCAGAAGGTGCACAGATCCAGGTTCACCTCTGGGATAAGTTGCCCGACCTCCTCGCTTTCCCCCAATGTGGGATGGAGGAACAGGGCCGCGTTGGGCTCCTCTACATCGCAGTCGATGATATGAACGGGGGGCTGGCCCGCTTTCGACAGGGCCAGCCCAAGATTGACGGCGATGGTGGTTTTGCCTGTGCCACCTTTGCCACTGGCTACTGTGATGACCATATCTACCTCAGCTCGACGATAACCGGCCCAGCCGGTCCTCGATCTGTTTCAATTGCTCCTGTAGCCCTTCGGCCTCCTCGCGCAGGCGGCCAACCTCGTCCCGTTCGTATTCGCCTTCTTGTTGGGCGTGGGCCACGCTCTCATGGCACGGCTCGGCGCCTGTGAGATCGCCGCCCAGATACTGGGACAGCGCGTGGCGCACCGTCCCGCTGGCGCCCGTCACCGGCTCGATGCCGAACTGTTCGAAGAAGGTCACCGCACGACGGCCCATGCCCCCGGTGAGCATGACGTCGACCCCCTGTCGACGGATGAATTCCGGCACCACGCCGGGGACATGTTGCCGGAAGTAGGGATTCTCGATCGCCTGAATGGCCGCGATCTGGCCCTCCACCACGTCCACGAGGACATAGTAAGGACACCGCCCGAAGTGTGGGCTGACTACGGCCTCCAGTCCGTTGGGATCATCGGCGGAAATGGCGATACGCATATGTCTTCCCCCCTCCTGAGATTGATGACACGAAAGGTGCGTGTTACGATCCCTGCTCCAGTTGATCGATGCGATCCAGGAGTTGGGCCAGTTGTTGGCGCAGCTCGCGAGCCTGTCCCTTCAGCTCCTCGATCTCCCGGATGCGCGCGTCCGTCGGCGGAGAGGGCGTGGAGGACGTCATGCCTCGGCCACCTCCCATACCACCGCGCATTCCCATACCGCGTCCGCCGCGCATCCCGGCGTGTGCTCGCACGCTGGCCCGGTCCATCCGTTGCAGACGGCCGGCCTTGAACGCCTCGACCGCATCGCGCATCGTGCCTTCAGCGACCAGGTAGACGGGCACGTTGGCCGCCGCCAACACGTCGAAGGCATTGGGGCCGACGTTCCCGCTTAGCACGGCCTGCGCCCCGTGGTTGACGACGAATTGGGCTGCCTGGATGCCGGCGCCGCCGCTGGCGGCCTGCGCCGGGTTGTCCATGGCCTCAAAAGCCATCGTCTCCGTATCGACGAAGACGTAGACGGGGCAGCGCCCGAAGACGGGGCTGGCCGGCGCTTCCAGATCATATCCGTTGGCTGATACGACGATTTTCATGGCTCTCTCCTTGGTTTCCATGTAGGTGGGTCAAAAGTTCAGCGCCGTCCCTGCCGGGCAGGCGTGAACCCGGTCACCCAGGGCGTTGGCCAGGACCGCGAGGGCCCGCTCGCCAGTGCAATGATTCAGATAGAGGGCGGGGTGTCCGTAGGTATCGTGCAGCACGCCTGCCACATGGTGCAGGTGCGCCTCTTCGGCGTCCTGGAGATGGGTGCCTCCCAGCACGGCGACGATGGGGCGCCGGAAGGTTTGAGCCACGTGGCCCAGCGTGTTCAGCAGCCCCGCGTGACAGCAGCCGCAAATGACGATGAGTCCCTCCCTGGTTTCCACCACTACCGACATGTCATCCCGATAGGGATCAGGCTCCCATTTGCCATTTTGAAGCACCCAGTGGTGTGAACTGCGTCCCTGAGGCTCCGGTCGCTGGTGGATCTCGCCAGTCGTCCATACGCCTGGCAACACCTCCGCCGGCTGGGCGCTCAGACGTAGTTCGGATCGCCGGGCGAGCTCCTCCTGCGAGAGGGGGAGCCCAATGGACTTACGTACGCCGCCTCGGTGAGAGAAGCGCGGCCGAAGGATCTCGGGGCTGGCGAAGAGGGGCAGGCCGGGGTGCAGCGTCAGGACCGTGTCCACCGCCCCGGTGTGGTCATAATGGGCGTGGCTGAGGATCAAGGCGTCCACGTCACGCGGGTGCTTGCCCAGCAGCCCGAGGTTGTGCAGGAACACCGCCTCGCTGCGGCCCGTATCCAGGAGCGCGCTGCCCTTGTCCGTCTCGATGTGAAAGGACAGGCCGTGCTCGCCCCAAAAGGCGGACCCTCGCCGGGCGGTGTTGTCGACTATGCAGGTGACCTTCACCATTCCGTACGCTCCTATCGTGTCGGGTTATCCTGACGCCGTTTACGGCTGGCACATGCCGTCGGTGCTATGGCGGGGATCCAAGAGGCGCAGGCTCACCAGGAAGCCGATCCCCATGAGCAGAGCCCCGGCCCCGAAGACCCAGATATAGGGCAACTGCTGGATCAGCGCCCCCGCGACCAGTGGGAGCAGAGCGATGGGCATCAGCAGCGTGTCGCGCAGTGCTACGCAGGTCGGGCGCACCTCGGGTGGCGCCATCTCCAGGATGATGTTGCCGTATCCCACCCGCATGCCGCTGAGCGTGGCCCCCAGGAGCAGGAAGACGATGGCGTATAACGAGGCCACCGTCGACGGGATAGCCAGGGCGATGATAGGAGCGGCGCTGCCCAGGATGGACACAGCGACGATGACGAGCCGGTTACCGTGTCGGTCGCCCAGCCATCCCCAAAGCAAATTGGATGCGGCAGCCCCGATCATCTGGGCCGACAGGAAAACCCCGATCAGCCCGGGGGCTACCTGAAGCTCCTGGCGGGCGTAAACGATGTAGAAGGGCGCCAGCGCCAGACCGGTCATCAGCAGTCCATTGGTGATCAGCAGGGTTCGGAAATTGGCGCTGGCCTTCACCAATCCCGCCGAGCGGCGCAGCAGATCGCGAAGGGAGATCGCCTGGTGTCGGACGGGGTAGATGGGTTCCCGGATCAACGCGAAGCCGGTGAAGGCGATGGCCAGGGCAACTCCGCTCAGACCGAACAGGGTGGCGTAGTTCAGCGGGAATGGGAAGCGCAGGTCGTCTTGGAGGATGGTTCGGACCACGGCTCCGGCCCCTACGGCCAGCGCGTAGCCCAGCAGATTCCGGGTGCCCACGAATCGGCCACGCCGCTCGGTCGGGATGGCCCGTGCGAAGATATCCGCGTACACCACGGTGCCCATGCCGCCGGCCAGGGAGAAGAGCAATAGCAGGCCGAAGAAGACCATCAGCACCAGATCGGGCCGGGTCAACGCGTATTGGTAGGTGAGCCCCGCCAGGGCCGCCCACGAGATCCATCGCACGGTGATTACACCCAGGAGATAGGGCTTCTTACGCGCTTTTCCCTCCACCAGGTAGGCGGTGAAGAGCTCCGGCAGGATGCTGCCCAGGCCGGCGATGGCGGC
>JAJRVX010000268.1:0-3132 GCA_024277095.1 Chloroflexota bacterium
ACCTGTCCGTGCTCCGACATGAGACGCTGAACTCCCGGGGCTACGACCTGGGCAACGTGGATCAGGCGGTGTGGAACACGGCCCACGGCCGCATCCTCCAATTCACCAACTGGATCGGTAAGAGCGACGATTTCCGCTATCCCTCTCGCCTGGCCATGCACTTCGAGCCGATCTACCTGCTCATCGCGCCGCTGTACTGGATCTGGAGCGACGTCCGGCTGCTGCTGATCCTGCAGGCGATCGTCGTCGCCCTGGGCGGCCTCGCCGTCTATCGGCTGGCCCTGGACGTGCTCGGACGGCCATGGCCGGCAATCGCCATGGTGGCGGCCTTCCTCCTCTACGCGCCGCTGCAATGGGCGCTCCTGGACGACTTTCACGCCGTCACCCTGGTCGGAGGGCTGGTCCCCTTCGCCTTCTGGGCGCTACGCCGCCGACGATGGGGATGGTTCACCCTGCTGGTCATCCTCATCATGTCCACCAAGGAGGACATGCCGCTGCTCGTCGGGATGATGGGGCTATATGCGCTGATCTGGGAACGGGAACGATCCGCCGGGCTCGTCACGATCGCAGCAGCGGCGGCGTGGTTCATCGTCGCCGTCTTTGTGATCATCCCGCACTACACGCTGGGCGGGCAGTCCCAGTACCTGGACCGGTATGCGGATGTGTTGGGCCCAGGCGGGCTCACGATCTCCAGCCTCCCCACCCTGGTGGTGGCCATGATCCGCACCCTGCTCAGTTGGGAGACCGTACGTTACATGGCCGGGCTGCTGTGGCCCATGGCGTTCACCCCCATCGCCGGGTGGCCGACGCTGCTGATCGCCGCCCCGTCCATCGCCCTCAACCTGCTTAGCAACAACCCCACCCAGCACGTCCTGGGCCGACACTACGTGGCTCCCATCGCGCCGGTGGTCGCCGTCGCCGCCGTGATGGGCGCAGCATGGCTGAGCCGATGGCTCGATCGGCGGACGCCCTGGCCGAGAGAGCGATGGGTCGGAGGGCTCGCCGGACTGGTGCTGATCTGCAGCTTAATCGCCCAGTACCAGGGGGGGTTCACGCCGCTGGCCCCGGACTACCGCCCCCCCGAGAAGACGGATCATCATCGCCTGCTGCGTCGTTTCCTGGCGCAGATCCCCCCGGACGCCAGCGTATCCACCCAACAGAACCTGAACCCGCACCTCTCCCAGCGAGAGCGCATCACGATCATCCCCTATGACGTCAGCGGCGAATACCTGCTTTTGGACGTTACCACGTATCCCGGTTACAATTACCGCAACATGCACGCCTGGTTAAAAGAGAACGTCGTGGAGCGGCCGGGGTACGGCGTGATCGACGCGGCCGACGGGTATGTCCTCCTGCGCCGTGGTGCCGAGCTACGGCCGCTGCCCGATGCGTTCTTCGATTTCGCCCGCACGTCTGAGGCCGATCCACAGTACCCGGCCGTGGTGGACTTCGGCGATGCCGTTCGCTTCCTGGGGTTCGATATCCTGCCCCGACGCTACGGCGAGCCGTTCTATGCACTCTACTTCCAGGCGTTGCGCCCGCTGGAGCGGGATTACGCCATCGCGCTCTACCTGGCCGACGAGCGCTATCAGCTCCGCGGCGCGACGGAGATCCCGCAGATGACGCTGGTGTGGTATCCCACCAGCCACTGGCAGCCGGGGGAGACGATCCGGGTGATCGCCGACACGTTCACCTGGTGGTCGGGCGAGCTGTCGGAGTTCTCCGTGGGGATGGACATCCTGGACGGGCCCGACGTATGGGACGTGGGGGCCCGGCTTCGGCCACAGATACGGGAGAGCCAACTGGCTCCCCGGCTCTTGGGCGACGGGACGATCCTGCACCTGATGCGCTTCCGTCAGGGCAAGCGTCGCCCAACGCCGATACCGGAATATCGGGATCGCCTGCCGGAGCGCGTCCCGCATCAGGTCGGCGCCCGGATGGGGGATCTGATCGAATTGGTGGGCTACCGCGTGGAGACGCCCAAGGTACAACCAGGGGAGACCGTACGTGTGACGCTATACTGGCGCGCCCTGACGACGAGCCCGCCCGCCCGTACCGTGTTCGTCCATCTCATCGACGAGCAAGGCACCCTGCGAGGGCAACAGGACAACCCGCCCGTCTTCGGCACGCAGCCGCTACCGCTGTGGACGACCGGGGATGAGGTGCGGGACCCATACGCGTTCCAGGTCGCCGCCGACGCGCCCCCCGGAAGCTATGCCATCGCGGTGGGCCTGTACGATCCCGCCACGGGGGTTCGCCTGCCAGTGACGGGGCCGGATGGCGCCCCCCTGGGCGATCATATCCTCCTAGAGAACGCGGTGCGCGTCCGATGAGCACCCACACGCGCCACGCCTCACGTTTTACGTTTTACGTTTTACGCATTATGCATTGCGTAAAACGTAAAACGTACAGCGTAAAACGTAAGGTAATACGGCAACCCTCGCTGGCGGTTGTGCTCCTCCTCATGGCCGCCTACATGATCTTCTTCAGCGCGCTGACGATCGCCCGCCACGAGGCGTTGCAGACGAACGCGTACGATCTGGGAAACGTGGATCAGGCGGTGTGGAACACGGCGAGGGGGCAGCCGCTGGCCTTCACCAACTGGGAGGGACGAGCCAAAACCTTTAAGGCGGGCACCCGGCTGGCCATGCACGTGGAGCCCATTTATTTCCTCATCGCGCCGCTGTACTGGATCTGGAGCGATCCCCGAGCGCTGCTGATCCTCCAGTCGGTCGTGATCGCCCTGGGCGCGCTGCCCGCCTACTGGCTGGCCCGAGATCGGCTGGGGGACGGCCTGCCGGCCGTTGTCTTCCCGGCCGCATACCTGCTGTTCCCGGCGCTGGAGGCCGCCAACCGCTTCGACTTCCACGCGGTGACCCTGGCCGCCAGCCTGCTCCTCTTCGCCGCCTACGGGCTGCTCTCCGGCCGCACCCGCATGTTCCTGATCTTCGCGCTGCTGGCCGCTGCCACCAAGGAGGAGATGCCCTTGCTGGTCGCCATGATGGGGCTGTATGCCGCATTCGTGCAAAGAAAGCCCCGACTGGGGATCCCGGTGGCCATCATCGGCGTCGTCTGGTTCCTGGTGGCGGCCTTCGTGATCGTGCCGATGTACAACACCAGCGGCCGCTCGCC
>JAJRVX010000269.1:0-18335 GCA_024277095.1 Chloroflexota bacterium
AGCTCTGCTGATACCGCGGTAGGGGCAGCGTCGCTGCGCCCTATTCGCGTCAACTGAACAGCATGAGCGAGGCCCCCGCCTGTCGCTTTTTCCTTCCACGGGCGGTCGCACCTGAAAGGGGAGGCCCCTCCGCAGGAAAACTCTTTTTCTCACCTTCTACCTGCCTGGTTGGGGCTTTGGCCGGTGGCCTCCGGCCCCACGGGGCAGGTGAGGGGCTGAAAATAGAGTTCTTCGGAGGGGCTGACGCCCCTCCGAGCCACCCCAGAAATGCGGGGCCACGCTTCCATATCGTCTAAGTTGATACCAATGGGGCGCAGCGGCGTGTTGCCCGACGTAGTGTTAGGCCCCCTAATTGTAGGCGTCATAAAGTTGGACCCCTAAGGGCTCTTCTGACCGCAGTTACGACGCTTGGGTCGAGAGACGCACAGGTGGCGAATGGCGTCTGTCTCGATACCACGGGCCTGGAACCGTTTGATCTCGCCACCTTGACTGTCACGAACGGCCCATGTGCCAGTCTCGCTGTCGAACTGGACATACACGGTCTGCCCTCGATAGGGACGGCCCACCGAGTAAGAGTAGTTGTACAAGGAGATGTAACCGACCTTGTCCACCTTGCGTGCCCAAACGCCTTGGCTGAGCCAGTAGTAGACTCTCTCGATGTCCCAAATCTGGGCTTCGCAAGCTGCTTCATAGGATCGTCCGCTGTGAACCAACTGGGGGTAAGAAGCCATGCGACTCTTCCCATCACAAGCCGGGTACTTCTCTCGTTGCATCTCCACTGCCCACGCGAGCCACTGTTCTAACTCGGCTAGGCTTCGACAACGGGCCACCTCCACCCACTGCTGCAACACGCCTTGGCCCCGTTCCACTACCCCATTGTCGGTGGGATGCCTGGGTCGATTCCATATCACCTCGACACCTAGCCCGATCAGCCACAGGGAGAGGGGAGAGGGCAGGTCGCGATGGGTATTCCCCCAAGGTGCTCCGTTATCCACTCGAATCCGAGCCGGCATTCCCCAGCGCTCGAAGCAGCGACGTAACGCCACCTGGACCTCCGTGGCCGGTGCCTCCTTGATCTGCTTGTGGGGGGAAAACCGTAGTCTCCAAGATAGCCCCTGTGTATTCGTCTTGGACAGTCATCCAGCTCACCACCTGCCCCGATGCCAGGCACTTTCCCTCTACTGCGTCGATTTGCCATACCTCATGCGGCTCCTGGCTCCGGGCATGGTTCATCCGCACCTGGCGCTGAGGCCGACGGTTGAGCCCAGCCGCTTGCCACCAGCGTTGCAGCGTCCGCTCACTGGGCATAGCCACCTCTGGCCATCGATCTTGCAGAATGGTCCGAATCAGTGTGGTGCCCCAGCGTGGGTGCAACCGCTTCAACCACAGCGCAGCACGATGCACCTTGTGCTCAAACCGCAGACCATGCCGGCCACATCGCTCATATCTCGGCGTCAGCCCACTCTCCCCTTCATCTCGATAGCGGCGCCAAACCTTGCGAACCGTCCAAAACGGAAGCCCCAGATCTTGAGCAATCTGGCCCAAGCTCTCACCCCGCTCATGCCGACGGACAATCTCTTCCCGAGTCGGTCGAGGAATGGCCCCAGGCATACCCCGCCTCCTGGTCTCATAGGATTTGCGGGCAATTCGTGTCAGCATCGCCCATCCCTTCTTGCCCGGCCTCCTGCCTTCTGGGGTCCAATTATATGGCGTTTAGCACATGGGGGTCCAACACTACAGCGAGTAACACGGCGCTGCTCCCCTACATGCAGGGACGCTTGATAGGGGAACATGTCGCCTCTCGCTGATTCCCACGCAAAAGTGTCCGGTAGCAAGTACTTCGCGTGCAAAAGTCCGCCACCCTACGATGGCAGCATATGACACAGCTATCAATAGAGCATCAAATCGGCCGTCAAATCGCCGCTCAACCTCGACTCCATCAAATGCTCATATTGGAATCGAGGACGTTGTTTCCCGGCTACCGTGGGGCAGGTGGTCTCCCTGTCTCGTGTTGGTGAGCCCACAGGAGGCCATTCTGTGCGCAGCACTGCATGCATGGCGCCTCCTGTGGGCCTTTTCCCAGACGGAGGATTGATCTGCCGCCTACCTGTGGGCGGGGGCAATTCATGAATCGCCCTGCCCCCGCAACACCCATGAGGGAGACTACCGTGGAGCGCAACCAGCGCTACCCAAAGGGAGTGAAGACGAAGCTATACCCGGCCCCTTCGGCTCTGCCCTCATGGTGGCGGTCTGCCATAGGAGGATCAATCAATGAGGAAAAATCGCCTCCAGGGATGGCGAGGGGACTGCACATCCCGGTCTGGCTTGGGGAGGGAACCCTCTTCATCAGGCTAGCGGCTAATGCGGCTCGATAACGACATCCTTCCAGAACCACTGCCTGATCGTAGACGTGGGAAACTTCTTCACCCATGGCTTTACCAACAGGTGCATCCGCCCATACGTGAGGGGCATGATCACCGCCTCTTCAACCAAAATCCTGTCCGCCTGCCTGTACAGCCTCATCCTCTCCTTCTGATCCGTCACCCGCCTGGCCTGCTCTACCAGTCCGTCGTAGGTTTCGTCTCTCCATCGGCTGTCACGCCGGACGGGGCTCGCCCGCAGGAAGAAGTCAGGATCGGGATAGGCGGCCCCCCAGCTTAAGATGAACATGTGCGGCGGCTCCCGCTCTATCCTATCGCGAAGCACCCCATACTCCGCCGGCCCCCACTTGATCTCTGCCCCCAGGTTTTCCCGCCATTGAGCCCACAAATACGTTCTCACAGTATCGTCGTCCCCCGTCAGGGACTCGACGACGGGGAGGCCACAGCCACCCGGGTAGCCAGCCTCGGCCAGGAGCTGTCCCGCTAAGTCAGGATCATACGGCAGGCCAATCCCCGACGAGTGACCTGGCACTCCCGGCGGCACGAACCCTCCCATAGCTGGAAAGCGGCAGCCTCTCATGGCCACCTCCGCCAGCCTCTCCCGATCCGTGGCGAGGACGAAAGCCCGGCGCACCCGAAGATCGTCGAAGGGCGGCCGGCTGACGTCGAATCCCACATAGTGGGTGCGCGGCACGGGGACCGAGATATACTCCGTGGCGTGCCGCTGCCTTGCGCGATCCATCTCGGGCGCCGGCAGGGCCCAGAGATCCAGGACGTCCAGGCCATCAGCCTGGTAGATCTCCAATTGGGCATACGGATCCTGAATCAGGAACAGCTCCACCCGCTGAGCATTCCCCTCGAACCGGCCATGGTACCTGGGATTACGCGACAGGAGGATGCGCTCCCCCCGGTCCCAGGCCTCCAACTGGAAAGGACCGTTGGTGACGATGCTCCCCACCTCCGTCCAGGATGCCCCGTGCGTTTCCACCACATGCCGGGGCACGGGATAAGCGGCGCTGCTCGCCAGCAGGTGAGGGAAGTAGCTGGTCGGCTCCTCCAGTTCCACCACCAGGGTGACCCTATCCACGGCTCGTACCCTCACATCTTCCCTGCCAGCCTCACCCCGATGGAAGGCGCTGGCACCTTTGATGCCGAAAAGCCGGCGGGCAATGGGCGAACGGATCGCCGGATCGAGCAACCGTTTCCAGGCGTACTCGAAGTCCGCCGCCGTCACCGGGCTTCCGTCACTCCACCACACGTCGTCCCGCAGGTGAAAGACGTACTTTTGGCCGTCTTCCAAAACCTCCCAGGTTCGGGCCACGTCGGGGATCACGTCCGTCTCCGGACTCAACTCCACAAGCCCGCTGAAGAGCTGGTCGATCACGCTCACCGAAACGACATCATCGGCCACGGTCGGGTCCAGGGTCAGGGGATCGCTCCAAAGCACCCTCAGGGCGTGGGGAGCGGGCAGCAGCGCCGTCGGCTGAACCGCCCCCGCTCGCTGCCACAGGGCGAAACCCTCATCGTAAGCCTGGCGCGCCCGCTTAAAGTCAAAGGCGTTGTGATGGGTAAGCCCCAGCTTCATCAACGTCCGCGCCGCCTGTCCATATTCACCTTGCTCGCGGAGAAGCGCCAGCGCCTGCTGGTAGAAGTGGATCGCCTCACGGTGAGCGTACAGCCCGCGCGCCCGATCCCCCGCCCGCAGCAGGTAGGTGATCGCCTTCTCCGTCAGCGACTCGTCCAACAGCCGACCTTGCTGGAAGTGAAACGCCAGCTCGCCGGCCAGTTCCTCTATCTGCGAGCCGTACAGACGCTCCATCGCCACCCCCACCCGCGCGTGCACGTATTGTCGGCGACGCTGCGGAATCCCGGCGTAGACCGCCTCCTGAATGAGATGGTGGGAGAAGGCGTAATCCCGGCCCATGGTTCCCGCCCCTTCTACGATCAACCTGTGGCGCAGGAGCGCATCGATGACCTCCAGAGTCGCCCCCTCATCCTCACCCCGCAGGGCGTTCAGCAACTCCAAATCGAACTCCTGGCCGCTGACGGCCGCCTGCTGCAACGCTGTCCGACTGTCCTTATCCAACCGGCGCACCCGGCCCTGGATAACCTCGCGCACACTCGCCGGCAAGGGGAGATCGGTCTCGCTAAGGCGGATGAAATCGCCTTGCCAGCGCCCCTGTTCCAGACGCAATGTGCCGGCCTCAAAGAGCTCTTTGATGATCTCGATGATGAAGAAGGGGTTGCCCTCCGTCTTGCGATGTAGCCGCCGGGCCAGAGGGATCGTCGCTGCGCCGGCCCCGGACATTCGCGCCACCATGGTCTCCACGGCCGCCACCGACAGCGGCGGCAGGCGCAGCGACACGGCCAGCCCTTGCCGATGGAGTTGCTCTCTGAGGCCGTGGAAGGGGTGCTGCGGCTCCACCTCCCCGATCCGATAGGAGCCCACCAGGAGCATCGGGTGTTCCGCCAGGCGGCGCGCCAGATAGTGGAGCAGTTGCAGCGTGGTCTCGGTGGCCCAGTGCAGATCCTCCAGGACGACGAGGAGCGCGCTGTGGGCAGCCAGCCCGGCCAGGAAACGGGCCACAGCGTCGAAAAGACGCGCGCGCTCCTGGTCGGAGCGGACCGTGGAGGGAGGCGAGAGATCAGCCCGATCCCGATCCTTCGCCAGGGCCGGCTGCTCCATGATCTCCGGCACCAGTCGAGCCACTTCCCCCAGGACCCATGTGGGCAGACGTGACACGGTCGCGGATGTCAGAGTAGGCAACGCCGCCTACAGCACCTCGGCGATAGGTTGATAGGGCAACAGGCGTTCGAATTCGTAGCAGTGGCCCTGCAGGATCCGTACGCCCTGCCAGCGCAGGTGGTCGGAGAAGGCCTGGATCAGGCGGCTCTTGCCGATGCCCGCCTCGCCCCCGATGAGGACCAGACGACCACGGCCGGCCTGCGCCTCCCGCCAGCAGCGATGCAGACATGCCAGCTCTTCCTCGCGTCCCACCAAGGGGCTTGCCTCGGTCACGTCCAGCGGCGTGCGCCCCGACGGCGAGGGCGCTTCAGGCAGCATCTCCACAAGGGGCAGTCGAACCCCGGATACGCGCCCGATCTCGATGTGTCCTGCCAGAATCGCCTGGTAAAGTTCGGTGGTCTCGACCATCGGCTCCGCGCCCAGTTCCCTCTGTACAGCCTCCCGGCAGCGGCGGTACTGCTCCAGGGCGGCGTTGCGCCGTCCCAGCCGGCAGTAGGCGCGCATAGCCGCCCGATGGGCCTCCTCCCGCAGCGGATCGCGACTCAGGAGATGGAGGGCCGTGGCCAGCGCCGCCTCGTGCTCTCCCCGCGCTTCCTGGCCAACCATCAGCCGCTCCAACACCTCGAAAAACAGCGCCTCTAACCGATAGCGCTCGTTGATCACCCAATCATCGTAGAAGCCCTCGAGGAAGTCCCCTCGGTAGAGCGCCGCCGCCGACTGCAGGCTGGCCAGATCCTCGCGCGAGGACAGGGACTCGAACTCGTCCACGTCGAGCCAGAGGTGTGCCCGGGGATCGAACTGCACCGTATGAGCATCGCTCAAGATGGTCTCTGCGTCAGGGAGGCAACGATGGCGGATGTGCCACAGAGCGGTGTTGAGGGAGCGGCGCGCGTTGCGCTCCGGCCGATCGCCCCAGAACAGATGAATCAGCCTGTCACGAGGTTGCGGCCGATCGCGATGGCAGACCAGGTAAGCCAGCAGGGATTGAGATTTCAGCGTGGGAGGCTTGGGCAGTGGCCGATCATCATAGCGGATATCCAGAGTGCCCAACAGATACAACCGCAGGGCAGGCACGGCAGAATCTCCTTCAAGCGCACGCGGATGATTTCTTACAAACAGCCGCCAGCTCACGAGGGTATGGAGCGGGTCACCAACCGGCAGCACTCATGGGGAAGGACAGGGACAACGGGAACGTCCGACAAAGAGGGGGAAGACAAGGGTGGGTTCAAAGCGATGATCCCGTCCGGTCTCATTGCGTTCAGGACGCTTCCTCCAACCCACACCACCTCCTGACTGGGCGGCTCCAGGAGAAGAGCAACGCTGAGCCTCCGGTGAACACCGCAACCGCTCCCAGGATCACTACGAGCCGAATCCAGGGCTGTCCACTTGCCCATCGCGCGGCGGCGAGGACCGTCAACGTCCTTATCCACTCAAGCGCTCCTAACACGAGAAGGATTTGCACCAATCGCGCCGCCCACGCTCGCCTGAGCAACAGGACGAAAGGAAGCGCCACGGAAAGAGCCACCAGCGGCATCATCCCCATCCGAAGGAAATGCGCCCCCAGCAGCAAAGCGCTCAGAACCACGGGAAGCAGATAGAGAACGATCACAACGCTTCCTCCATAAACCATAGCGGGCTATCGATCGGATCAGCGGCTGGCGAGCCAAGCAAGGCGAGGGAAACCAGCCCGCTGCACACATGGCCGGTCGTCGCCAGCGACGCTATCTGGCGACGACCGGCAGGTACACTTTGCCCTGCGGCATGAACCGCCATAGCGCCAGATCTACCTCATAGCCGTCGGTATCGTCCATATCCACGTGCCCGGCCAGGACGATTTTCCGGTCAGGTTGCGTCAGAAGGGCGTAACTGGAACTGGTGTGCGTGCCGGTGGTCGTGGTGATCACACCGTATGGGCCAAAGCGCGAGTCGGGATGGCCGTTCCGGTCAAAACCGGCTACGCCCACAGCTGGCGGCCCGCTGCCCCCACCCATCCTGGTAGCGGCCACAATCCCATCGTCAGCCTGCAAGGCCGTCTCAATGAAAACGGATGTGTTATATCCGGGAACGACCATGGTCACAAAATTGGCGCCGGTGATGGATCCGAAACTGTTGTCGTAACGGCCGTCGGCATGGTATCGCGCCAGGCCTCCCACCCCTCCTGCCAGGCCCCCCAGCACAATTTTGCCATCGGATTGGATACTCACACCATAGCCATAGTCATAAAACCCCAAGTTTTGCGTGACAACGCCGTTCGCGCCAAAGCCAGCATCCAAGCCGCCGTCCGCGTTGTAGCGGACCAGAGCCCAATCCGTTCCGCCCCCGGGCGCCCTGACGTAACCGGCCAGGATGATTTTGCCATCCGGTTGCACAGCCATATCCCAACTACTGGCGTCGCCACCGGGAATGGCGGTGGTCACGACGCCACTGCCACCCAGCGAGGGATCCGGCGCGCCGTTGGGACGGTACCGGGCGAGAAGGAACGCCCGAGGCGAAGACGATGCTGCGGGCGGGGCCACGGTACCACCCGCTACAATGCGGCCATCATCCAACACAGCCACACTCAGGAAAAACGACTCGGCCGGCTGCAAACTGGCCGTCACGACACCGTTATTGCCAAAATCGGCATCCAGAGCGCCGTTCGAACGGTAACGCATGAGGGCCGCCACACTGCGGCCACCTTCCTTCGTTAGCCCGGCGGCCACGATTTTACCGTCCGATTGCAAGGCGATGGCGTAAATGGCATCATCACCAGCGGAGAGAGCTGTGGTGACGATACCGCCAGCGCCAAAAGTCCCGTCCAGGCTACCATCCGGGTTGACACGCGCCAGGATGGCATCGTGGTCGCTCGTCCCCCATTTGTCATAGCCCGCAATGATCAGTTTGCCATCCGGCTGGATAGCGACGTCCCTGGCGATCTGGTTCGTACCGGTGATGGGGATAATGACATGGCCGCCATTGCCAAAGTCAGGATCTAGAAAGCCTGCCGTGGCCGGAGCTGCCGCCGCGCTCACCAGGCGCAGCATCAGGATAATCAAGGCAACGGGAAGGCCCAGCGCCACAATCGAACTTGCCGTTTTGAATTTGAAAAAGGGAATGGGTTTCTCCATAAGTAAGATTACTCCCGAGAACACGGAACACGCAGATTCCGGCAACTCGCCATCGGAGCGACGTCAACAGTCGGCCGCCCCCTTCAACCACACAACAGATTCCCCAAACCGACGCTAATGTCATTCCAAACGATTGTCAACCATCAGGCTTCCCGTTGGGAGCCTGCAGCAAGCGTCTCGTCCGCCGAACAAGGCAACGGATCAACGCAATGCCAAACAAGTCAAAAACGAGGACGACCAACCCGATCGCCAAGCGGTTGAGCAGTCCCGCCCCCGGCCCAGAGTATGTCAGAAAGAGCACCTGGAAAGTAGCCTCACCCTTCGCCAATGGAGAAACCAGCAGCAGATTTAGGGGTATCAGAAACAACACGAAAAGCACTACAAAGGCCAGATCCTGAATCCATGTCCGCAGGACAACCTGATCACGCAACCAGTCATCACCGCTCAATAGGATGAAGGCCGCAGCACCCGAGAATGCCCATCCCACGCCCCAAAATAGCCACCAATCCACGGACCATTTTGCTGGAACCGTCCATTGTCCCCCCGGAAATATCTTGGGCCGTGCCCCTAAAAGGGTGAGGAGAACAAAGACGCCAAAGCCAGCAAAGGGCATTGCGAACAAGAGGCGCCCTATCCATGGAGAGAATTTCCTCATCGCCTATCAATACCACCAAGATTCAGGATGTCTTTGGACTTCATAGAAAGGCTCGCCTTATTGATCTTCGCTTAGATAAAGCAACATAGGAACCCTGGTCTTCAGGAAATAGTTCTGTAAGGCGACCCGGCGGGTCGCCTCGACTTATCCGAAACGAATGACGCGGCCCGCATGTTTCTTTCACCACGCGAAGATCAATGGAGTGTGTCTGAGAAATGCCGTTGCTTCTGCTGTGGGAAGGCCCGGAGAGGCTCCGCCTCTTTGAAAAAAGCCCTTCCTCTTCCTTCGACCTGCCCGGCCTCGGCCTGGATCCTTCAAGGAAGGGCCGAGAAAGGCAGGTGCAGGCCGGAAAAGTGGGGTTTTCCGTGGAGGGGAGGTCCCCTCCACACCTCCCCCTGTGGAGCCGGTCGTTGAGGGAGCCCCCTCAGACACCTTGCCGATCAATTTTCAGACACGCGCTTATACTGGCTGCTGGCGAAGTACTCAGTCAGTATCTCCACAGCACGATCAACGCCTCGCTCGGCGCGAATCGCCTCGCCTAACTTCTCAGCTCGCCTCTTCACGCCCTCGTCGTTGACGGCAAACTCAATGGCTTTCGCCAACGACTTTGCCGTGAGTTTTTTGCGGGGAATGGACGGAGGCCCTACCCCTAATGCCGCTACCCGCCATCCCCAAAACGGCTGATCACCGAAGAACGGTACAATGACAGAGGGCACTCCGGCCCTCAAGCCTGCCGCCGTGGTCCCGGCTCCGCCGTGATGCACCACGGCGGCCATTCTCGGGAAAAGCCAGTCATGGGGTGCAAAGTCTATTTTTATCACATGGTCCGGAAGATCGCTATCGCTGAGCCCACCCCAGCCCGCGGCCAGAACTCCTCGCCTGTTTGTCATCTGCAATGCCTTCAACACGATCTCCGTCATCTCTTCGGCGTCACGATGAACCATACTCCCGAAGCCAATATACACAGGCAGCGAGCCCGATTGTAGAAAATCTACCAGCCGTTTCGGGGGACGCCAATCTTCAGCCGTTGGAAGAAACCAGTATCCGGTTATATGGATATTGTCTCCCCAGTCAGGCGCCTTCGGAACAACCCGAGGGCTGAAACCGTAGAGGAAAGGGCGCTGCTGCCATTCCCGGCTTAAAAAAGGGTTGGCCTTGTAAGCAGGCAAGCCCAGGACATGCCCCCTCCAGTGATTGATAACCGACCGAATAAAGTGCCAAAACGCCCAATCTTCCAGCTTATACGTAAGGCGATTGTACAGACCTGCCAGGAATGGAATGTCCAGCGGCAGCGGAGTTGCGGCTGCGCTCGGATAGTGCCGGGTGTGATGCACGTGTTGGAGGTACAGAGGAAAGGCTGGAACATTCCGTTTTTCGGCGATGGAGGCCGCCGGCAACGCCGCCAGGAGATGAAACAGAATCACATCGGCATCCTGACAGGCTTTCCAATAGTCATCAAAAACTTGATGCAGGACAGGCTCTGCGGCAGCAATGGTGTGCCGCATCATTGCTATGGGATTTTTGTCGGTGCTCAGGAGCCTCTGCCCCACGTCTCCCATAAGAATTTGACGCGGATCACCTTCGACCGGAGAAAAACCGAGCCCGTATTGGTCGAGCAGGGACTTAAAATTGCGATGCGTGGCGATCCGGACCTGATGTCCCATTGATTGAAGACCAATTCCAACCGCCACATAGGGTTGCACATCCCCCCGAGTACCAGCGGTTAGTATGGCGATTTTCACTTTGCCCATTATCCTCGAGAATTTCGATGTCAGCGAAGGGAACCTGCCCAACGGCCTGCGCTTCAGCCGCGCCGCGAAGTGCCAGCGGAGGCGGGTCGGCTGCAGCGAGGGTTAGGCAGGCTCTCGTCTATTGGCGCTCCACTCTTGGCACAATATGCGCACGCAGCCACTTTGCAAATGCTTCGCGATCTATCTCGCCTGAGGCCACTTGCAAGATGACCCGCTCCTGCTCATCCACTGGGGCTTCTATCTCGTAGCCGTTCAACACCAGAAATGTTTCCATTGCCACATGGGCAGTTCGCTTGTTGCCGTCCACGAATGGATGATTCCGAATCAGTGAAAAGCCCAAAGCGGACGCCTTCTCAACAATTGTGGGGTAGAGCTCCTGTCCACCAAATGTCATGCGAGGCTGGGCTACAGCCGATTCAAGCGCGTTCAGATCACGAACCCCAATCGCGCCGCCGGATTGTTCCATGACTCGATGATACAACTCGAGCACCTCATTGAGGGTGAGATAGCGCATTGCCCTTCAAGTCGTTGCCAGCCGCCGATAGAGCTCGGCATTCTTGGCCAGCACATACTCCACAGCGTGTTGGAACTCTTCGTCAGGTCTGGCCAGCAATTCCTCAAGATTCACCCGGAACAGCTCTTCCGGAGCGACCTGATAGCGTCTGGCTTTTTCTTGTAATTGTGCCCATTGTTCTTCCGAGAGGGTAATCGTCAGCGTTACCATGTTCTTCTCCTCTTCCTGTTGGTTGGAATCATGATTACGCACGTCCGCCTAACGACCTGCGCTTCAGTCGCCGTGCGGAGCGCAGCGGAGCACGGTCGGCTGGAAGCGCTTGTTAGCTGGCCCTTCAACCAAAAGAACAATCAATCATCTCAATTCCTATCGTGCTGATGAATTCGTCCTCTGTCATGTCAACTGTTTTGCCCAGCGGAAAAGTGATGCTGCCCTCTTGTGGGAACGCTAATGTGCGATAGCTGTGATGAACCAGTGTAACATCTTTGAAAGCGAAAGAGAGGGGATCGAAGCCAATACGTTTAATGTCATCAGCGAACGTGATATATCCCTGAGGTGGTGAGCGTTTTAGATAGCCCAAGCTGGAATGCAGTTTGTGGTACTTTGAAGGATCGATATCCCAGCTACGCCTGGAAAGAGAAAAGAACTTTGGGAGATTCTGATTGAGGTTTTCGAGCAAGGTCTGCCTGCATCCGATAGAGTCCTCATCCGCACACTCACCAAGCAATATGATGCCAAGTCCATCATGCGCCATCGTCAGACGGTCAAATACCACTTTGATTGGCTGAGTTTGCGAAGTGATGCTATGAATTATCCTGAACAATTCAAATAGACAATTTTTTTCCTTCAGAAACGTCTCGGCCTTAACTGGTCCACTTGGGTCACTTCGCGTAAGGGTCAAATGCGTGCAATGAAACTGTTGAGGTTGATAAAACTCGATGTATAAGCGACCTCGACGTATACTATCTTTCCCATGTCCCCCAAAGAGCTTTGATACCTTATGCTGCAGCTGCACAACATACTCTTGCACCTCGGGCGGAAAAAACGATACCAATGTTAGACCCCATCTTCTCTCCATGTTTTTGACTATGGCAGATAGAGTTGCTTCGCTAACATAGGACGCGAAGGGGTCTGCATTTGACATGTGATTGCCTCCAATTCACACAATACTGATAGTAATTGCAAAGATTACATATAAGATACCAGCGACGATAAGAATGTTCTTTGTGGAAAACCCTTTGCTGTGAAACTGACTGTTGAGGTGCTGCTGGAATCTAAATCCATTTTCCTTTTCAAGCTCTATGAGATACCTTGCAACCTGTATATTCAGCCCTCTGTATCGGTTATACAGAAGAAATCCGAGCCAATAGACCATTGCTCCAAAAATACGAGTTGATATGCCAATCAAACGATCATCTTGACCTAAGCTATAGACAAATACAGCCTCACTAGCTGTTATGAAGATCGATAATACTGTCCATTGCGTTACTCCAATGCCCCGCTTATACTCGATAATCTTCGAGTACACTTCAATGTTATCGCTGGAGGTTGTGCTCATCTGCTGCTCCTTCCTCAAGCTGAACCGCTGCACTCCGAGCAGACTGGGCCAGCTAACGTGAGCGTCAGCCGCCGAGCGGCTGCGTCCAAGCACCACGGTTTGCAAAACAACCAAATTGCCAAAATCGCGCCCGCCTCCCCACGAGCGAAGCGAGGTCGGCTGAACGCATGGTTGGGTGGCGCTCATTTGATTTTGAAACGAATAATATTATCAGTATGTTGCACTGGGATTAATCCATACCGCTGAGCCACTTGTACTAGCAATCGTTTTGATGTTCCAGGTGGAAGATCAAGCTTTCTATCTATCTCACGAAAATGCAATAGTTTGCCGTTGTGAATAAGGTCTTCTCGGCTTTTGTGCAAGACTACATAATCCCTATACCTTTCATCGTCAGGAAGAAACAGCTCTGTATCTATGACTTCCATTAACTCTTCGTCAGAGTATCCTGTATATCGCCCAGAATATAAAGATCGCTCATTCAAATCTATTTCGCTAATCCGAACATTATGATACTTTGGAATTCTTTTAGTTATGTTCGATGCTCTGAATGTAGAAATCTTGCCAAATCCGAACTGCTCAATAAGTGATTGAAATAGAATTTTTAGATCAATTGCTTTCCCCATTGATAAAGCTTGTAACCTATCTAGAGGCGAAGGCAAATTACTCAAATCTATCTCTGGTGCACAAAGGGGATATATTTTGCAATCCCCAGTTCTACCCTTTGACCATACAGCACCTATTTCAAACCATAACCATGAACGCTCAATTGATACTGGTGTAATTATAGCAATCACAGCTTGCGCATGGCTCAATTTGGTTTCTATTTCTTGAAGCCAATCTTTTCCCGCTGGTATTGCTCCAGGAGAACTTGTGGAAAATACGCTAACACCATTAGCGAAAACTTTTTCAATTTCCTGCTGAATAGCTCTGACAAATACCCCATCCGAGTGTGCATGACTTATAAATATTTTGGGCTTTTCTATCTGATGATTTGTCATCTACCACCTTCATTTACTTAGAGAAGCCACCCAACCATTGATTATGCTGCAACTTAGCAGCTATATGCCCCAAACGCGGCAAAAATGAAATTTACCCCTCATCCTCAGGATCATATCCGGCATTTTCGCCGCATATGATCCTTGACTGGGAGATTATTCCGCGTTATATTTTTCACGTCTCCTCCACACCGGAAGAAGCCAGTTTCACTACCAGTATAACCGTCTCCCTCAGGAGTTGTCAAGCATTATGGACGTCCAACCTCAGCATCATCAGCCCAAGCTTCTCGATCAAGTCCGACATGTCATCCGCCGCAAAGGGTATTCCATCCGCACGGAAAAGGAGTGGATATGGCAGTACGTTTTCCCCGCGAGCAAGCTGAGCCAAGACCCTCGCACTGACATCTTCCGCCGCCACCATCTGCACGAAAGCGTTGTTCAGCGCGCCGTGCGCCAGGCGGCCGAACTGGCCGGCCTTGAAAAACGCGTCACCCCCCACACCCTCCGTCACTCCTTCGCCACTCATCTGCTAGAGGCCGGCTACGATATCCGCACCGTCCAGGAGATCCCTGGCCACAAGGACGTGAAGACCACCATGATCTACACCCACGTCATGAACAAAGGCCCCTACGCCGTCCGCAGCCCGCTGGACGCGATCTGAAACGCACTGCCCGCGCCACTAATGGTCCGTCCTTCGTCAGCAGCTCCCAAATAGAAAAGGGCGAAGGCCACCGTTTCCCACAGCGACGGCCCCGCCCCACATGATGCGGATATTCAGATGCTCGTGCCTCAATGCCGAAAGTGGCGCTCCCCCGTGAAGATCATGGCCATGCCCAGCCGATCGGCCGCGGCGATGACCTGCTCATCCCGAATGGAGCCGCCCGGCTGGATGCAGGCCGTCACCCCCGCCTCGGCTGCCGCCTCGATGCCGTCCGGGAAGGGGAAGAAGGCATCCGAGGCCATCACCGCTCCCTTGGCCCGATCGCCGGCCCGCCGCGCCGCCAGATAAACGGAATCCACCCGGTTCATCTGTCCGGCGCCCACGCCCACGGTGGCCGTCCCCTGCACGAAGACGATGGCGTTCGACTTCACGTGCTTCACGGCGATCCAGGCGAAGGCCAGGCTCTTCCGCTCGGCCTCGGTGGGCTGCCGCTTCGTCACCACCTTCCACTTGCTCTCGTCCACGCCGCGCAGATCAGGCGTCTGCGCCAGCAGACCGCCGCGGACGGAACGGAGGACCAGGTCCTCCTCCCCGCCCGGCTTCGCCACCATCACCCGGCAGTTTTTCTTATGCTGGGCCAGCCACTCCAGCGCTTTCGGCGTATACGATGGAGCCACCAACACCTCCACGAAGAGGGAGCCGATCTCCTCCACCAGCGCCAGGTCCACCTCACGGTTGACGGCGATGATGGACCCGAAGGCGGAGACGGGATCGCACGCCAGCGCCAGCCTGTACGCATCCACCAGTGTATCCGCCACGGCCAACCCGCTGGGGTTCGTGTGCTTGATGATGGCCACCGCAGGCTCGTCGAACTCCTGCGGCATGGCCCACGCGGCCTCCAGGTCCACGATGTTGTTGTAGCTCAGCTCCTTGCCCTGAAGCTGTTCGAACGCGGGGGAGGCGCCCACCCACCGATAGAGGGCAGCCTGTTGATGAGGGTTCTCGCCATAGCGCAGCAGCTGCACCCGCTCGGCCGCCAGGTTGAGCGCGCCCGGCATGGGTTCGTCGGCCTCGACCCGCCCGGCCAGCCAGGTGGCGATGGCGGCGTCGTACGCGGCCGTGTGCCGGAACGCCTTCAGCGCCAGCCGGCGGCGCTCGTCCGCCGGGATCTCGCCCGCCCGCAGCGCCTCCAGCACCCGATCGTAGTCGGCCGGATCGCACACGACGGTGACCGACTCGAAGTTCTTGGCTGCGGCGCGCAGCAGCGTCACACCGCCGATGTCGATCTCCTCCACCGCCTGAGCTTCCGTTACATCGGGCCGTCGGACGGTCTCCACGAACGGGTACAGGTTGCAGGCCACCAGGTCGATGGGCGCGATCCCGTGGCTTCCCAGTTCGGCCAGATGCTCGGGCGTGCGCCGGGCCAGGATGCCGCCGTGCACCACCGGATGCAGCGTCTTCACGCGGCCGCCCAGGATCTCCGGGAAGCCGGTGATCTCGTCCACCTGTGTCACCGCCAGCCCGGCTTCGCTTAGCGTCCGAGCCGTCCCGCCGGAGGCCACCAGCTCGAATCCCAGCTCCGCCAGGCCCCGCCCGAACGCCACCAAGCCGGTCTTGTCATATACGCTCAGTAAAGCACGTGGGCTCATGGCACCTTGTCTCCCTTCTTCACGAAATACGGACTACGCAACACGTAACACGTATTACGTATTACGTATTACGTATTACGTATTGCGTATTGCGTATTGCGTGTTGCGTGTTGCGTATTGCGTAAAGGCGTAAAACGTAATCACGCTCCTCGCTCTCCGCTCTCCGCCCCACGCTCCCCGCTCCACGCTGAACGCTGAACGCACCGCCGAATCGCTTCCACGATCAGCCGATGCTCCGTCTTATGGATGCGCGCTTCCAGGGTATCCAGCGTATCCGATGGGTAGATGGGGACCTCCTCTGAAACGATGACCGGCCCGGCGTCTACTTCCGGGACGACGTAATGCACCATCACGCCGGTGCGGTCGATCTCGCCCCGCTGGAACGCCTCATAGGCGCGCTGGATGGCGTGGGTGCCGGGGAACTGGCCGGGCAATGCCGGATGCAGGTTGATCACTCGATTCGGGAATCGATCCAGGAAAGCCGGGCTCAGGACGTGCATCCACCCGACCAGCACGATCAGATCGGGCTCGTAGGCAAACACCCGCTCGGCCAGGTCCGCGTCGTACTCCTCGCGGGAGCGGCCCGCGTCCCGATATGGCTTCAACGGGAAGTACAGCGTGGGGATCCCCGCCTGCTCGGCCCGCACCAGCCCATAGGCGGCCTTGCGATTCGAGACGACCACCACGATCTCCGCGTCCAACTCGCCCGCCTGTACGGCATCGATGATGGCCTGCAGGTTGGAGCCGAAACCGGAGATGAAGACAGCCAATCGCGCACGCTCGCTCATAGACCCTCACTCTCACAAATGACGATCGACGGAAGAAGACGGACGAAGGACGGAAGCCTTTCGTGGTCGTCCGTCGTCTGTCGTCACTTAACCTGCACCTCTGGCCCATTGCCGCGGGGGACCATCGCACCCACCCGCCACGCGCCATCGCCCAACACGCGCAGCGCCTCGTCGGCCTGCTCGGCCGGGACGATGAGCAACATGCCCAGCCCCAGGTTTAACACGTGGGCCATCTCCTCCTCACTGACCCCGCCGACCCGCTGGATCAGTTGGAAAATGGGAGGCACCGGCCAGCTTCCACGCTGAATGTGCGCCGCCACCCCGCTGGGGAAGATCCGCGGCGGGTTATCGATGAGGCCGCCGCCGGTGATGTGCGCCATGCCCTTGATGACGACGCCCGCCTCCTGCAGTCGCCGCACCTCCACCAGATAGGAGCGATGCGGCGCCAGGAGGGCCTCGCCCAGGGAGCAGCCCAGCTCCGAGACGACGGCGTGCAGGTCCCAGTCCTGGAAGACGCGGCGGGCCAGGGAGTAGCCGTTGGTGTGCAGGCCGGACGATGCCAGCCCGATGATGGCGTCACCCGGGACGATAGAGCGGCCATCCACGATCTCGTGGCGACCCACGACGCCGACGATGGTGCCCACCAGGTCGAATTCGCCCGGCGCGTAAACGCCCGGCATCTCGGCCGTCTCGCCGCCCAGCAGCGCGCATCCGGCAGCCCTGCACGCCTCCGCGCAGCCACGCACCACCTCGGCGACCATCTCCGGATCCAGTTTGCTGGAGGCGATGTAGTCCAGGAAGAAGAGGGGGCGGGCACCCTGCACCAGGATGTCGTTGACGCAGTGGTTGACGATGTCGTGGCCGATGGTGTCGAACCGGCCCAGCGCGGCCGCGATCTTCGTCTTGGTGCCCACGCCATCGGTGGAGGCGACCAATACCGGGGCTTCCATCCTCTTCAGCGCCGAGACATCGAACAGCCCGCCGAAGGCGCCGATGCCCAACAGCACCTCGGGGCCATAGGTCGCCCGGACCGCCTCCTTCATCAACTCGACGGCCCGCGCCCCGGCCTCAATATCCACCCCCGCCTCACGATAGCTCAAAGGCATTCGTGTTCGCTCCATCAACTTACGCAACACGCAATACGCAACACGTATCACGTACTACGTATTGCGTATTAAGGCCTTGGCGCCGATGTCGCGGCGGTAGTGCATGCCCTGGAAATGGATGCGGCGGATGCCCTCGTACGCCCGGTCGATGGACTCCCGCAGATCGCGGCCGATGCCGGTGACGTTGAGCACGCGCCCGCCATTGGTGACGAGCCGGCCGTCATCCAGCCGCTTCGTGCCCGCGTGGAAGACCACCACGCCCGGCAGCGATTCGGCCTCCTCTACGCCGGTGATCTCCCGACCCTTAGGATACGAGCCCGGATATCCCTCCGATGCCGCCACCACCGACGTGGCCGCGCCCGGCCGCCAGCGCACCTCTACCTGATCCAGCGTGCCGTCCAGGCAAGCCTCCAGCACATCCACC
>JAJRVX010000270.1:0-5749 GCA_024277095.1 Chloroflexota bacterium
CCCGATTTCCATCACTGACTTTGAAAAAGCCCTGGTGCGAGCTGGGGATGGCGATTGGCCGCCCCAATGGATCGGTGATACAATGCCAACTTGGGAAGCACATTCATCAGCTCTTGCGACGGACGTATGGACCATCTATTGCATTCTCTGAACGATCAGCAGCGCGCGGCCGTGACGGCCGGTGAAGGGCCGGTGCTGGTCCTGGCGGGGCCGGGCTCTGGGAAGACGCGCGTGCTCACACATCGGATCGCCTGGCTGGTGGGGGAGCGCGGCGTCGCTCCATGGCACATCATGGCCGTGACGTTCACCAACAAGGCCGCCCGGGAGATGCGCAACCGCACGGAGGCGTTGCTGGGCGGGCGGCTGCGCGGCCTCACCCTGGGCACTTTTCACGCCATCTGCGTGCGCATCCTGCGTCGCGAGGCTCAACACATCGGCATCGATCCCAGCTTCACCATCTTCGACGACGCCGATCGGCTCTCGGTCATTCGGCAGGCGTTGAAGGATCTGAACCTGAATGACAAGCAATACCGCCCTCAGTCCATGCGCTCGCTGATCTCTCGCGCCAAGAATGAGCTCATCCCGCCGGAGAGGTACGAGGCGCGCACGTACTGGGAGGAGATCGCCGGCCGGGTGTATCGGCGCTATCAGGAGATCATGCAGGCCAACAACGCCCTGGACTTCGACGATCTGCTCATGCAGGCCGTCGTCCTCTTCCGCCAGGAGCCCGCCGTGCTCGAGCGCTATCAGGAGCGCTATCGGCACATCCTGGTGGATGAGTTCCAGGACACCAACAGCGCCCAGTACGAGTTGGTCAAGTTGCTGTCGGGCCGATGGCGGAATCTGTTCGTCGTCGGGGATGAGGACCAGTCCATCTATCGGTTCCGAGGTGCGGACTATCGGAACATCCAGCGGTTCCGGCAGGACTTCCCCGAGGCTCAGGTCTGTCTGTTGGAGAAGAATTACCGCTCTACCCAGATCATCTTGGACGCCGCCAACGCGGTGATCGCCCACAACCTGCATCGCACGCCCAAGCGGCTCCACACCGACCGGAAGGAAGGGCCCTACATCACCGTCTACGAGGCCTACAATGAGAGCGACGAGGCCGCCTATGTGGTCGAGCAGATCCGCCGGCTGGTGGGGGAGGGGAAGCTTCGCCTGGGCGACTGCGCGGTGATGTATCGCACCAACGCGCAGTCCCGGGCGTTGGAGGACGCGTTCGTGAACGCGGGCATGCCATACCGCCTGGTGGGGGCTACGCGCTTCTACGAGCGGCGAGAGATCAAGGATCTGCTGGCATACCTGCGATTGGTCTATAATCCCGACGATGACGTCAGCCTGGGACGCATCATCAACGTGCCCCCACGCGGGATCGGACAGAAGACGGTGGCGAAGTTGGCCGCGTGGGCGCAGGAGATGGGCGTATCTCAGGTGGCCGCGCTGCGTCGGATGCGGGAGAGCGGACGTGGTCCCTTTGCCTCTCGCGCCCATAAGGCGTTGCTGCGCTTCCTGGACCTGTTGGAAGGATGGATCGCGGCGCGGCGGGAGCTGACGCCAGCCCAGTTGTTGGATCGCGTGCTGCAGGAGTCGGGATACGTGGATTACATCCGGGATGGCACAGAGGAGGGGGAGGAACGCTGGGCCAACGTCCAGGAGCTTCGCAACGTGGCCTCCCAGTACGATGAGTTCGTGCCTGATGTGAACGACGTGCTCCCCGCCGAGGATGAGGAGCCCGATGCGTTGGGGGCGTTCCTGCAGGAGGTGGCGCTGGTGTCCGACGTGGACGCTCTGCCGGAGGAGGCCAACGCGCCCACCTTGCTCACGTTGCACATGGCCAAGGGGCTGGAGTTCGGGGCCGTGTTCATTACTGGATTGGAGGAGGGGCTGCTTCCGCACTCTCGCTCGCTGGACGACCCGGAGGAGATGGAGGAGGAGCGACGGCTATTCTATGTGGGGATCACCCGCGCCAAGGAGTACCTATTCCTGACCCACGCCTTCCGCCGTCGCGTCTACGGCTCGGACGAGGTGAGCCAGCGCTCGCGCTTCCTGGACGATATCCCGATCTCGCTGGTCGAAGGGCGTAATGTGCGGGAGCGCCAGGCGGCCGCACGCGCTGCCCTGCGGCGGGAGACTTCATGGGCAAGCGTGTCCCAGGCGGTCGAGCCGGATGAGGCGCAGGAGCCCCGTCCGCCACAATTCTCGCCCGGCGATCGGGTGCGGCACAAGCTGTTCGGCGAGGGGGTGGTGGTCAGCTCTCTGGTTACCGGCGGCGATGAGGAGGTGACGGTCGCCTTTGATGGGCGCGGCGTCAAGAAGCTGCTGGCCTCCTTCGCCCGGCTGGAGAGGTTGCCCCGGAGGTGAGGTCTCTCAGCCTACGCGGTGGTGGGACGAATCCATGCCCGCGCCAGACGCCAGCACAGCTTTTCCGTGTCCAGCACCAGTTCGAAGGTGTCGAACGCGGCGGTCTGCACCAGGAAATGGCGCATCGACGGGTGCTCCTCTTCCACCCACTGTCGGCCTACCGACGTAACATAACGCGTGTGTCCCTTCCAGACGAAAGCGATCGGCACGATCCGCCCATCGGGCAGGAAGCGGGCCTGTACCATCACCGGCTCGCCGATCCACCGTTCTTCGCTCATGATGTCATCTCCCGAGGATGCTGATGTGTGGTTCCCGATATGATGTGATCTGCCTGGACTTCGCCGAGACCCTGATCCACGCCTGGCCGGATTGGGGCGCGTTCTATCGCAAGGCGTATGCCGAGGCAGGGGTCCGCGTGGATCCCGAACGGCTGGCGATGGCCGCCTACGCCGTATGGACGGAGGAGGCTCCCAATTTGCCCCTCACCTTCCCTGCCGAGGAGGGGCAATCCCTGGCGCGACGCCGTGAGATCGAGCGTCGTATCCTGGCCCGGTTGGGATATGACGACGAGGCGCTGCTGGATCGCCTGGTGCGCAAGCTGGTGGAGATCACTCGCGATCCGAACACCTATCGCCTCTACCCTGACGCCCCGGAGGCTCTGGAGCAATTGCGCTCCCGGGGCTACCGGATGGGTATCGTCTCCAACTGGGACTGGTATCTGCCCGACCTGTGTCGGGCGCTGGGTCTGGATCAGTACGTGGACTTCATCGTGGTGTCCGCCCGGGTGGGCGCCGAGAAGCCCCATCCGGCGATCTTCCGGGCTGCCCTGGACCAGGCGCAGGCCCCGCCGGAGCGCGTCGCTCATGTGGGCGACAATCCGGAGGCCGATGTGCGCGGCGCCCAGCAGATCGGCATCACCGCCGTGCTCATCGACCGCCACGGCCTATATGATGGGGTGGACGTCCCCGTCATCCGCTCGTTGACGGAGTTGCCGG
This sequence comes from Chloroflexota bacterium, assembly GCA_024277095.1. GTDB lineage: Bacteria > Chloroflexota > Anaerolineae > DUEN01 > DUEN01 > DUEN01. The sequence continues at coordinate 3,357 of JAJRVX010000270.1, forward strand.
ACCTGTTGGAGCGTGTCTGAATGACGGGCTGGCTTCGCCCGAAACCCTGGTGCCCAGGCTTCTAGTAGGGGCAGGTCTGAGACCTGCCTAGTTAGGGGCAGGTCTCAGACCTGCCTCTACTGGGTTGCGCGTTCCAGGTAGCGTAAGAGCAGGCGCAGCGCGGCCTCCGCCGAGGCCAGCTTGTTCCCCTCTCGGTCGAACGACCACACGTGCCGCTCGCCCCATTCCGCATCCGGCGCCGAGAGGTGGAGGTAAACCAGCCCCACCGGCTTGCCGGGGCCGCCGCCGCCCGGCCCCGCGATCCCCGTCACGGACACGGCCACGTCCGCGCCGGAAAGCCGACGCACGCCCTGGGCCATCTCCCGGGCCGTCTCCGGGCTCACGGCGCCGTGCTCCATCAGCGTCTCGTGCCGCACGCCCAACACGCGCTCCTTGGCCTCGTAGGCGTATGTCACGGCGCTGCCCCAGAAGTAATCGGAGCTTCCTGGCACGTTCGTGATGAGGTGTCCGACGAGGCCCCCCGTGCATGATTCGGCCAGCGCCACCCGCTTGCCCTGCGCCCGCAACAATCGTCCCACCGCCTCCGCCAGCTCCCTTGCCGTGTCGTGTTCGCTCACAGCGCCTCTCCGCAGATCAGCATGATGGGCCGGCCGGCCGCCTGCGTCAGGACGACCACCGCCGGCCGGCCTCCCGGAACCGTCTTCAATCGGCGGCGGAACGCCTCCGGGTCCACCGCCGAGCCGCGCTTTTTCACGACCACACTGCCGACGCCCAGCGCCCGCAGCCGCCGGTTGAGCTCCTTGAGGTTGAAGGGCAACGCCTCCCAGACGGGATAACAGCGGGCGAAGGGGGTCTGTACGGCGCGGTCGCCCGTCAGGTAGGCGATCTCCTCGTCCAGCTTGTGAGCGCCGATCCGCCAGGCCAGGTGCTCGACCACGTGGGCCCGGATGACGGCCGGGTCCGGCTCGTAGAGATAGGCGCCCGGCGGGCCCACCGGCACGGGCTCCACCGGCTCCCAGGCCAGCGTATGCTCGCCCGGGAGGAGGGTGGCCCGCCTCGGTACCCTGGTGGACAGATCCCCGAACCAGAGCACCGCCTCTTTGCAGATCCCGCCTTCGGAGATGAACTCCACCTCGCAGTCGGGGGGAAGCCCCAGATCATCCACGCCCGGGTGGACCTTCACGCCCATGTGTGGGGTCCGGTCGCGCAGGGCGAGAATGTCCGGCAGGGGGGGCTCCATCTCGTAGATTGAGAAGACGCGTCGCCCTCCCACGCGGCGTGAGGGATCGACGAACGCGGCGGGCGTGCCCCACCACTGCTGACGCAGGTCCGCGCAGACCACGTGGACGCGATCGCCCAGCCCGAGGGCGCGGGCGTTGGCCCGGGCCAGGCGAGCGCGCAGTAGATCGCGGTCCACCGCGATCACCTCGTGGCCGGTGGTGGCCAGCCCGATGGTGTCCCCGCCGATGCCGCAGCCCAGGTCGGCGACGCGGTCGAAGGCGGCGTACCGTCGGGCGCGGTACCGGCTGATCGTCTCGCCCGACGCCTGCTGGAGCGCCTCCTCGGTGAAGAACATCTCGGCGGCCCGGGGGAACTTGGCCCTCGCGCGCAGGCGCAGCCGGGCCAGCGCCACGGCCGCGGCGGCCTCCTGAGGGGGACAGACGCGTCGCAGCCGGGTGAGGGTGCCCAGGATCGCTCGGTCGTGCAGGTCGTCGGGCTTGAGCGCCTCCAGGACGGCCGCGCCGCGCTCGCTCAGGAGGAAGTCCAGCGTCTCCAGCGTGATCGCCTCGTGCATAGATCACCGGACAGGGGAGGGGCGATTCATGAATCGCCTCTCTCCCTCCCTGTTAGATAGAGACCTCGTGCCCGGCCTCGGCCGATCGGTACAGGGCGTCCACGATGCGCAACACGCGCAGCCCATCCTCGCCGCTAGGCGAGGGATCCCGGTCCTCCAGGATGCAGCGCACGAATTCCTCGATCAACGTCTCGTGCCCGCCCCCCTGGGTATATTGGGGCTTCATCTCCATGAAGGCGCCCTCGGCCTCGCCGAACAGCCGCACGGTGTCCGTGAAACTGTACTGATGCACGTTCAACTCGGCGCCGCCCTCGGTGCCGAAGAGGTGCACGTAGTAGTCGTCGGGATGGCGGGTATAGCTGGCCCAGCTCACCTCCAGCGAGAGGGTGGCGCCGTTGGCGAAGCGGACGTAGCCGGTGGCCATGTCCTCGACGGTAAAGCCATCGGAGCCCGGCTCGAAGCGGGCGAATCGCCAACTGCCGCGGCCGCGCGGGCCGAACGCGGCGTACGTGGCGCCGCTGACCGCCACGGGCTCCGGCGATCCCATGAGCCACAGGGCCAGGTCCAACACGTGGACGCCCAGGTCCATGAGCGGGCC
>JAJRVX010000271.1:0-11869 GCA_024277095.1 Chloroflexota bacterium
CAGACTGTTGCTCAACATGCTCATGACGGTGCACGGCACCACGCCGAAGAACTCCTCCATGGAGGTCCAGCATTGGATCGCCGTGGCCTGTAACCGATTCTCCTCCATCCAGCGCTGCACGACCACCGCGAACTTGGCCATCTTGATCAGCGCGGCCTCCGGGACGTCATCGGTGGGCACATAAGCCCGGATCTCCTCCACCTTCTGCTTCACGGCGGAGTCGTCATCGGCCAACTGCCCGGCGCGTCCGAAGGCCTCGGACAGGTCCAGCGTCTCCACGCTGATCCCGGCGAGCTCCAGCAGCTTCTCGCTGAAGCGCACGGTGTTGAATGCGGCCGGCCGCGCGCCCAGCATCCCCAGGCGAGCGCCGCGCAGCCCCTTGACCACCCGACAGGTGGCGACGAAGGTGCGCAGATCCTGGCGGAAGCTGTCCGACTCCGGGTCGACGGTGTGGAGCGTGGTCAGCGAGAAGGGGATGCCGTACTGCCTCAGGTTGTTGCAGACGGACATCTTGCCGCAGAAGGAGTCCCGGCGGTGCTCAACCGTCATCCGGGCGGCATCATCCGGGAAGGCGTGCACCAACACCGGAACGTTCAGTCCGGACCAGCGCAGGGTGTTCGCCACGGCGCGCTCATCGCCGAAGTTGGGAAGGGTGACCAACACCCCATCGATCTCGTCCGCGTGCTGCTTGAAGAGCGCGGCGCACTTCTCCGCGTCCTGCAGGCTCTCCACGCTGCCAAACTCCGTATCCTCCGGCGAGAGCAGGATCGCCCGGATCCCTTCCTCCTCAAGAACCCTCAGGATCGTCTCGCGCCCCTCCCGGCACAGATGGCTGGGGAAGAAGCCGCGATTGCCGATGATGATGCCCAACGTCGGTTGTTTCATCGCACTCACTCCTTTTCTGGAATGGATCCCCTGAGAACGTGACTACGACTCGATCAGGCTGCGTAGGACGCGAAGGTTCTCGACGTCTTCCTTCATCTCAGGCCCCTTCGGCGTCTCCAGCAGCATGGGCAGTCCATCGAAGCGAGGGTCGTTCAAGAGCAGCCGAAACCCCTCCAGGCCGACGTACCCCTGCCCGATGTGCGTGTGGCGATCGACGCGGCTGCCCAGGTCCCGCTTGCTGTCGTTGAGATGGAAGCACTTCACCAGATCCAGGCCCAGCACCCGATCGAAATGCTCCCACATGGCCGCGTACGCGTCCGGGGTACGATACTCGTATCCGGCCGCCAGCGCGTGCGCGGTATCAAAGCAGATGGCCACCCGGGCGGGGTCGTCCACCGCGTTGCGGATAGCGGCCAGTTGCTCGAACGTGTAGCCCAGGTTGGTGCCCTGGCCCGCCGTGATCTCCAGGATGGTCAGCGTCCGGAACCCTTGGGTCGCGGCGTGGGCGCGATCCAGTGCCCGGGCGATGCGATCGATCCCGACGTCCTCGCCCGCGCCGACATGGGAGCCGGGGTGCATCACCAGCCCCAACAGGCCCAGCGCCTCCGCCCGCTCCAGCTCATCGATGAAGGCGTTGAGTGACTTCTCCCACAGCGCCTCGTCTGGCGAGGCCAGGTTGATCAGGTACGCATCATGCGCCACCACGGGATCGATCCCGGTCTCCCGATGGCGCTGATGAAACCGTTCGATCTCGGCCGGCTCCAACGGCTTCGCCCGCCACTGATTCTGGTTCTTGGTGAAGATCTGCATCGCCTCGCAGCCGACTTGCACACCGCGATCGAACGCCTTGCTCACGCCGCCGGCGATGGACATATGCGCGCCGAGTCGTCCAGGCATCTTGTGTTTCCCCTCTTAGAAAATTTACCGGCAAGGTGTCCGAGGGTCTCCCTCAACTACCAGCTCCACAGGGAGAGGTCCCCTCCCGGCCCGCACCTGCCTTTCTCGGCCCTTTCCGCAGGACCCAGGCCGAGGTCGGGCAGGTCGAAGGCGGAAGAAGGGCTTTTTCCGGAGGGGCTCCGCCCCTCCGGGCCTCCCCATACCAGAAGCAACGGCTTTTCTCAGGCACACTCTTACATAACGAAAGGACCGTGAAGATCCGCCCTAGGGGGAGGTGTGGAGGGGACCTCCCCTCCACGGAAACCCCACTTTTCCGGCCCGCACCTGCCTTTCTCGGCCCTTTCCGCAGGACCAGGCCGAGGCCAGGCAGGTCGAAGGCGGAAGAAGGGCTTTTCTCAGACAAGCTCCTGGAGCGCCCACTACTCCAATCTACTCCAGATCCGCCCGGGTGAACTCCTCAACTCCGGCCGCGCGGTCCTCAAAGCGGGCCAGCACGAACAGCAGGGAGGACAGCCGGTTCAGATACCGCAACGGGTCGCTGTTGCGAAGCCCATCCTGGTGATACAGCCGCGCGACGTGCCGCTCCGCCCGGCGGGCCACCGTCCGCGCCACGTCCAGCAGGGCACCGCAGTAGCTGTCACCGGGTAGGATGAAGGCCAGGGGGATCTCCACCTCCCGCCCCAGAGCGTCCGTCTGATCCTCCAGCCACTCAACGCGCTCGGGCTTCAGCCAGGGAGGGCGAGAGGAGGCATCGGGCAGGGTGGCCAGGTCCGCCATCAGGGCATACAGATCCCGCTGGACCTGCTGAAGGATCTCCACCGTGCGGGAGGAACGCGCCGCCGTCTTCGCCAAACCCAGCAACGAGGTCGTCTCATCCACAACGCCATACGCGGTGGGACGCAGATCGTACTTGGGGACGCGCTCCCGTCCCAACACGCTGGTATAGCCCTCATCGCCAGCCCGGGTGTATAACTTTCGAGCGCCCATGTCACCACCTTGGAGTCAAAAGTTCTCGCCTTTTGAATTCTACCGCATGAGGGGCGGCAGGGCAACCATATTGGGGGCAGATCGAACTTGTGGTAGAATCGCAGGTACCCTGCACACGTGGGAGGCGGAACGTGACGACGTTGGTGACCGGAGCGACGGGCTTTATCGGTCGGCACCTGACCCGGGCGCTCTGCCGGCTGGGCGAACCGGTGCGGATCCTCGCCCGTCATACCAGCGATCTGCGCCCGCTGGCCGATCTCCCCATCGAGGTGATCTACGGGGACCTGACGGACCCGGCCGCAGTGGAGGAGGCCGTGCGAGGCGTGCGCCGCGTCTTCAACTGCGCCGGCATGGCCAGCGACTGGGGACCCTGGGAGGCGTTTCAGGCGGCCAACATCACCGGGGTGGATTACCTGCTGCGCGCGGCCCGGCGGGAGTCGCACCTGGAGCGGCTCGTCCACATCTCGACGACGGACGTCTACGGCTATCCCAACCGACGGCACGTCACCGAGGACGCCCCGTGGGTGGACCGCCGCATGTACTATAACAGCAGCAAGATCGCCGGGGAACGGCTGGCCTGGCGCGCCTATCACGAGCATGGCGTGCCGCTGACGGTGATCCGCCCCGCCTCCGTGTACGGCCCTGAGGACCCCAACTACGTCAGCGAGATCCTGGCGCTATTGCAGAGCGGATCTATGGTGCTGATCGATGAGGGGAAGCCCATCGCCGGCCTGGCCTACGTGGAGAACGTCGTGGATCTCCTGCTGCTGGCGGCCGAGAAGCCGGCCGCGGTGGGGCAGGCGTTCAACGCCAGCGACGGCACGGAGATTACCTGGCGAGACTTCACCGACCGCCTGGCGGCCATCGCGGGCACGCCGACCGCCCGGTGGTCGCTGCCTCACGACGTAGCATACGCGCTCGGCTGGGCCCTGGAGCACCTATGGCGATGGCTGCGGCTGTCGTCTCGGCCGCTTCTGACCCGCCAGGCGGTCGAGAATATCGGCACGCACCAGGACTTCAGCATCGCGAAGGCCCGGCGCATGTTGGGATATAGCCCTCGCGTCGGCTTCGACGAGGGAATGGAGCGGGTCGCCCAATGGTTGCACGACGTCGGCGCCCTGGGATCATCCCAGCAGCGCCGCCCACTTCAACGCTATCGCTGAGAGCGTGTCTGAGCAATCCCATTGCTCCTGCATTGGAGGGAGATCCCCTCCACATCTCCCCTATAGGGCGCATACAGCTGAGGGATGCCCTCAGACACCCTGCCGGTGAATTTTCAGATGCTCGCTGAGGCAGGAGTCCCCTGCCCTCGCCGGATGTACTATCCCATCTACTACCTACGACAGATCACGGAGGAGATCATGGTGGTCACCCAATACATCGCCTTAGACACGCGCGGCCACGGCGAGGTGATCGACGTGACGGAGAGGGTGTCGCAAGCGGTGGCCGAAAGCGGCATCACCAACGGTCTCGTCACCGTGTTCAGCCCCAGCGCCACCAGCGGGCTGACCACGCTGGAATACGAGCCGGGATGCGTGGCCGATCTCCAGGCGCTCTTCGAGCGCATCGCGCCCGAGTCCATCGACTATCGCCACAACCTGCGCTGGGGGGACGGCAACGGACATGCCCATATCCGGGCCGCGCTGCTGAAGGCCTCCTTCACGGTGCCGATCGTGAACGGCCGGCTGACGCTGGGGACCTGGCAGCACATCGTCTTCGTGGACTTCGACGTCCGGCCGCGCCATCGCGAGCTGGTCGTGCAATGCATGGGGGAATGAGGGATACCATGGATCTGCCCAACTACATCTGCCGACGCACGCATGATCCTATCGTAATCGACGGTCGTCTGGATGAGCCGGCCTGGGCAACGGCAGAGGTCGCCCCCCTGGTGCGCAACCTGGACGGCGGGCCGACCCAATTCGGCACGGAGGCCCGACTTCTGTGGGATGATGAGCACCTGTACGTGGCATTCGTGTGTGAGGACCCGGATATCTGGGGGACGATGCTGGAACGAGATAGCCCACTATGGGAGGAGGAAGTCGTTGAGGTCTTCCTGGATGCCAATCACAACGGCCGCCTCTACTTCGAGTTCGAGGTCAGCCCGCGCAACATCCAACTCGATCTCATGGTGGTCAAGCGCCCGGGCGAGCCGCCTCAGACCTTCTTCGAGTGGGACTGCCAGGGATGGGAAACGGCCGTGCAGATAGACGGCACCCTGAATGATCGGTCGGGCCGGGACCGGGGATGGACGGTGGAGATGGCCATCCCGCTGGCCGAGATCTACACGGCGCCGCACCCCCCGCAGCCGGGCGACGTCTGGCGCCTGGGGCTGTATCGCATCGAGCGGCCGCAGAACACGGCGCCTCATCTCTATGCGTGGTCCCCCACCCGGGCGGCCACATACCACATCCCCGAGCGCTTCGGGTTCCTGACCTTCACCGCATAGCGCGGCGTGTGGCCGCCGCGCCGAACCCTTATGTCAACACAAGGTGGGGCGAGAGGCGTCACAGGCCCCATCACCCAGGCATCTCGCATGCCTCAGATGATCCCCACCTCTCGCCCCACCTTCGCGAACGTATCCAGCACCTGATCGAGCTGCTCATCGGTGTGGGTGGCCATGTAGCTGGTGCGCAGAAGCTGCTGCTTGGGTGGGACAGCGGGCGAGATGACGGGGTTGACGAACACGCCCTCCTCGAACAGACGTCGCCACATGTGGAAGGTCAGCATATCGTCGCCGATGATCACCGGGATGATGGGCGTCTCGGTCTGCCCCGTGTTGAACCCCAGGCTGGTCAGGCCCTCCTTCATCCTGCGGGCATTGTGCAACAGCCGCTCGATGCGCTCCGGCTCGTTCCGCATCACGTCAAGGGCCGCCAGACAGGCCGCGATGTTCGAGGGCGGCATACTGGCGCTGAAGATCAGGGACCGGGCGTGATGCTTGATGTAGTCGATGATGGGGGCATCGCCGGCGATGAAGCCTCCCAGCGAGGCGAAGGATTTCGAGAAGGTGCACATGATGAGGTCCACCTGATCGGTCAGGCCGAAGTGCGCGGCCGTGCCGCGACCGCCGCCCAGCACCCCCACGGAGTGCGCGTCGTCCACCATGAGCCGGGCCCCGTACTTCTGGCATAGCGCGACGATCTCCGGGAGCGGCGCGATGTCCCCGCCCATGCTGAACACGCCGTCGACCACCACCAGCTTCCCCGCCTGGTCAGGGACAGACTGAAGCACTCGCTCCAGGTCTGCCATATCGTTGTGACGGTAGCGCTTGATCTCCCCGAAGGAGAGGCGACACCCGTCCACGATGCTGGCGTGATCGTCTCGATCCAGGATCACGACGTCGTTGCGCCCCACCAGGCAGGAGATCGTGCCCAGGTTGGTCTGGTAGCCCGTGCTGAACACCAGCGCGGCCTCCTTGCCCACGAACTCGGCCAGCTCGGCCTCCAACTGCTCGTGGAGGACCAGGGTTCCGTTCAAAAAGCGGGAGCCGGTACAACTGGTGCCATATCGCCGGACCGCCTCGATGGCCGCCTCCCGGACTTTGGGATGGGTCGTGAGCCCCAGGTAGTTGTTCGAGCCACACATGATCAACTTGTGGCCCTTGTAATTGGCTACCGTGCCTTCCGTCTCATCCAACGGGATGAAATAGGGATAATACCCTTGAGCGATCGCTTCTTGAGCAGCGGTGAACGCGAAGCACTTCTGGAACAGGTCTTTCACCGTCCTCCTCCTCACTCGCTGAAGTGCGGGGGATTCTCGTTAAGAGGGTGTCTGAACATCCATCAACAGCGGAACGCTCGCCTATGGCAGGGACACGGCGGCGCCGTGCTCTCACCGGAGGCTGAGATCCTTCGGCGCCTATGAGGTCCGGCAGCGGCTCAGGCTGCATTCCTCAGACACACTCTAAGGCAAGCAAGTCCCCTCTCAGTCGGCCGTCTTCTGCGATGACCACAGGTGCGCACCGTAGAAGGATCAGGCTGTGAACCTGAGATCCAGCCGAAGAGGCGGCTCACAGGGGGCCCCCGGTGCCAGAGAGCCACCTCATTGGCGGATGAGGCTATGTGAGATGACAATGCGCTACAGGAGAGCTGCACCGGTGCAGCGTTGGCTGAAGTATACACTTCGCCGATGGTGGGCGTCAAACGGGACGAATCCAGGGATGCCGGGCGGCTTCGATCAGGGCCAATGTGAGCTCCTTGGGATCGGCCAATGGGCTTTCGTCCAGCACCGGGCCGACACAGGCGGGACATCCGGTGGTGCAGCGACACTGGACGACCACATCCCGGCAGCCGCTCAGCAGCTCCGGGGCGATCTCGAACAGGCGTTGCGCCAGGCCGACGCCGGCGGGCACCTTCTCATACAGCGTGACCGTGGGATATCCCGTGTGAGGAGAACGGGGCTCCACGACGACGCCCAGATCACGGGGATCGCACATCAGGTGGATAGAGGCCACGTGCGAGAGGACATGCGCCAGACCGGAGAGCCCCGTACGCGTGCGCACGCCGCGCTCCGCCCGTCGATGGCACGCAGGGCAGAGGGTAACCAGGTTCTCCAGGCGATTGGCCCTCTCGTAGGCCTTTGCGATCTCCTCACCACGCCGCCGAGCCTCCAGAAGGAACGCCCTCAGCGGTCGAATATGGTGCACGTCATGCTGCCGGCCATCCCGCTCCGGAGCACCGCACTGGGCACAGCGAAAGCGGTCTCGCTCCCTCGCCCGGCGTCGTTGCGTCTCCCAGCCCGGGCCGTAATCCAACGCGTCGCCCACCCACTGCCCCGCCTCCCGCAGGGAGTCCAGGGCCTCATCAAGGAAGCACAACCAGAAGGCGGTCGTCTCCAGCTCCTGCTCAGGCAGGGAGATCTCCCCCCAACCGAGGTTCTCATGCGTGTACCGACGCACCTTCCGGTACCCTGTAGCCCGGGCGACGACCGACACCTCGCCATACGCCCGCTGGACGCCCCCACGCCGATCCTCCGCGCGCACCTCCCGCACCTGGACCGACTCCGTTACGCTGGCCTGGGTATAATAATCCACCTCCGCCTCTCGCACCCATGCCCGTCCCCCCTCCCAATCCAGCTCCTCGACCAGGTAGCTCTGCCCCTCATGCAGGTACACGGCCCCCTCGTGGAGCAACATGGGAACGCTGAAGCGATCCATCTCCCCGATGGACTGGGGCGACTCGCCATCCCGCCGCGCCAGGATGACGAATCGATCCGGCGACGCGGTGCGCAACGAGACAGACTCGGCGGGATAGGCCTGGCTGATCCAGTGCCACGACTCCGGGCCCGGATAGAGGTCCCCCTCCTCGGCCAGGTATTCCAGAATAGGGGTCACGTCCTCGATATCGCCGAACGGCTCACCCCGTCGGAAGGGCAGCTCGAAGGCCGCGCAGCGGATATGATTGGTGAGGATGATCAGGTTGTCCGGGTTGATCAACGCCTGTTCCGGGTCCCGTTCGAACAGGAACTCCGGGTGAGCGGCGATGTACTGATCCAGCACGCCCCCTCCGGCGACCAGGACGGCGAGGGAGAGGTCCCCCTGGCGACCGGCGCGGCCGGCCTGCTGCCAGGTCGAGGCGATGGTGCCCGGATAGCCGGTGAGCACCGCCGCGCCGAGGTGACCGATGTCGATCCCCAACTCCAGAGCGTTGGTGGCCACCACGGCCCGCACCACCCCCTCCCGGAGCTCGCGCTCGATCTCACGCCGCTGCGAGGGGAGGTATCCGCCCCGATAGCCGCGCACCGCCTGAGGGCGCAGCCCCTGACGGCCCGCCGCGTCACGCAGATATGTCAACAGGACCTCCGTGGTCAGCCGCGCCCGGGCGAAGACGATGACCTGGACCTCGTGCTCCAGCAGGCGGCCGGCGATGCGCTGGGCCTCCAGCACCGGACTACGCCGTATGCCCAGCTCGGCGTTCACGAGGGGCGGGTTGTAGAGGATGAAGTGCTTCTCGCCGGAGGGCGATCCGTCCCGATCGATCAGGGCGACGGGGGCGCCGATCAAACGGGAGGCCAGCTCCGCGGGGTTGGCGATGGTGGCGGAGGCACAGATGAACTGGGGATCGCTGCCGTAGAAGCGACAGATGCGTCGCAGACGGCGGAGCACGTTCGCCATATGGGAGCCGAACACGCCACGATACGTGTGCAACTCGTCGAGGATCACGTAGCGCAGCCGGGCGAAGAAGCGATCCCAGCGGGTATGATAGGGGAGGATACCCACATGAAGCATGTCCGGATTGCTCAACACCAGCCGGGCTGTGCGCCGTATGGGGGCACGCCCGGCGCGCGGGGTATCCCCGTCATACGTGTTGGCCCAGTCCGGAGGCAACCCCAACTCCTCCAGGAAGGCCGTCAGCTCGGCCAGCTGGTCGTGAGCCAGCGCTTTGGTCGGGAACAGGTAAAGGGCACACGACTCGGGGTCCTGGAGCAGACGAGAGAGGACGGGGAGATTGTAGCAGAGGGTCTTGCCCGATGCCGTGGGGGTGACGATCGCCACATGTTGCCCCCGCTCCACGGCCGAAAACGCCGCCGCCTGGTGAACGTAGAGCCGATCGATGCCCCGGGCCTCCAGGGCCGCTCGCAATCGGCGATCCAGGGAGGCCGGGAGCGGGACGTAAACGCCCGGCCGCCTGGGAAGGCGGCGCCACGCGACCACATGGCGCATGAAGCGAGGGTCCAACCGGAGGGCCTCAACGGCCTGTGAGATCGACATCCTGACGCTCCTGGCCATGGGGAACGGCGTGGGATGGCCGAAGGGCTATCGCCCAACTCGCGCCCACATGATATCATTGGCGATAGGGGGAAGCAAAACGCGGGTGCGGTATAATGCCAGTATCCGATAGAGTGGCCTTCTGCCGGCCCCCATCGCTTTCATCGTATCCTTAGACCGGACAAGAGCGTTTGTCCTACAGAGAGCCGCAATGCGAGACGTCTGCACCGATGCTGAGATGCTGGATCTGATCCAGCGCGCTCGAAAATTAGATGAGGCGGCCTTTGAGCGCCTCTATAACATGTACGCGGACAAATTATATCGCTATATCCTGGCACGAGTAGGAGACACATCCACGGCGGAGGATCTGACGGCTGAGGTTTTTCTTCGCGTGCTGCGTCGCATTGAGCGGTTCCAGCCAGACCCTCAGCATCCGGTGGCGACGTTTTCCGGGTGGATTTACCGGATAGCCGCGAACCTGGTTACGGATCATTTCCGTAGTCGGTCTCGGCATGAGACCGTCCCCCTTGATATCCAGCCCCCTCACCGTTTCCTTTCGAACACGTCGGAGGATATCGCCGCGGCCGTGGATCGGCAGGATATGATCTCTCGTGCTCTGGCACAATTGACGGAGGATCAACGCCTGGTGATCCTATGTAAGTTCGGCGAGGGGATGAGCAACCGGGAGACGGCGGCCGTCCTGGGAAAGACAGAGGGTGCGGTGAAGTCATTGCAACACAGGGCCCTGGCCACCCTGCAACGGATCCTGTCTGCGGAGAGTTCATGAACGAGAAGCTGCAAAGCGCGCTTGATGATTGCTTAGAGCGCCTCGGACGCGGCGAAAGCGTCGAGGAATGCCTGGCGCGCTACCCCGAGCTGGCCGACCAATTGAGGCCTCTGCTGAGCGTCGCATATCGGCTGACCGCGCACTCCTGGCCGCGCATGGATTCCGAGGCCTTCGCTCGGGGGCGAGAACGACTGTTGAAGGAGATACCCGCCCAGCGGGCCCGCCGTTTCGGCTGGCACCGTTGGCTTCGCGCGGCGGCCCGCAGCATGAGCGCGGCCGCGGCGCTTGTGATCCTGGTGTTCGGAATCACATGGGCCACCGCCAGGAGCCTGCCGGGGAGCCCGCTCTATCCGCTCAAGCAGACCGGGGAGCAGATCATCTCGCGACTGGTGAACACCCCCTCCGCCACCGTGGCCTGGGACGTCCGACGGGCGCACAACCGTCTGACGGAGGCGATCGCACTGCTGGAACGCCAGGAGCCGGTGGACCCCACCGTCATGACGGCCGCCGTGCAGGCCTCCCGAGAGGCGCTCACCGAGATCGCCCAGGTGGACCCGGCCGATCGCGGCGAGCTCTTGAAGCAATACCTGGCCGTCATGCAGGAGGACGTAGCGCGGCTAACAGTCGCGGCGCAAGCGATGGCCGCCGGATCGGACCGCGCCAGCGTGCAGGAGACCCTGAACACCCTGAACCAGCACATCGCCTGGGCCCAGATCGCCCTGGATCAGCCGGATCGCCTGCCCGCGCTCCTCGCCGGCGAACCATGGCCCACACCGGTATCCCCCACACCCACGCCGACCATGACCCCCTCTCCGACGCCAACAGCGACCACGGCGGAGACGCCGGGCGCGACGTCCACCCGAGGGATCACGGGAACGATGAACCTTCCGACGGCGACGGCCACGCCCACGCGATCGCCGACGCCCATCCTCGCGATCACGCCTACGCCGCAGATCTCGCCGACTCCGGCCGAGCCAGGGACGGTCGCGCCATCCCCCACGCCAGCGTCTGATCGGGGGAACCGTCGCCCGAAGATCACCCCTACGCCGAAGCCGACGAATCCCACGCCAACGCCCACGAGCAAGAAGGAGGCGCCAACCCCGGCTCCCACACCGACCCACGAGCTGGAGATGCCATCGCCCACCCCTGTGCCAACCCAGGCGATGCCCACACCGACCCCGCGACCGATCACAGAGACGCCGATGAAGAAGCCGGGCACGCCACAGCCCACACCCACGCCGCAACCCTGGCCGACGGCCACGCCGACCCAGGTGCCTATGCCCACGCCGACCCAGGTCCCCGTGGTCACGCCAACGCGCGGGCACGGGCCGACGGCCACGCCCACGATGATGGCCCCCACGGCCACACCGACGCGCAAACCATCGCCGACGGCCGCACTGACGCCCATACCCAAGCCAACCCACACGCCCAAACCCACGATGATGCCGACGCCCACACCGAAGCCCACGAACACGCCCAAGCCCACCATGGCGCCGACGCCCACGCCCAAGCCGACCCATACGCCCAAACCCACCGCGCCGCCAACGCCCACACCGGAGCCAACCGAGACGCCCGAGCCCACGGAGACGCCCGAACCCACGGAAACC
>JAJRVX010000272.1:0-9258 GCA_024277095.1 Chloroflexota bacterium
CAGGACGATGCCCTGCATGCGGACTCGGAGGTCGGGCTGGGAGGCCACCTCCTCGGCGATCTTCGCCGCGTCCAGGGCCAGCACCCGGATCCTCCGCTCCCGGATGATGCGCCTGGCGTACTCGGGCACGTCGGCCCAGACCTCGGCCGGATCCGTCTTGGCCGTCTGGATGAAGACCATACCGCCCTCCTGCAGGCCCGCCAGCGGGTTGCCCGTGTAGAACGCGCTCACATCGTTCAACGGGACGAAGTCCACGTACTTCAGTTCGCAATGCGTGCGGATAGGCTCCTCGGAGATCGTCAGGTAGTAGGTGGTGGGAAGCCCCTTCTTCTCCGATCCGTACTTGGGGTAGGCCTGCACTCGAAGCCCGAAGACCTCACCGGCGATGTCGGCGATGACCTTGTTGGTCGTGACCGAGCCGTAGCCGCCCACCGAGTGCCCGCGCATGGAGAAGGCGCCCTTGGGGCGGATGTCCGGGTCGAAGGAGTTGTCCAGAGCCAGCTCGTGCTTGATGCCCAGGACGAAATAGCGGCGGCCGTTCTCGATCATGTGAGTGACGGTGGCGATGAAGTCGCCCGGCCGGATGTCACGGCTGCCCAGCCCCGCCGATCCGGAGTAGATCGTGGGGATGCGGGTGACCTCGGGGTAGCGATCGGCGCCGGTGAGCGCGTCGGCGAAGGCCGCCTTGATCTCCATGGTCAGCGGGTTGGATTGCGCCATGGGGTTGTCCAGGCGCTCGATGACGCTGAAGGCGCGCACGTTGCGGAGCGCCTCCACCAGCTGAGGGCCGGGGAACGGCCGGAAGGCGGTGACGTGGACGATGCCGACGCGAATGCCGCGCTCGTCTCGCAGGTAGTCCACCGTGGCTCGCGCCGTCTCCATCATGCTGCCCATGCCGACGATCGCATACTCGGCGTCCTCCATGCGATAGGCGTCGATCAGCCCGTAGCGGCGGCCGGTCAGCCGGTAGAACTCGTCCATGGCCTCCTGCAATACGGCCTCCACCCTATCGTACCAGGCCCGTTGGGCGATCTTCCCCTTCATGTAGGAATCCTGGTTCTGCACCACGCCGCTCTGAATGGGGAAGCCCGGGTCCATGAGGTTGATCAGCTTGTCCTCCGGGCGGCCCACGAACTGCTTCATCAGCTCAGGCTCCGGCAGGAGCACGTTCTCCACCGTGTGGGTGGTGAGGAACCCGTCCTGCACGTTCAGGAAGGGGGTCTGGCTGTCCTCGGCCGCCCGCCGGGCGATCAGGGCCAGGTCTCCCGCCTCCTGGGGGGTCCGGGCGAACACGATGCCCCAGCCCACGTCGGATACGGCCATCACGTCATCGTGCCCCGCGTGGACGTTCAGCGATTGTGATGTCAGCGCCCGAGCGCCGATGTGAAAGACGCAGGGGAGCCGCTTGCCGGCGATGGTGTAGAGCACCTCCTTCATGAGCACGAGCCCCTGTCCGGAGGTGAAGTTGGTTACGCGGCCGCCTGCCAGGGCGAACCCCTCGCAGGCCGTCGCGGAGCTGTGCTCGGACTCCGGCTCGATGAAGACCATATGCTCGTCCCAGAGGTTCTTCTTCCCATTGGCCACCGCGGCGGCGTATCCTCCGCCCATGGCCGTGGACGAGGTGATGGGGTAGGCACACGCCCCCTGCGTGATGTGCGTCTCTACCCAGACGACGGCACCGGAGCCGTCGGTCGTGATCGGCAGACCTGGATATGGAAACTGGTTCGGTGTTCCGTTTTCGCTCATGGATTCCTGTCTCCTGATTGTCCCTCGATTTCGTTCATTTGTCTCATCGCCGTGCGAGCCCGTCGTCTCCGCTTCTGGCGCGCTTCCCGCGCTGTTTCCCCACTTGTGCCCTCTTGGGGCATGTCGGCAGAATATGCCGGACGGTTCCATCGGGAGCATTGTACCGCAACCCGGCCCAGGCGTCAAAGATTTACAAATTTAAAAATAGATTTATGGTCCAATTTTTGGGGGGGCGGGCGAGGCTTTCCCTTCCACACCACCCCCTGTGGAGTTGGTGTTTGAGGGAGACCTCTTAGACACCTTGCTGGTAAATTTTCACTAAGACATGAAGCCCGAGAGACGCAAATGGGGGGCTCGATTTCCCACGGATTCCCACATCCCGATGTGGGAATCTGTGGGATTTGTCCTGGCTCATGCTCGGAGCGGATGGACATGGCTTTCCTGGCTGCCATGGTGTGGGGACGGGCGACGTGTCGCCCGACGTGGGGTTGTGCCCCTGGACGTAGACCGATGGAAAGTCGTGCCTTGCGTCGCCGCGATCATTCGTTCCCGGTCCCCTCCCCAGGACGGTAGGGTTTTCGGAAAAGAGCCAAAGTCCGGGGATTCCCACATCCTGGTGTGGGAATATGTGGGAATGTGTGGGAATGGCGAGGGAATGTGGAAAATGTGCCTGGGAGGGTGGAGTGTGATACAATCATCGCGTGGTGATCCCCGTGCGGATCTCATCACCTCGCCTCCATGGCGGGCGGGGTGGGGAGGGGGTTCATACATAACTGACCGCGCCTTCTGGGCGTTTTTGGGGTTACAGCGTAACGAAAGATCGGTCGCTCTGGCCGATTGCGCCATTCACAGATCGCAGGGAGGAGTAGCAGACGATGGGACACGGACTAGAGGGAAAGTGGGCATTGATCCTGGGGGCATCCAGCGGCTTCGGAGCGGCGACGGCTCTTGAGCTGGCCCGGGCGGGGATGAACATCTTCGGCGTCCACCTGGATCGACGGGCCACCCTGCCGAATGCACAGCGCGTGATCGACGAGATCGAGGGGATGGGACGGCGGGCGGTGTTCTTCAATCAGAACGCGGCCGATCCCAAGGCGCGGGCGCAGGCGCTGGACCGGATGCAGGAGGTGCTCAAGGAATCGGATCCGCCTCAGCCGATTTATTTGCTCATGCACTCGTTGGCCTTCGGCAGCTTGCTGCCCTTCATCGCGCCCTCGCCCAAGGAGGCCATCACGCAAAAGCAGATCGAGATGACGCTGAACGTGATGGCGAGCAGCCTGGTGTATTGGGTGCAGGAGCTGTTCTGGCGAGATATGCTCGCCCGGGGCAGCCGCATCTTCTCCATGACGAGCGCCGGATCCTACCGGGCCTTCAAGACGTACGGGGCCGTCTCAGCGGCCAAGGCGGCGTTGGAGGCCTATACCCGCCAGCTCGCGCTGGAGCTGGGGCCGTATGGCGTCATGGTGAACTGCATCGAGGCGGGCGTGACGGACACCCCGGCGTTGCGGAAGATCCCCGGCCACGAGGAGATGATCCAGGAGGCCACCCGGCGGAATCCCATGGGGCGCATGACGACGCCGCAGGATATCGCCAACACCATTCGAGCGCTATCCGATCCCTCCGTGTCCTGGATCACGGGCACGGTCATTCGTGTGGATGGCGGCGAGGCGATCACCGCATAGCAAGGGCGCGATCGCAGGGGACGAGAGACGGAAGACGGGGCGCTGGCCCCCGTCTTCCGTCTTTGGTTTCCTCGCATAGAGATCATTTCGGCGGCGGGGTTCGTGCCGCCTGCACGATGATGGCGGCCGCAAGCCCTGCGGGTACCCGGCCGGTATCGATCATCAGGTGGTAGTAGCGTGGGCTCTTCCAGTCGGCGCCCGAGAAGAACCGGCGGAACCAGCTTCGACGCTGCTCATCGGCGCGCCGGATGATGTGCAGCGCGGCGTCCAGGGTGGCCAGGTTGCGCCGTTGCTGGATCCGCCGAGCTCGCACCTCCGGCGAGGCGTATAGATGCACGTGCAGGGCGTGGGGATGGTCCTGGAGGATGATCTGGGCTCCCCTCCCGATGAACACGATGTGGTCCCGCTGGGCCAGGGCCCGGATCGCCTCCGCCATCTGCTCCACGTAGGCGGCCTCGGTCAACGGTCCGGCCCGGGTGCCCTGCCCCTTGGAGAACAGGGCCCTCATGTCCTGGCTGACCAGGGAGGGCCGGGACAAGAGCCTCTCCTCGGCCTCGACGATCACCTCCACCGGCAGCCCGGCCTGGCGCGCCATCTCCGCCAGCACCTCCTTATCCACGCACACCGCTCCCAGCTCCTGGGCGACCTCCTCCGCGATACGCGTTCCTTCCGAACCCAACTCCCGAGAGATCGTCACAACGGCCATCATCGCCTCCTTTCCTCGGCGGGCACTGCCGAGCCTGGGGGCACGATCGAATGCCCCTGTCGGGACCGGGTTGAAACGATCTGCTTTGCTCTACGGCATGTCACCGTCCCAGTACGGAGATCACCTCGGCAGCGATGTGGAAGCGACCAAACGGCGGCATCAGGTAGATCCCCTGCACCAGATCTCGCACGGCCAATACCATCTCCTGCGCGATGCGGATCCCCTCGGCGGCCGGATCCTCCGCGTGGCGCATGCGGTCCAGGATAGGATCGGGGATGTGGATGCCGGGCACCTCATTATGCAGGAACTCCGCGTGGCGGATGCTGCGTAGCGGCAGGATGCCCGCCAGGATGGGGATCGGCGGAGGGCCGAACCGCTCGATGAAGCGGTGTAGCACCGCGACGTCGTAGATGGGCTGCGTCAGCGCGAAGTCCGCCCCGGCCCGCACTTTGCGTCGCAACACCTTGGCCTCCCTCTCCGGGTTAGGGGCGTCCATGTTCAGTGCCACGCCCACGAAGAAGGCCGTCGGCTGGCCGATGGGCTCGCCGGCCTGATCCACGCCCTGGTTGAAGGCCTGCTTGATGAGCTTGACCAGCCCGGAGGGCACCACGTCGTACGAGTCCGTGGCCTGGGGATAGTCCCCGATGCTGGGGGGATCGCCCATGACGACGAACACGTTGCGGACGCCCAGCGCGTGGGCTGCCAGGAGGTCGCCCTGGACCCGCAGCAGATTGCGCCCCCGGGTGGGGAAGTGCAACACGGCCTCCATGCCGACCTGCGTCTGGATGAGATGCGCGACGGCCCAGGGGCTCATCCGCATGCGCGCCATGGGATTGTCCGCCACGTTGATGACATCCGCTCCGGCCTCCTGCAGGAGCCGCGCCCCGGCCAGCACGCGCTCCGGATTAAAGCTCTTGGGTGGATCCACCTCCACGGAGACGACGAAATCCCCGCGCTGGAGCTTCTCGGCCAGCCGGGTTGGGCCGAGGGTCACCGGCGGGGCGGGGGGCTCCACATCCGTCAGGACCGGGATCGACCAGTCCTCCGGCTCGCTGGGGGCGACGCCGGCGAGGACGGCGTCCACGGACCGTCGCATGGCCCGGATGTGGTCGGGCGTTGTGCCGCAGCATCCGCCGACGATGGACACGCCCTGTTGGAGGAAGCGGCGGGCGTAGTCGGCGAAGTAGGCGGGCGAGGCGGGATACAGGAGGCGCTCCTGGTGGTGCTCCGGCCATCCCGCGTTCGGCTGCACCAGCAGGGGCGTGTCGCCTGCCACGTGCATGATCCGTTCGACCACCGCGTACACGCCGGAAGTCCCGGTGCTGCAGTTGACGCCGATGGCGTCCACTCCCAGCGTCTGCAATGTGGTGACCACCTCCACCGGGGTGTGGCCGACGGGGGTGCGTCCGTCGGAGGCGAAGGTGACGGAGGCGATGACGGGCAGGTCGCAGACGGCGCGGGCTGCTCTCACCGCCTCCGTCAGCTCGTCCAGGGCTCCGAACGTCTCCAGGATGATGAGATCCACGCCCGCGTCGGCCAGCGCGCCGATCTGCTCACGGAAGATCTCGTACGCCTCGTCGGGTGAGATCTTCCCCAGCGGGGTCAGATGCTGTCCGAGCGGCCCCACGGAGCCCGCGATGTAGACCCCGCGACCGGATTCCTCTCGGGCGCGTCGGGCTAGCGCGGCGCCAGCCTGGTTGATCTCTCGCACGCGGTCGGCCAGCCGGTATCCGGACAGCTTGACCCGATTGGCGCCGAAGGTGTTCGTCTCGATGATCTCGGCCCCGGCCGCGATGTAGTCACGGTGAATGCCGAGGATCAGGTCCGGTTGGGAGATATTCAGCTCATCAAAGCATCGGGTGAAAGGCACGCCGCGCTCGTATAACAGGGTCCCCATCGCTCCGTCGCAGAGGATGGGGCCACGGGCCAGTCGTTCCACGAAGGGTAACATCATCGATCCACTTCATCTCCTTGATGGGATGGGATGTCTTGGCATCCAGATTATAGCATAAGGTCAGGGTGAGGGAGCGAGGGCCGGGATGTGGGGTCCGGACGGATCAGCCCTCGGGGATGTGGGCCTGTTCGGGTGGGGAGTCCGATGCCCGGACCTGATCCGCTGGCGGGACAGCCGGATGCCAGAGGGCCTCCCTGTCGGCCGCCGTGGTCGCGCCGTAGAGCCTTCGGTATGTGGCGTAGAAGGAGAAGATGCGCTGTACATATACTCTCGGCTCGCTGAGGGTGATCTCCTCGAAGAATCGGTCATCGTCGCCGCCCGCCCGCTCCAGCCAGCGGAGCGCGTTGCCGGGCCCGGCGTTGTACCCCGCCAGCGCGGCGATCACGTCCCCGTCCAGCATCTGTAGCGCCGCTCGCAGATAGTACGTCCCGAACTTCACGGAGACGTAGGGGCGGTACAGAAGCTCCCGACGGTAATCGCGCCAGCCCAGCCGGGTGGCGATCCACTCCCCGGTGGCGGGGATGACCTGCATGAGCCCGTGCGCGGCCGACAGGGAGGTCGCGCTCACCTCGAAGAGGCTCTCCTGCCGGATGACGGCGTAGACCAACAGCGGGTCAAGCGCCTGCTCCGCCGCCTCTGCCTCGACGAGATCGGCGAAGTAGACGGGATAGGCCAACCGCTGGATGAAGGGCGGCGCGCTCTCTAATGGACCCGGCGAGAGGGCGATGAGCCGCTCGGCACAGGCGATGGAGAGGCGATACACGCCCATGTCACGAAAGCGCAGGGCCAGCCGATACAGGGCCAGCGGGTCGTGTTGGTAACGTTGGCGAAGGCGATTCAGTTCCTCGATCGCCAGGTCCTCCAATCCCAGGGCGAGCAGCTCCTGGCCGCGCAGAAGCGACGGATCCCGGGCGAGCTCGGGAGGCAACAGCGAGAGGGGGCCCGGCGGCGAATCCGAGAGCCAGCTCCGTAGCCACTCCTCGGCCATCTCCTGGTCGGAGGGGCCGGGTGGCGGCGCCGTCGGCGGGGGCGCGTTCAGGGGGAGCCCGGCCTCACGCGCCAGCGCCCGTGCGCGCTGGCCGTAGTATGTCTCGGGTTGCGCGATCAGAGGCTGCCAGGCTTCCATCGCCTGAGCCGGCTGGCCTGCCGCCAGCAGAGCCTTCCCCAGCCACAATCGCGTCTTGGCGATCAGCTCATCCGTGTCTGAGGGGTAAGCGTCCAGTAGAAGGCGCCAATCGTCGGCCGCCTCCGTCCAGCGTTCCAGGCGGTACATGCACATCCCGGCCGCGAAGAGCGCCTTCTTCCCTTCCGCGGAGGTGGGATAGCGGGCCTGAACGTCGCGGTAGGCAACGGCCGCTGCCCGGCAATCCCCTGCCGTCTCCAGCAGCCGGGCCGCCTGCCGAAGCGCCTCGGCGGCCAGCGGGTGTTGAGGGTAGTCGTCCGCGAAGGTGAGCAGACCGGAGCGGGCGTCGTCGTCGTCGCCCATGGCGGCCTGGGCGGCCGCCCGGCGCAGCCATGCCTGTCCCCAGCAGGGGCATTGAGGAAACTCCTCGATCACGCGTTCCCAGACGGCGATCGCCTCCTCGTATTGGCCCATCGCGTGGTAGGCTCGCGCCATGAAGTCGTACGCCTGGCCCTTGTGGGCGTCGGGGTTCGCTGCCACGTAGCGATCCAGGGCGGCCACTGCCAGCGCGTAGACGCCGTTGTAGTAGTTGATGATGCCCCGCTGATATTCATCCACGGGCGCTCCCAGGTCGAGGAGGGCCACGATGGCACGGTGTGCGTAGGGGCTGGTGGGCGCCGTATCGGCTGCCGCCTGATAGCGTTGGATGGCTTCCCGGGTTCGCCCGGACATCCGCAGCGCCTCCCCCGCCCGGTAGAGGATCTCAGCCCGATAGCCGGGATTGCGCGCGATGTCCAGGATGGCCTCGTATTGGGCGATGGCCGCTTCGGGGTCGTCTCGGTCCAGTGCCATCTGGGCCAGGATCTCCCGCAGGCGCAGCGCCGTGGGGATGTCCGGCGCGGCCTCGATGGCCCGGCCGTAGGCATCCCCGGCCTGCTCCCACTCCTCCATCTGCCGGTACGCATCCCCAATCCGCTCCCATGCCTCAGCGCGGGCCAGCCCACCCGCATCCAGGTAGGCCTGATACGCCTCGATCGCCCCGTTCCAGTCCCCTTGCCCTCTCAGCGCCTCCGCCAGCAGGAATCGGGCCCGTCGTCGGCGGGCGGCATCCGGATCGAGCTCCAGGACCTGGAGCATGGCGGCGGTCGCCTCCCCGTAATGTCCGTCGGCCAGGTAGCATTGGCCCAGGCGGAAGCGCGCCTCGTGTTCCAGAGGAGTGCCACCGGCCTCCGCCACGACCTCGGCGAACAGGCGTCGGGCGCGGTCGAATCGGCCCTCGGCCTGGAGCTGGACCGCCTCCTCAAAGCGCTGTGAGGGGATCGGCGTGGCGGTGGGACTCGGCGTCGCGGTCGGGGTGGGCGTGGGAGTGGGGGACGGCGTCGACGAGGGAGTGGGCGTGAAGGTGGGCTGGGGCGCGTGGGCGAGCGCTGTCGAGGAGGCCGAAGGCGGGACGTCCGCCTGGCTGCCATCGCGACTTATGAACAGGACCAGCAGGCTGCCCCCGACGATGAATAACAGAAGGATGGCTGGCTTCCATAGGCGGCTGATGGATCCCCGAGGTAGGATGCTCATGGCCTCATTATCACGTACCTGCCCGCGAGCGTCAAACCTATCTGCCGCACGGGTGGTCGGCGGATAGAGGACGCCCGGGCGACGTTCATCCGTCCCTCAATCCGATGCCCTCTGGGGAGGGTGGCGGGCATGATCCCGGGGAAGCAATGGCGCCATCGTGGAGCCGGGCTCGTCCGCTAGATGTGAGGCTCGTCGCTCTTGGATCCATAGGCCAGCCAGACGAGGACGAGGATGAGGGAGAAGATGAGCAAACCGGCGAATACGCCGATGAGGGGAAGCCCCCTCCGGAGGAACCATCCCATGATGCTGTCCCAGAAGGCGGTTCCCTCGTCCGAGCTGGCGGAGGAGGGTGGCTGTTCGGTGACGGCGATCACGGTCACGGCCGGCCTGGGGGTGGGCGTCCGGGTGATGGTCGGTGTGGCCGTCGGCGTGCGCGTGACAGGGGCGGTGGCCGCCGGCGAGGGGGTGGGCCGGG
>JAJRVX010000016.1:0-2877 GCA_024277095.1 Chloroflexota bacterium
AATAGAAGGGGAAGAAGAAGATCAGCGAGAAGAGCAGAAGCCCCACGTAGAGGATCGTACGCTCCACCGCCTGTCCCAGCCGGATAGAGATGTGCGATCGTGCGGCCTTCGCTGTGAGAGGATGTTCCGTCGCGGGCATTAGGGATTATTCCTCCAGGCTGGATGGCACGAAGCGGAACTGCAGAAGCGTGATGAGCACGATGATGACGAAGAAGATGACGGACATCGCGCTGGCGTACCCCTCCTTGCCGTAGCTGAAGGCCGTCTCGTAAATGTTGTAGACCACGGTGTGGGTGGCGTAATTGGGACCGCCGCGCGGCTCAGACACGGCTCCCTGACCGCCGGTCATGACATAGGTTTCGGTGAACATCATCAGGGTGCCGATGGTGTTGATGATGAGCACGAACAGGATCGTCGGCATCAGCAGGGGGAGCGTGATGTTCAGGAAGCGGCGCCAGCGGGAGGCGCCGTCGATCATGGCGGCCTCATAGTAGACATGAGGGATCGCCTGCAGGCCAGCCAGGTAGATCACCATGGCGTAGCCGATGTTCTTCCACACGCCCACGATCGCCAGGGAGGGCAGCGCCGTCTTGGTGCTGCGCAGCCAGCGCACCGGCCCCAGCCCGATCAGATCGAGGGCTGCGTTGAACAGCCCGATCCTGGAGGGCTCGAACATGTAGCGCCAGACTACCGCCACGGCCACCAGCGGCACCACGTATGCGATGAAGTACGCGGCGGTGAAGAAGCCGCGCAGCGTCAGGTTGGTGATGCTGTTAACCAGGACGGCCAGGATCAGCCCGAGGATCATCACACTGGGCACGACCATGAGCGTGTAGTGGAAGGATACCTGGAGCGACTTGAGGAAGACCGGGTCATCCGTGAACAGGGCTTTGTAGTTCTTGAGGCCCACCCACTCCATCTGGAAGTATTGCTTCTTATACAGACTCCACGCGAACGTCTGGGCGATGGACTGCCACAGGACGAGGATGAAGAAAGCCGCGGTCACCAGGAGCACCAGGGTGGCGATCCAGTCTTTGGGCAGCCAGCGTTGGTTCATCTCCGACCCCCGAGCAGGAGAGCCCCGGCTTCATGGCGAAGCCGGGGCTGTGAGCTGTGATATGGTCTATCGTTCCGTCATCCAGATCGGGTTGGCCTCCCAGCCGTCCTTGCCCAGCAGGAAGCTGCTGTAGTCGTTCGCCTCGAGGATCTTTTGCATCTGCGGCTTCACCTGGGCGACGGCCTCGTCGATGGGCACGCCCTCGTCCCGGATCAGCGTCCAGGCGTTGCCCCAGAGCGGGACGATCTCGATGGGCCAGATGCCGGGCGCCCGATAGTTGCCGGGCTGCGTGGTGATCGCGATGGCGCGCCAGCGGGGGTTCTCCGGAGTGAAGTCCGGCTCGTCCCAGAGCTCCAGCAGAGAGGGATGGGTGCCCCGGAACTTTACGTAACGTCGCTGGTAGTCCGGCCCGACCAGGTAGCGCCACAGCGTCCAGATCGCATTCAGCCGGTCCGGGTCCTCCGTCTGTGTGGTCACAGCGAAGCCCAGATCGTCGGAGGCCCGCCCGTAGGGGGGCTCGCCCGTGAAGGTGGGGTTCACCACCGTTCCCCACTTCAGGTCCGGATACTGATTGGTGAGGAAGCCCTGGACCCAGGTCCACTCATAGGCGGTGACAGCCTGTCCCTGGCCCAGGCGATCGCGCGGCGTCAGGGGTGAGAAGCGGCTGTCCAGCTTGTACTTGTCGAACAGGTCCAGGACGAACTGGTACGCCTCCTTCATCTCTGGGGAGTCGATCAGGACCTCCTTGTGGTTCTTGTAGGTCCAGCCGCCCAGCTGGAAGCAGACGGCGTCCGCCAGCGCGCTGCCGCTGCCGGCGAAGGTGAAGCCCCATTGCTTGACCTCATCCCCGTCCCAGATGGTCAGCTCCTGGGCCCACTTGATGAAGTCCTCCCACTTGGTGGGGATGTCCTCCCATGTGTAGCCGTACTGGTCCAGCAGCTCCTCGTTGTAGTGGACGGCGCTGGTCATGTTGCCGTTGGGGAGCGCGTAGTACTTGGCGTCGGGATCCCCCAGCGGGATCTTGTAGACGTCCGCCACCCGGGCGCCCATCTCGGCCCGTACGTCGATGATCCCTTCGGGAATCGGCTTCACGAAGTGGTTGGACCACAGGCCGGGCAGATGGGTCTCGTCGAGCGAGCTCAGGTCGGGCGCCTGGCCGGCCTGGTAGGCGGTCGCCATCTTGGCGGGGATGTCAGGCTCCGGGATGAATTGGATATCGACCTCGATGTTGGGGTTCCGCGCCTGGAACTCGCTCTTCATCACTTCCTTGGTCATCTCATTGATGGTGCGGCGGTCGGTGAACCATGCGGTGAGCTTGATCTTTTCCTTCTCCGCTGGCGGAGGTGTGGCGCCCTCCGGCGCTGGCGCTGGGGCGGGGGGAGCACATGCTGCGATGAGGGCACCGGCGGCCGCGCTGCCCGCTAGAGAGAGGAATCGTCGTCGACTCAGGGACCGAGAAGCCAGAACGCTCATTTCACCTCTCCTTTCTGACTCTGACAAGCCACCTGTGTGGCTATTGGGGGACACGGAACCGACGGTGTCGATGGGGGTAATAGCAGATTGAAGGTCGGGGAACGATGTAGGATGGAAATGTTGCGTTTTTATCCTAACATACTTATGGTAGAGTGTCAATGAGCGGCTCGCGGTGATTCAGGGCTTTTTCAAAGTCAGTGATGGGAATCGGGGGGGTAGGAGCACCCCGCGTGTCGCCCGAGGCAAGTTATTCCTCTGATCGTCAACCGAGGGAAAACGGCCCTCATCCCCCAACCCCCCTTCTCCCGAGCCCGGGAGAAGGGGGCTCAACGGTGGGTGGTGGCGGC
>JAJRVX010000273.1:0-8975 GCA_024277095.1 Chloroflexota bacterium
CGGATATGTCGATCTGCTGCACGTTGTTGTTGAGCAGGTTAAGGCCGGCGGGGAGGAGTCCGGCCGGCGCGGTGACCTGGAAGGCCGTCGTGGTGCCGTCCGCGTTATGTCGGATGATGCTGAGCTGGAGCTGGTTGACCAGGGTGCCGGGATGCCCCGCGGGGCCGGGGTAGTCCGTCCACACCAGCGTGGCACGTAGCGGGACGGAGTTGTTGGCCACCCGCACGCGTACTTCGTGGCGGCTCCGGTTGTTGGGATCGGCGGCGGGCAGGCTGTTCAGCCGGATGTCTGGATCGTCAATGAAGATGGTGCGACGCGGCAACCAGCCGTTATCCTGACTTGCCACGGCGTCAATGGGGTGAGAGAAGAGGGACCGGCGCAGGTCTACCCGGCCCCACCCCTGGTGGTTGCTGGGAACCGGCCCCGCGTTGGCGGCGTTGAGCCCCTGGACCCGGCGGGCGCCGTGGACCAGCAGCGCCTTGATCAGCGCCGCGCTGGGGCGACGCCGGCGCTTGTTGGCGTTATGGGGATCGGACAGGTTGTGCACCATGCGCAGGTATTGTCGGATCAGGGCACACATGCCGCTTACGTGCGGCGCGGCCATGCTGGTGCCACCTTTATAAATATACGGGGAGCCATCATTGGGACGTGGCCCCCAGGATTCGCTGCTTGGGGAAAGGCGTGACCAGGGGGCCAGGATGCTGGAGCCTGGAGCGAGCACGTCGGGCTTGATGCGTCGTCCGCTGGCGGCGCTGGTGGGGCCCCGGCCGGAAAAGGCCATCACGTGTTCCGGGTTGTTGGCCACGCGATCGGTGCTTAAGGGCGCTGCCGGAAAGTCCGCAGGCCATCCTCCGCCCCAAGTCAGGGAGATGGAGGGTTTGTTGTTCTCGCTTCCCCCCACCGTGATCTGATTACGGGCCGAAGCCTGGGGCATCACGCTGGTAAAATCCACCACGCCGTTCGCGTCGGAGCGATCATTGCCGTCGTTGCCGGCGGCGAAGACGATCACCATGTCCGGATTGCGCCAGATGAACTCGTCGATCTGGCGCGTACGAGCCTGGTATTGGCCAAAGGAAGCGCTGGTGCCCCATGAGTTGTTGTGGACGCGCACGCCGTCGTTGGTGTAGACAGGTTCAAACAGTGTGTTCAGGTTGGCGGGAAGCCCGCCCAACACACTGGCTGCGCTCACATATGCGGACTGGATGACCAGCTTGGCTTTGTAAGCGATGCCGCTTTGAGGCCGATTTACGCCACGAGCCCGACCGTTGCCCAGAACGATCCCAGACACGTGAGTACCGTGTCCGTTAGGGTCGTCCCAGCGCCCTGGGCGGCCGAGCCCGTGGCCAATTACCCGGCCGTTGTCGCCATTCAGTTTCTTGAAGTCCTGGTGTAAGGTGGCGTTATCTGCCCCCCGATCCAGGCCTGTATCGGTCACACCAACCGTCTCCCCCTCGCCGTCTAGCCCATGCGTGTCGAAATTCGTTTGTACCAGCGTGATGATGCGAGCCTGGTCCATCGCCAGCGTGGGCGGCACGTAAGGCTCGATCTGGGCTACCGCGGGCAGCGCAGCGATGGCGGGGATGGCGGACCGGGGCAGCTCGCAAATGATCGTATCGATATCCGCTTTCTCGACGGTGCCGCCGGCGCCTTCAATCTCCATGACCACCGAGGACAGCGCTTCTGATTCGAAGAGCGTGATGGTCAGGGCAACTTGTTCTGTGGTCGCCCGGGTCTCCGCCCCGCCGACCTCCGCCAATCGGCCCGCTTCGGTCGCGGGCAGGGGGCCCTCTTCGCCGATCAGCTCCGGGTGGATCTTGTACACTGGCTCGTATGATCCCACCCACTGGACGTGGTCGAGTTGCGCGACGACATCGGCCTGGGGTTGAGTCATGCGGACCAGAAGGGCGTTCTCCGGCATAGGGCCGATGATCTCGGCGCCCGTGTCCCGCACCGCATCCACCCACTCGGGTAACGGCGGTCCCACGAATTGTACCAGCCAGTAGGATGGCTCGTCTGGGGCCGCGCGCGTGCGCCACCCGGGTGGAGGAGGGGCAGCGGCCCGGGTCGGCTCGGCCGTGGTGTCGATGATGACGCTGGGCAGCGTGAGCCGATCCATCTCGTCGGCCAGCTCTACCTGAAAGCCGGCCTCCTCTAATGCCCGAAGCTGCTCCTCGGTGGCGCGCACCAGCACGCGCACGCCGTATACGGCCAGCACCTCCGTCACTCCTCTGGCGACGGCGGCTTGCCCGACCTCATCGGTACTGTCTACGTAGACGAATGCCTTATGCACGGTCCCTTCCTGCCTGGTTCCCTTACGTTCATCACACGGAGACGGCCGCGCTGGTTGCTCCCGTCGGCGCGGCGGCAAGGAACGACTCAAAGGCGGTGGCTGTGCGGTCGATCCCGGCCACCAGCTCGTCTCGCAGTGCCTTCAGCGCGTCCAGAAGCGGCTGGAAGACGGCGCGGATATCGATGCCCTCGATCTTATCCAGGATGGCCTGATATGTGGCGGACAGGGGCTCTACTAACACGGTGCCCGGGTTCAAATCGTCGATCAGCTGCACCACCTGCTGGTAGGGCGCATCCAGCCCGTCGATCAGCGCCTGTAACTTGTTCAACAGCCGATCCTTCAATGCTACGATGGCCGTATACTTGGTATCTAACTCGCCCAGGATGGCGCTGGGATCCAGCGCGCCGATCTTCGCCGTGATGGCGTCCAGGATCGGCTGGATGCTGATGCGCATCTGGTTGAGAAGATCGCGCAATCCGGGGTCAATGATGGTTTTGAGGTTGTTGAAGGCCGAGCCCACATCGTTCAGGATGGCGCTGGGATCCGGGAGGTTGTCCAGGAAGTCCCGCACCGGCGCCAGCAACTCGTTGAGGGTGGCCTCCAGGTTCTCCGGGCTGAACGACTGGAAGGTGGCCTTTACCTGCTCGAAGATGGCCTGGATCGTGTCCACCCCCAGCGCCTGGTAGGCTTGCGTGATGGCGTCACGCAGGGCCTGCTTGATGTCGGCTGCGCCCTCGGTGATGCCCAGGGCGACCTCACGCAGGCGATCGGATAGCGCCGTCAGCGGCTGGCGGAGTGGTCCGCCGTCGCTCAGGAGCGTGTCCAGCGAGCCCGCCAGCGTGTTTAAAGCGGTCTCCAGCGTCCGGAATCGCTCGATGGCGCCGGCCAGGATCGGCAGCGGATCCAGCGCCTGGACGGTGTATAGCAGCATCTGGCGCCTGCGCTCGGCCTCCGGGTCGGATTGCTCGCCGCGAGCCTCTAACGCCGCCTGGATCGCCTGGTGGGCCGCGCGTAGCTGCGTCAACTTGCCGGGCAGATCCAACGCGGTCAGCCCGGCGGTGAGCGCCTGGACTTTCGCCTGCAGGTCGCTGCGCAGGCTCGGCAGCTTCAGCCCGTCGATCATGCTCCCGATCTGGTTGAAGGCGTCGGTCAGGGCGCCGGTATCCACGGCGTCGATCGCGTTCAGAAGCGTCTGGCGGATATCGGTGAGCGGTTGCAACAGCACGGAGGGATCGAGCGTATTGAGCGCGTCCATGACGGCCGTGTGGATGGGGCGCAGGAAGTCCAGCAGGCCGTCCACGGTGAGCAGCTCGTTCAGCTTTTGACGCACCCGGCCGATCACCTCATCGAGCTGGTTGATGAATTTGGTGATGTCCAGCTCCGCCAGCTGGCTCGCCAGACGGTCCAATAGCTGCTGTAGCTGGGCGAAAACGGGGTCGAGCGAGAGGCCCTGCACGAATTGATGGAGATCCTCCAGCGGCCCCAGGATGGGTTGGAGCATCTGGCTGGGGGTGAACGCCTCCATCTGATCGGCGATCTGGCGTATGGGGTCGAGCACGTCTTTCAGCGCCTGGGAGGGGCGGAAGCTGTCCAGCTGGGCTACCATCTCGTCGTAGGCGTCGGTGATACCCAGCGTCTCGAACAGCATGGCGGGGTCGTTCTTCCGCAGGAAATCCATGATCCCATCGACCTGCTCCTGCAGGGTCTGGATGATCGGCTCGCTTACCTCCTCGATGGCGCTGTCGAACTTCTCGATCAGGAATTCCTTTACCTCGCTTTGAAAATCGAACGCCTGGAAGACGGCCAGCGCGGCGGCCAACGCGGCCCGTAGAAGCTCGTTCAGGCTGCCCACGTCGATCTGCTGCAACTCCTGGCGCATGTCCTCCAGCTCGGCGACCACCACGTCGAACACGGGATCGAAGGCGATCTCGTCCAGGCCCGACACGGCGTCGGCGATGGTCTGTCCCACCTCCTCGAGGGTTTCCGGGATGTCGTCGGGGATGGCGTCCCGTATGGTGTTCAGGAAATCCTCGATCGGCTGGCGGAAGCTCCCGTTGGGATCGGTCAGGTTGGTGTGCAGCGTATCCAGTTCGCTTTGCAGGCTGGTCAGCGCGCCCTGGAGCTGGGTGGACACCGTGTCGATCAGTCCCTCGATTTGGGTGATCACCGGATCGATTGCGGAGAGGGCGTTGTCCACTGCCCCGGTGACCAGGCTGAGGTCGATGGCATTGATGGCTTGGGTAATGTTGTTGGCCAGGATCTGGAGCCCGGCCTGGATGTCGACCTGGGCCTGCCGCACGGTCTCGACCAGGTTGGAGATGGTTCGGATCCCCGCCTGCAGCGCGGCCTTGACCTGGTCCAGGTTGAACCCGTCCAGCAACGACTGTAGCTGCGTCACCAGGTCTCGCAGCGGTTGGAGCGCGTGGTCCAGCGAGAGATCAGCGACGAGAGTTTTCGCCTGTACCAGGCCGTCCTGCCAGCGGCTCAGGATGTCGGTGAGGTCGTTCACCTGCCCGGATGCGGCGAGGGTGGCAGCGGAGGCCAGCCGCTGTCCCCATGCATCCACGTTGAAGAGGGGCACCAGGGTGGCGGCCTCCCCGAAACGCTCCTCCGCCTCCCGGCCGAAGTCCTCCAGGAGCACGCGGGCTGCGCTCAGCTGTCCGTCGATCGCGGCCACCGCCTCCTCCGAGGCGAAGTCGAGCGTGGCGATCGCGTCGGCGAGCGAGGGGCCACTGGAGGGGACGAGCTTCAGCAGGATCGCCTCGTAACGGCTGACCAGCATGGCCGTCTGGAGGCGTGCGTCCAGCGAGGTCAGGAACCCATCGAACTCTCTGGTTACCGGGGATACCGGGGCCAGCGCCTCGTCTATGGCAGCCTGGATCTGATCCCGGAAGAGGGTGGCCAGTTGCGCGGGCGCGGCATCCAGTTGGGCGCGCAGGTCGTTGATCTTGCCGATGAATTCAATGGCCCGTTGCAGGTCTGGGCTTTCGCTCAGGGCGCTTGCGGCCTGCTGGAGCGGCCCGGCCAAGGAGCCCAGCAGGGCGGTCGGATCGTCCGGGATGGCCGTCAGGATGCCCTGGATCTGGTCGAACGCTCCCGTCATGGGCGTCTGGAGCCCGGTGGCCAATGCTTGCTCCAACCCGTCCAGTGGGTCGGTGATCGGTGACCAGAGTTCATCGGGGGAGCGCAGGCCCGTGGTGACCAGGTTCCCCAGCAGGGCGACCCCGTCGCCGAACAGTGATTGCTGATCCGGTAGCGCGATCTGGCCCACCAGCGTGGTGATCTGCTGGAGGTCGGAGGTGGGCACGGAGGGTACGCGCCCGGCCACCCCGGTCATGTCGGACTGGAGGGCCGAGATAACCGAGGGATCCAGGGCCAGGCCGGTGAGCGTTTCCAGGACGCTTGCCATGTTCCCTTGCCTATTCCGAGATGCCGAAGAGGTTACGCAGCGTGCTCGTCGCCTCGGACAGCCCGCTGGCCACGTTCTCAAACTGATCCAGAGATGATTGAAGCGGCGGGACCGGATTGCCGAAGTCGGGGATGCTGCCGAGCGCGTCCAGGATGTTGGTGAGATCGCCGATATCGCCGATCAAGCCCTGCGCCTGATCCAGCAGGCCAGCATCCAGGTCGGGCGCGCCGTCCGGCGGCGGTGGCGGGCTCTCCCGCAGGACGATGGTGTAGCGGAAGCTGTCCGGCGACCCGGCCACCTCCGCGAACTGCAAATCCTCGATCACCACGTACTGGATCTGGGTGGCCGTGGTGATGTCGGCCGTGAAGGTTACCGGCTCCCCGGCCTGGAACTTCTCCCGCACCGTCTCCAGGAACTCGTCGCGCATCTCGTCGCCGGCCAGGCTGCCCGTGATGACGATGGCGGCCGGCCGCGCGCCCAGGTCCTGGAGCACGCCCCCCCGTCGTCCCGGGATGGGATGCTCCGCCCACACCCGGCGCTCCCGGATGCGGATGGACTCGATGCGAGGGATCTCCCAGCTGTCGAGGATGGGTTTAATATTCATGGGGATTCATACTCTCGTTTCTGTGTGCGAGTAGGTCCTGCGTGTTTACATATTGCGTGTTGAGTGTTGCGTATTGCGTAGTTACGTGACACGCAACACGCAATACGTAATACGCAACACGTGATACGCAACAGCATCACACCATCGGAATCCCATACCGCCGCGCTTCTCGGCGCAGGATGCGGCCCAACAGGTCCGCCAGCTCGTCGGGGTCCAGCGCTTCGAGTGACGGGGGAGGCTGTACGGTCAAATGGATGGTGTTGTTGGCGACCGGCACGGCGCCGTTTCCCATCGAAGTGGTGGCGTCCATGATGGGCGTTGTCCACTGCAGGATGCTGGGGCCGCCGGGCCGGGAGGACTGTAGCGCTTCCTGCAGAAGGACCGGGAGCGATCGAGGCGATGGTGACAGTGGATGGATCGCCTCTGCCTCCCGTCCCCCGGGGGCGGAGCCCATTCCCTCGCGCCCGATCGAGGGATCAGAGGCGTTCCCATTCGGCCGGGTGGCGAACCAGCGCTCGGTCAGCCGGGCCAGAAGCGGCTCGCTGGCCGGTACCCCTGAAGTCGGCTCCTGTGATTGGGACATCGCCTCCCGCGTAAGCGATGCTCTGGCCGCCGCCCTGGTGATCGGGGAATCCGTTTCCCCTTCAATTGGCGAGGAGCGGACGTCTGCTCTCGCATCCTTCATCGACGGACCTCGCGAGAGGTGCTGAGCCAGCTGGCGCCGGGAGAGCCCTGGCCCCCCCACGGGCATGTGCGCGACGGGGATCAAAGCCGGGCGCGATCGCTGCGCGGCCCACGCGGCCAACCCGGTAGGTTCGCCCGGTGGCTTGATCCGCTCATGCGAGGGCGGGGCCGAAGGTGAGATGGGCGCTTGCGCTGCCGGAACTCGCTCTCTGGGCTGCGATCGAGTGAGGCCGGCCTGCCCGGGAGTTCCCTCGGATGGTCCGATGCGTTGGCCGGAGCCGTCGCCGGATGCCGTCCCGCGCGCACGGAAGATCGCCGGGAAATCCGGTGCGGCCGCCGGATGCCCAGACGATCGGGGGGAACGCTCACTGCTGCCGGCGCGGGAGACGTCCGGTAGCCGATCACGCCTCGGGTGGGGCTCCATCGGGGGCGCTTCGGCGGACGTCACAGTCTTGGCTGTAGACAGTGGTCCGAACGGATCGACGTCCTCTCGCAGCCAGGGCGCGTCCAGGTCGGCCAGATCGGCCAGCTCGGCGCGCAGCGCGTCCACCTGGCGACGAGTCGCGTCATTGGCGTGGGCGACGGCTCGCAGGCGACGCGCCGGGGCCGACAGGGCGTCGAGAGGCGTGATCGGCCAGTCGAGCGGGCGTCGAGAGATGGACGGGCTCACCGGGCCTCCTCGGCCGCGCGGCCATCGCTCAGCATCTCCAGATAGAGCAGGATCTGCCCCAGAGTCATCTCGCTCACCTGCTGCGGCGTCCAGCCGAACTCGCGGGCCAGGATGAAGCAGGCCCGGGCCAGCGGCGCCTGGACCAGGTGCTCCATCGTGTCGGCCGTCACGCCGATGCCGCTGATGCGGTTCACCTGGTCGGCCAGGTAGCGCAGCAGACCGGCGGGCATGGCCGTCACCTGGGCCTGGTTGAGCTCGGGTTCCACCAGGGCGCGCTGCACCA
This sequence comes from Chloroflexota bacterium, assembly GCA_024277095.1. Taxonomy (GTDB): domain Bacteria; phylum Chloroflexota; class Anaerolineae; order DUEN01; family DUEN01; genus DUEN01. Next base: position 7,941 of record JAJRVX010000273.1, read on the forward strand.
TCAACGCCGAGGTGAGCAGATCATCCTCTCTTGCCGCCTTGACGATCAGTTGCAGATCGCGGACGGTGAGGGGACGCAGGATCACGGCGGCTTCTTCGTCAGTCGGCCCCGTTTCCCCGTTCGGGTGCAGCAACTCGGCCGGGATGGTCACCTCGTGGCGCACCTCGCTCCCGGCCAGCAGATCTTCGGCCGTCAGGATCATGGTACCACTCCGTTTAGACGAAGGACGGAAGACGAAAGACGAACATCGGACCTTCATCTTTCGTCGGTCGTCCCCCCATCAGCTTCCTTCCTCATCCTGTACGCTGATGTACAGCGCCTGGAACGCCACCGACTCCATCACGAAGTCGTCCTCCGGGATGCCGTACTCCCAGGAGGCGAACTTGGCCTCGTGAATGGTGACGGTGTTGCGCACGCCGGGAAAGGCCGGGTTCTCCAGGATGAGGGTGATATTGAAAGCGGGCTGGACCCAGCTCCCGGCCGGGCGGCTGGTGGCCGCGTCGCCCAGCAGCAGCTTCAGCAGCGCGCCGTTGATGTACGCGCGACCGATGGTCCCGCGTACGTTGACGTTCCCCGGTCGCAGCTCGGTCGGATAGCGCTGTCCCAGCTCATGGAACGGCTTGATATCCGACGTCACCTCGACCCGCACATCGATGGCGCGCCCGATGGGTGTGAGCTGATACGCATCGATGGTCTCCTGGGCCTTCGCGCCCTCGTCGGTCTGAGGGCCCGCCAGCGTGATCGAGCCATCCGCCCCTGTAAACACGTTGGTGTTTGGCATCGCTTCTCTCCTGTCCATCTTCCCCAAGGCTCGTAGGGGCAACCCTTGTGGTCGCCCCATTGGTATCAACTTAAGCGATATGGAAGCGTGGCCCCGCATTTCTGGGGTGGCTCGGAGGGGCTGCAGCCCCTCCGAAGAACTCTATTTTCAGCCCCTCACCTGCCCCGTGGGGCCGGAGGCCACCGGCCAAAGCCCCAACCAGGCAGGTAAAAGGCGAGAGAAAGAGTTTTTCTGCGGAGGGGCCTCCCCTTCGC
>JAJRVX010000274.1:0-8672 GCA_024277095.1 Chloroflexota bacterium
CAGCACGATCTCTCCCACCACGATGCGATCGCCGGCTGCGGACTCCTGTCCCCGGTCCAGCTCCCGGCGACGCAGGGTGGCGCGCACCCGGGCCACCAGCTCCCGGAAGCTGAACGGCTTGACGATGTAGTCGTCCGCCCCCAGCTCCAGCCCCATCACCCGATCCATCTCCTGCCCACGCGCCGTGAGCATGATGATGGGCACGGCCGACTCGTCGCGCAGCGTCCGGCAGATCGTGAACCCATTGATGTCGGGCAGCACCACGTCCAGAAGGATGATGTCCGGCTGCTCGGAGCGGGCGAGCGCGATGCCCTGCCGGCCGTTCGCGGCGTGGAGCACTCGAAACCCCTCCTCCCGCAGGCCGAAGACCAGGGGCTCGGCGATGTTCTCATCGTCCTCGATCAGCAGCACCGTTGCGATGACGTCGGTATCCCCCATCTCCTGACTGCTCACCTCCTCAAGGGGTCGCATCCGGGGCCGGCGAGGCTGCCCCTGGCCGGGTTGAGGATGCCCGGAGATGCGCCACCAGGAGTATACACAGAGCCGGCGGATGGCACAACGTGTCCCATCCGGCCCGGCTCTATCCCCCTCGCACGATCACCTTCCGGCCAGCGTCACGCCGATGCCGTACACGTAGACCAGCTGCCCGCCGTAGTGTCCCGCCAGGATCAACAGGATCGCGCCTACGGCTGCCCCCGCGAAGTACACGATCACGGCTGCCCTGGGCACGCGCTCCGCGCGGGAGATGATCGCCTCCAGAAAGCCTTCTCGCCCGCTTGTCTCGGACGATGGCTCGCGGAGGAACTGCCACACCTGCCATACCCCGATCGCCAGCCGCATCGCCAGCAGGAGGCCGAACACGACGACCACGGCCTCGGCCAGCGTAGCGTGGCGCTGGGCGATCGCCTGCGCCTCCGGGGATCGCAGGAGGAACGCCTGCATCCCCTCCAGGCTCTCCTCCCCTGTCTCCTCCGCCAGCAGAGCGGCCGCCACGCCTCCCGCCAGGGAGAGTAGCTCCGCCCATCGCAGCCGGCGGAGGGGTGGCCACAGCGCCGCCACGCCGAAGACGATCGACATGAGCAACAGCACGATGGGGAAGTGCACGATCAGCGGATGAATGGGCGTATTCAACAATTCCGACATCGCAACATCACCTCACACGCCTGGATCGACTTGATAGGGATACGCTATTTGCAAAGCTTTTGCACGCTGACGTCATCGATGAAGAAGCTGGTTGGGTTCGTGTCGTCCGTTTGGGCTTGGAAGCTCAGCTGGAGCTTTTCGCCGGCGTAGCCGCTCACGGAGAAGGTGCTCTGCTGCCACTCGGTGCTGAGATCCCCATCCGTCAGCACCTCCAGCGTCCGCAACGGGTTCCCCGCCGCGTTCCGGATCTGCACCTGTAGCGTATCGAACGGATGGGACGTCTCGAAGGTATCCACCCGCCACCAGTAGCTCACCCGAATGCCCGCTCCGTCGGAGGGCACGGTGAAGGCCTGCCAGAGGCTCTCCTGCACCCGGTTGTCTCCCCCCATCCATGCCTTCCAGTCGCCGCCATGGGCGGGCGGAACGGGCGTATCGTCCAGGATATCGCTGTAGACATTGCTCTGCACCTGCCAGACGGCGCTCGGCGTCCCCGCCTCGAAGCCGCCGTCCCGGATGAGCTCCTCGGGTGTGCAGCGCTGCGAAGCGTTAGAGCCCGAGATGTACGGCAGGTAGAGGACCCCTGTCCCGGTCGACCCGGCCTGGGGAGCCTCCGCCAACCCGCTGGCTTGGCTCCATGTGGGCAACAGCGCCCCTATCCCCAGCCAGATCCCCAACAGCAAAACCGTCACTTTTCTCATGGATCACCTCTCCAAAAGTCGTGGGCAGAAAGTGGCCGAAGGGCAGTCGCCCTGACCGCTCCTTCGGCCACGTTGCTCGGGTCGATACCCGCTTCCCCTAGCGCTTGACCTCGATCTTGTACGCCGTGACCGAGCCGTCGGCCTGCTGAGCGCCCTTCACCTCGACCAGGGAGCCCATGCGCACCTGACCGTGCTCCATCTCGATGCGAGTGCTGGCGGAGACACGCACGATCCGCCCGTTGACCACCCAGTCGCCGATCAGGCCGCTGGCCGGCAGGTCCTCGACCACGCCGTAGAACTTAACGAACCCCATACTCCCGCCGCCGACATGGCCGGTGGACTTCACCTCGATCTTCACGGCGTTCATAGAGCCATCGCTCTGCAGCCGGCCCTCGACCTCGATGTAGGCGCCCACCTGCACCGAGCCCCGTCGGGCCTCGATCCGGGTGGTGTTGCTCACCCGAACCAGCCGTCCGCTGACGATCCAGTCGCCCGTCATCCCGCCCGCCGGGAGCTTTTCGATGGTGCCGTAGAACTTGGCCATCTCGCCGTGGCTTCCGCCGCCGAAGTCCTCCTTCACCTCGATCTTGGTCGCCTGGACGGAGCCGTCGCTCTGCAGCCAGCCGTGTACCTCCACGTAGGCGCCCACCTGCACAGGGCCGTGCTCCTGCTCGATCCGGGTGAGGTCGCTGACCTGGACGGCCCGATCCCCGACGGTCCAGGTGCCCACCAGGCCGCCCTCCGGAAGCTGCCGGACCGTGCCGTAGAACTTCACGGAGGCCTGCATCATGCCGCCCGGGGCCGCCTTGACCTCGATCTTGGTGGCGTCCACGGAGCCGTCGCTCTGGGCCCATCCCTTGACCTCGACGTAGGCACCGACGGCGACGATCCCGTCCTCCTGCTCGATCCGGGTGGCTGCGCTCACGCGCACCGTGCGCCCGCCCACGGTCCAGTCACCGATCCACCCCGGCGTGTCCGGCAGGCTCTCGATGGTGCCGTAGAACTTGGCGTAGCTGTGGCTTCTGCCACTGCCTCCCCCGGTGCTGATCTTCACCTCAACCTTGTAGGCATTGACAGAGCCGTCCGACTGCAGGCTTCCTTTCACCTCCACGTAGGCGCCCACCTGCACGACGCCGTGCTCCTGCTCGATCCGGGTGGCCGATGTCACATGCACGACGTATCCGCTCACCACCCACTCGCCGATGAGGCCGTTGCTGGGCAGGCTCTCCACCGTGCCGTAGAACTTCACCGTCTGATCGCCCGGGTGGTCGCCGCCTCCGGAGCTCGACTTCGTCTCGATTTTCGTCGCGTTCACCGAGTTGTCCGACTGTAGCCAGCCCTCGACCTCCACCCGGGCGCCCACGGCCACGGGGCCATCCTCCTGGTCGATCCGGGTTTCGGCGCTCACGTGCACCGTGCGGCCGCTCACCATCCACTCGCCGATCAGGCCGCCGGCGGGCAGGCTCTCTACCGTGCCGTAGAACTTCACGTACTGATGGTTCCCCGGGCTGTCATCGGAGCTTGACTTCACCTCGATCTTGGTCGCGTTCACCGAGTTGTCTGACTGCAGCCAGCCCTTCACTTCCACCCGGGCGCCCACGGCCACGGGGCCGTCCTCCTGGTCGATCCGGGTTTCGGCGCTGACGTGCACCGTGCGGCCGCTCACCATCCACTCGCCGATCAGGCCACCGGCCGGCAGGCTCTCCACCGTGCCGTAGAACTTCACCATCTGATCGCCCGGATGATCGCCGGAGCTTCGCTTCACCTCGATCTTGGTGGCGTCCACGGAGCCATCTGACCGCATCCGCCCTTTCACCTCGACCTCGGCGCCCACGGCCACGGGGCCATCCTCCTGGTCGATTCGGGTTTCGGCGCTGACGTGCACCGTGCGGCCGCTCACCATCCACTCGCCGATCAGGCCATCGGCGGGCAGGCTCTCCACCGTGCCCCGAAACTCATACTCATCGTCGTCAGCCAGAGCGATCGGGGCCACCAACAGGCTGACCAGCAGGACCGCTATGAACGTAACCATCCATCGACGCGTCCTCAACATCACAACACCTCCTTCAAGTGTGCAAGTTCGGTTCGCTCTTACCCTACCACACGGAAGCCTCGCCGTGCTTAATCCCGCTTTAGAGCAATGTTAAGGGAAGGTTATCCCGACGGGAGTGCGGGGGAGCCGGCCGTCATGAGGCCGGCGGGCGGGCGAGAAGGTCTGTGGATTGGTTGGTGAAGAGCGAACCACGGAAACCACTCTTATAAACGAGGCTGGAGAGGCATTCGTTACGCAGATACGATAATATTTTTTAAATCTAGTAGATAAAAGGGATGGAAGAGGATCTAGCTGTCTTGACACTTGACAAGACAGAAAGGGACGTTTACACTAGATGTGCGTCGTTCCACGGGCATACACGATACATGGGCGTCTTGGGGAGTGGAGATGGACACGCAGGCTCGGCGACAGGAGATCCTCGCCTATCTGCAGGCGGCCGGGGGGCCGGTACCGGGGCGCGCCCTGGCGGAGCGCTTCGGCGTCAGCCGCCAGATCATCGTTCAGGACATCAGCGTGCTGCGCGCGGCCGGACATCCCATCATGGCCACGGCTCGCGGCTATATCTGGCTGCCCGCGCGCGAACATGCCCGGGCTCGCATGGTGGTCGCCGTGCGCCACTCGCCGGAGCAGACCCAGGACGAGCTGGAGCGTCTCGTCGATGCCGGGGTCACCGTGATCGACGTGATCGTGGAGCACCCCATCTATGGCGAGGTGAGAGGACAGTTGATGCACAGCAGCCGGTCGGACGTCCACGCCTTCATGGAGCAGCTGCGCGAGACCGGCGCGCACCTGTTGAGTGAGCTGACCGAGGGCGTCCATCTCCACACGCTGGAGGCCGACGATCTGGCCCGCCTGGAGGCCGCCCGATCGGCCCTCCGGGAGGCGGGGTATCTCATCGAGTAGATTCGGGATCATCAGAAGTCGGGGGCTTCTGAGCAACGCATATATTTACATGATCATGTAGGGGCGGCCAGCCGGTCGCCCCATTGGTATCAACTTAAGCGATGTGGAAGCGTGGCTCCGCATTTCTGGGGTGGCTCGGAGGGGCTGCCGCCCCTCCGAAGAACTCTATTTTCAGCCCCTCACCTGCCCCGTGGGGCCGGAGGCCACCGGCCAAAGCCCCAACCAGGCAGGGAAAAGGCGGGAAAAAGGGTTTTCCTGCGGAGGGGCCTCCCCTCCGCACCTCCCCTTTCAGGTGTGACCGCCCGTGGAGGGAAAAAGCGACAGGCGAGGGCCTCGCTCATGCTGTTCAGTGGATGCGAATCGGGCGACCAGCCGGTTGCCCCTACAGCGAATTGAGCTGTCTATTCCTACTCAGGGTTGGGAGGAGATTCCATGCGTAAGAGCCATATCGTCGTGCGTTCGAGAGGGGTATTCGCCAGCATGCTGATCGTGATGATCATCCTCTCGCTTCTGGCCGCCTGCGCGCCCCCGGTGACCGTCCCGGGGGCGGGCGTGGGGGAGACGCCCACCACGGCTCAGGTGGCTCCGACCGCGGGCGCGCCGTCGCAACTGAAGATCGGCATCGTCACCTTCCTGTCCGGCCCCGGCTCGCCCTTCGGCATCCCGTCCAAGAACGCGGCGGACGTCATCGTCGAGGCGTTGAACGCGGGCCAGGCGCCCGCCCCATACGATCAGGCGGGCATCGGCGGCGTGCCGATCCAGCTCGTGTACGTGGACGAGTCGGGCGGCCCCGACAAGCAGGTGGCCGAGTATCGTCGGCTGGTCCTGGACGAGAAGGTGGACCTGGTTTTAGGGTACGTGTCCAGCGCCTCCTGTCTCGCCGTGGCGCCCGTGGCCGAGGAGCTGCAGAAGCTCACCGTGTTCTACACATGCGCCACCCGCCGCATCTTCGAGGAGGCGAGCTACAAGTACGTCTTCCGCACGAAAGGGACCGACCTGGTCTACAACGTGGGAGCGGCGCGCTATCTGCTGAAAATGAAGCCGGATCTGCAGACCATCGCCGGGATGAATCAGAACTACGCCTGGGGCCAGGATTCCTGGACGGCCTTCCGGGACACCGTGCTCCAACTAAAGCCCGACGTCCAGGTGGTCAGCGAGCAGTTCCCCAAGCTCTTCGCCGGTGAGTATTCGGCCGAGATCTCGGCCCTGTTGGTGGCGCGTCCCGACGCCATTCACTCCAGCTTCTGGGGCAGCGATCTGGAGGCGTTCCTGATCCAGGCGACGCCGCGCCGTCTCTTCGATCAGAGCATCGGGGTGTTCATCATCGGCGAGGCGATGCTCCCCTCGCTGGGCGAGGACGTCCCGCCCGGGCTGATCATCGGCGCCGAGGGCACGCACGGCGCGTTGGCCCCGGACAACGAGTTGAACCGCTGGTTCACGCGCATCTACAAGGAGCGGTACGACGCCCGTCCCATCCATCCGGCCTACCATATGGCCCTCACGCTGTTCGGGGTCAAGGCCGCGTATGAGAAGGCCATCGCCGAGAACGGCGGCAAGTGGCCCACCCAGGATCAGGTCATCGCCGCCTTCGAGCATCTGGAGTTCGATAGCCCCAGCGGCGTGATCCAGATGGCGCTGGCCAATGGGCATCAGGCCATCGAGCCCATGGCCTTCGGCATCACCGGAGAGTTCGACCCGGCCGCGGGCGAGGTGAAGCTGACCGACCGGATGGTGTTCCCGGCGGAGTGCGTCAACCCGCCTGAGGGCGTGAAAGGCGAGGATTGGATCGCGCAGGGGTTCCCCGGCGCCAAATGCCCGTGAGAACGGTCAATCCGTAGGGGCGGGTTTCAAACCCGCCCCTACTATCCCGATAGGTGTCTATGAACACATGGCTCATCGTCGCCGTGGACGGCGTGGCCTTCGCGTCGTGGCTGTTCCTCATCTCCGTAGGCATGACGCTGATCTACGGCGTGCTGCGCATCCTGAACGTGGCCCACGGCAACCTCTATGCCCTGGGGGCCTATACGGGAGCCTCGCTGATCATCGCCTACTTTCGGCACGACCTCTGGCCCTACGGGAGCTATCTCGTCCTGTTTGGGGCCGCCCTGCTGGTCGGCGTGATCGCGGGCCCGCTGATCGAACGCGGCCTGCTGCGCTGGGTCTATGACCGCGATCCGGCCGTTCAGCTCCTGATCACCTACGCCCTGTTCCTGATCCTGGAGGACGCGATCAAGCTCGGCTGGGGGACGGATCCGTACTACGCGTACAAGCCCTACCATCTGCTGGGCCAGGTCCAGCTGGGCGGGATCGCCTATCCGCGGTATAGCTTCCTGCTGCTGGGCATCGCCGTGGCGGCCGGCGGCGCGCTGTGGCTCTTCATCAACCGCACCCGATTCGGGAAGCTCATCGTGGCCGTCATCGAGGATCCGGAGATCAGCACGGCGATGGGGGTGAACGTCCCGCGCGTTTACGTCATCACCTTCACGCTGGGGGCCGTGCTGGCTGCCCTGGGCGGCGCCTTCACCGCGCCGATGATCTCCGTGGCGCCAGGCATCGCCGTCGAGGTGATCGTGCTGGCCTTCGCCGTGGTCGTCATCGGTGGGATGGGCAGCCTGGAGGGCGCGGCGCTGGGCGCGCTGATCGTGGGGATCGTGCGGGCGGCGGCCGTGCATCACATCCCGGACCTGGAGCTGTTCGCCATCTACCTGGTGATGGCCGCGGTGCTGCTGGTGCGTCCCCAGGGCCTGTTCGCCCGCGAGGAGAGGCGCCGCATATGAGGCCCTTGCTGATCACCGTCGCCCTGCTGGCGTTCCTCGCCGGGCTGGGTTTCATCCTGCCGGAGTGGATCATCTTCCTGTTGTCGCTGGCGTTCGCCCGCGGCCTGGCGATCCTGAGCGTGGCGCTGCTCCTGCGGGCGGGGCTGGTCTCCTTTGGGCAAGGGCTCTTCTTCGCCGCCAGCGCCTACACCGTGGCGTTCGCCATGAAGGCATGGGGCGTGCGGGAGGCGGCCCTGGCCATCGCCCTGGGCACGGGGGCGGGGATCGTCGTGGCCGGCGTGACCGGCCTGCTCCTGGCCCGGTATCGGGAGATCTTCTTCGCCATGCTCACCCTGGCGTTCTCCATGGTCCTGTATGGGATCCTGGTGAAGGCGTACGCGCTCACCGGCGGCAGCGATGGCATGGCCGTCGCCACGCCGACGATCGCAGGGCTCGCGCTGGAGGCCGAGCGGCTGCGCTCGGGGCTGTACCTGCTCACGCTGGGCTGCACCGCCGCGGCGGCCTACCTGACCTTCCGATACATGAACTCGCCGCTGGGGTATGCGGCCCGGGCCGTGCGGGACAACGAGGTGCGGTTGGAGTATCTGGGCACCTCCACGTGGAGCACCATCTACCTGACGTACGTGCTGGCCGGCGGGCTGAGCGGGCTGGGCGGCGCGCTGATGGCGCTCAACGTCGGGCACGTGGACCCGCAACTGGCCTACTGGACGACCTCGGGCGAGTTCGTGTTCGTGGCGTTGCTGGGCGGGATCGGGAACGTGCTCGCCCCTCTGGGCGGCGCCGTCGTCTTCGAGATCCTGCGGGCCTACGCCTTCAAGTACGCTCCCTACATCTGGCAGATGATCATGGGGAGTGCTATGTTGCTCATCATCCTGTTCATGCCGGAGGGACTTTGGACGATCTATACGTCCGCCGTGAGACGGATCAGGGTACGCCGGTGGTCCTGGAGGCGGTTGGGCTGACCCGCACGTTCGGGCAGGTCGTGGCGGCCGATGGCATCGATCTCCGGATCACGATGGGGGAGCGGGTGGGCGTCGTTGGGCCCAACGGCGCCGGGAAGACGACGCTCCTGAATCTGATCACCGGGTATATCCGACC
>JAJRVX010000275.1:0-14917 GCA_024277095.1 Chloroflexota bacterium
CATCCCGTAGAAGCTCCCGCCCCACTCCTCCTGAAGGCGCCGGTGGTCCGCCAGACTCTTGATCTCGTTCGGATCGTCAAGCCGGGCGAGCTGCGTGATGAGAAACCGTGCCTCCTCGAGCGGGACCGCTTCCCGCAGGGCTATGAGCCCATCCAGCCCGTCTGTTTCCGACACACGGGCCTCCAGCGCCTCCCAGCTCCATTCCCCGCTGAAGTCGAAGCCGTATCGTTCATCCGCTTTCCGAAAATCGGTCATCTCCTCCCCCTTCAACGCGCCACGAGCGTGCACCAGGTGAGCTCGGTCGCGGCAACCGGCAGTGCGTCGATCCCTGCTCCCTCCAGAAGCTCGCTTTTTGGAGTGGGAAGGGCCCGCCCTCGTCGGACGTTCGCCAGCTCCACCTCGAACCCCGCCGCGGTGAAGAGCTCCAACGTCGTCTCCTGGTACAAAAACGGCGCAAGGCCCAGATCCTGGATCGCTCTCTTGTTCTCCTCGTCCTCCTCGGGGTAGAACGCCATGATCGCCAGCAGCTCTCCGGAGAGGACGCGCCGCAGCTCATCGAGAAGCCTCCCGGGGCTCTCGATGTTGGCCAATCCCAGGTTCGTGGTCATCGTCCTCACCGCTTTATCCCGAAACGGGGTCCGACGGGCGTCGAAGGCGAGGAGGCTCGTCCGGTCATAGAGCCCGAGGAACTCCAACAAGCGCCGATCGCGCCGCAGCACCTGCGGACTGAAGTCGGTAGCGACGATCGGCCGATTCAACTTCCCCGCCACCCTCTCTACGAGATAGCACCGACCCGACGCCAGATCAACGATGGGACCGCTGGAGGAGGAAAGCCGGTCGAGAACGTAGGTACACTGGCTTTCCCAGCAAGCCAAATACTCCGGCGTGTAGAGCCCGGCGTGGGCGGCCGTCTCGGCCTTTCTCGCATCCACAAACGCCCCACGCTCCTCAAGGACCAACGCGCGGAAGAACTGATCGGCTGGAGCAAGCTCCCCCAGCGGTGACTTCAGTAGCTTCCGCTCGATCTGCGGATGCTCGCGCAGATAGGCGGTCAACCCGCTTTCCGCCTCCTTCCACAGGTCGTGCCGTGGTAGATCAGGGGTGAGAAACCCGCCGATCCCTTCCCGCACCGGATAGCCGGCGGCACAGCTCGTGCAGCGGGCTTCCGCTTTCTCAACGTGATCTTCGTTACGTTCACTGATCGTCCATGCGAGCTCCCCATGGCAGAGCGGACATTCCAGCAGCGGCATCAAGTACTCACGCATTGCGCCCTCCTCCTCAATCTGGGAGCTGTTCCGATACATCAACATTGTACGCCACATCTTCGACCGTCCACACGGCCCAGGGCGTCCCTTCGTCCAGCCAGGTTGTGGCTACGAGCGAGGGGATCTCGATCCCGTGAAAGATCTGCCAGTCCAGCAACTCGTTGCGCCAGGGAATCTTGGCCTCGTCCATGGCTTCCCGGTAGCGCATCGCCTCCATCATACTTATCAGCCCGCTCTTCCGGCCGAACGAGACGGTGAAGGCATCCTCCTCGTCTCCGAAGGGCACCACGAGGCGGGCGGTGGCGTCATCGATGGCTTCCCAACGCACGCGGGGATCGGTGATGAGTATGGACGGCATCCAAACCGCTTCTTCCCACAAAGCCAGATTGGCGGCCATATCGATCTTGGGCTCGTTCTCGATCACGCCAAAGGGCAGTTCCATACGGGACTTGCCGCCGACGTAGCGCTCGTTGACCTTCATCACTGGATAGCTAAAGATGGTCGTTTCGATGTAACGCCGGTAGCCTTGGCCGGCGATGTAGGTAAACCTGAAGCGCGCGGGAAAGGTTATCCCTTTGACGCGCAGTCGGCCTCGCCCGCTGATCACCGCCGATTTGATGATCGGAACCTGATCCCCCGCGATAGCCTTGTAGTACCGGCAAACGGGCGCCGGTAGATCTGCCGATACCCCAACTGTTTCCACAGTCAGTCTCTGCTCTGGGTAGTCGGGAAATGGCTTTGGTTGCACTTGGAGCCCTAACCAACCGATGCCCAACAACACGGCAAGTCCAACAGCGCTTGCCAGAACTATAGTCAGCGTGGTATTCATCTCTCTCCTTTTTTCTAAGAGCCCAAGGGCATTACAACAAACGCCAGATAATTATGCAAAGGACTCCCAATGTACTCAGCACTCCCATCCAGGGGGCGCGCCATTGCTTGGCGCACGAATACTGTGAGGCTAGCTGCTTCTGCTTCTCTTCATACCACATCTTCCGTAGGTGCGCTTCAAATAGCAGCTGTAACTCCAAGTAGTTCATTGCTTACACCTCGCTTTCTGTTGATATCAGGAATCACTCTACCACCTCATGATTTGCCGAACATCGGAGAAAAGGCTTGTTCCAACTTATACAAAAGGACCGTTCGTGAGGCGGTCTATCTCAGCTGAATGTTGTAGCGGATCGATGGGGGGTACTGATTAGGTTCCTCGCTGTTTCATGTGGGTAACCTGAGCAGGAGTCCTCCAGCAATAAAATAAGCCTAAGTGTTAGTCACTACAGCTTAAGTGTATGTATCAACTCTTACCCCAACGTGTCCAGCTTAAGTGGTTCACTCCATATCGGAGGAGGGCCTTGACGCAAGCTTGCCAATTACAAGGAAAAGGGACCCTAGTGCCACCGTGGTCACACCCACGGCCATAATGATGGACGTAGGAGCCAGTATTGATCCGACGACGAGGCCCACCCACCCGTAGGAAATCGGCCTCAGTGCGGAGTTTATACTCGCCCGGAACGCGAACACCCGTCCGCGCATCTCGGCCGGGCTGTTCTCCTGCAACAGAACCATTTCATTAACATTGGCAAAAGCAAGCGCAAGCCCTAGAACAAGAAGAAAGAAACAAACAGAAACTAACTGGGGGTACAGCCCAACGAGGAAGATGGATCCGCCGGCAATACCCGTGCCAACAGCAAGCACCAGGTACTTTTTTTTCATCTTGGGAAGGACCGACAGAACGACTGTACCAACAAGAGATCCTGCGGCGATACTTGCCTGCATGATCCCATATCCCTCAGATCCTACTTGCATGATATCCTTGGCCAATACGGGCAGTAAAACGAATATGGAGGTTCCGATGAAATCTATGCATGCTTCAACAAGGATTAATCCCCTCAGATCAACCTTATGCCATACCAACCGGAGGCCTCGTGACAGATCGCGTAGCGATTCTCTGATGCCAATTTCTGTTATCCGTCTGCTTACCAGTACTTCGTTCTCCATCCTGATGAAGCTCTCACTCAATCCTGATAGGATGAAGCTGATGCCGTTTACAACGATGACCATTTTCAACCCCAACAGGTGGATTAGCAGCCCGGCCACCGCCATGCCGACGATATGTGCCAGGCTGCTGGTCAGCTGGATCAGCGAGTTGGCCTGAGACAGGTCCTTCCCTCTGACAACGCTTGGAATGAGCGAAAGGAGGGCCGGCCCGAAGAATACGGATAACACCTGTATCATGAGGACCGTTACGAATAGCACCTGAATCGTGAAGAGGTTCGTTCCGATGAAGAGACTAAGGAGGAGCAATGACGTTCCACTCAGTAGATCCGATATGACGAGTATAGCCTTCTTGTTCCGCTTATCGGCGAGAAGGCCGCCAAACGGTGCGAGCAGTGCCGCGGGGAGAGCAGAAGCGATTAGGATTAGGCTCACGGCACTGGCTCCACCAACTTCGGATACCACTGTCCACAGTACGGATACCAGGAATATGGCTGAACCCATGTCGGATACTAACTTGCCGAAGAAGAGGAGCGGAAAATTGCGGGTCCTGAATAGGGCCCGCAAATTGCGATATCCCGCTAGCATTCTTATGATGTCCTCCTTATAAAGGCGACCGGCGGATGCTTCACTCCCATAGTCCGGTTTGTTTTTTGGGCTGTCATGTTGCCTCCTTATCCTCTAACGATGAGCGTTTCTTCGCATTCAGCGTTAATGCTATTTCTTAAAGAACTCGATGATCTTCTTCCACGAATCTGCCCTTGCATGGGCGTTTCCTTCCAGAGTGCCACCCGCAGACAACACAAGTCTGGGCGCTATCTTCATTGTCGTCCAACCCGCCGGGAACACATACGGAACGTAATACGGTTCACCCGCATCTTCGTAGACGACCAAATCGTACTTATGTGGGTAGTTGCATTTTCGCAGCGTTTCCATGATTTGAACGCTGCCATCGTATGTATTCCACATGCCGCATTCTTTGCTGGTGAACAACAACAGATCAGCCTGTGCGTTTTCTATCTTAATCCGTGCGGCTTCTTTGTTTCGGGCCGCACGCAAGCCTTTCTGATACGTGTCGGTGAATTGGAGGGGCTTGTTCTTGATGAAGCCACTGATCATGCTGGCAAATACCCAGCGATTCTTCAATCGGATAAAGGGCAGGGGTTTCCCCTCGTATGTCCAGGATGAGACATCCTTAAAGGCCAGCCCTTGGAAGCAGTAGGCATGGGGAGAAAAAACTGCCACCAGGGTGATAAAGGGATACCTGGATGCCAGAATCAGCGCCAGCTCAGCGCCTTTCGACATGCCCAGAATCCAGACTTCTTTTCCGCTGGTGATCGGATTTTTCGACAGCCGGGCAAATACTCCCTCAAAATATTCGAGGGGAATCTCCGAAAGCTGGGCGGGTAACCCCTTCTCATTAAAATATGCCACGGATAGAACATTGAACCCATGCGAAGCCAATACGGCGGCAACCGGTGAATTCACAGCGAGGCCGCTTCCCGAGCCTCCTAACCATACAATGGTTTGACAGCTCGTGTTTTCACTATAGAAAAGATCGCCGACAAATCCATCGGTGATTGCTTGTCTCTTGATGTCCCCCGCGATGAACAGCCGTTCCAATTGGGCAGATGCCCTATCTTGTCCACATTCGACGACGATTTCGATAAACTGACTCTTCTCAACGGAAACACCTCGGACGACCTTCTCCATTGCCTTGGGATCGGTGCTTTTCATCGACACAATGAGGCCCATGCTATCGACAAAGTCGTAGGATCCGGAATCGGGCTTTTGCCAAGATAGGTCCAGTTGGCCATGTGCATCGGCAGTGAACCAGGCAGCCGATTCAAACGCGACGCTTGTCGCCCAGGGGAGGCTCATCGAAGCGCTTATCTTCACTTTTGCGTGGGCCGGCAGATCAGAAACACAAATGTCGATTCTTTGGTCGCAAAGCGCCACCAGCGGTTGTATGTTTAGCTTCATAATAAGGTCTCCTAGTGCTTATGCTTCATGTGATCATCTGTTGCCCCGGCGTGACGTGCCAGGAGGCCAAGCGCAGGAAGAATAAGCGCGATGACAAACAAGATCTCAAGGGTCCAAGTGAGCCATGCCTGTTCCGGGTAATTCACCCAATAATAGGTGATAGTCGAAAGGAGGAATGACTGCGACAGGACTTCGATCAGTCCACCCCACAGACCCCTAAAGGATCGCCTCGTATAGATGAGGCCCTCGATCGACCCTGGGGTGGGCCCGAAGGTGGAGATGATGCCGACCACAACCAACATGATCCACATGATCAACCAGCCACTGCTCTGTTGGAACAAGACCTCGCGCAGGAGATAGAAGACGATGCCGAAGAGAATCCCTCGGATGGGCTGAAACAGCACCCCCGCTTGAACGAGCGGGTCATCCGTCCGGCGCATGATGGAACTGAGGGCGGGATCGGAGAACTTTGCCGAGTAGTTAAATAACCTAAAGGCAGTGAAGCCTACAATAAAGTAGGTGAGCGTATGAACTACGACCGTCTTTGCAACAATCCCCAAGAGTGTCAGTTGTATTGCGTTCATCGGCTTCCAGGGTCCAGTGAGTAGCAACAAGGGCGAACTATCTTCGTTGCGTGGCACAACCACAGTATCATAACTGCAGCTGGCATGAACCCCACGGCGTACCACAAGGCGGGATATCCCGGATGGCGCAAAACGACCTCCATGTACATCGGAGCGATCCACACCATTGTATAGGCACTGGTGATGAGCGTTGCCGCAAACCGGCTGCTCCCTGTCGCCAAGAGTTGTAGCGCGTAGCCTGTTCCCCCCAGTGCCAGCACAAGTGACAGGTGAACACCAAGGATGAGCATAAAGAGCAGGTAGGGCCAGCTCAAGGCGCTCAAGTTCAACTTTCCGGCAAACAATGTCCAAATGGCCGGGGCACCGATCTCGATAGCGAGAGGGATCAAGACAGCCACGCTAAACCAGAGCACATTATTCCTACCGCTGAACAAGTTCTTGTAGGCATTTTTCACGCCCTCGAACCCTTGGCGAGCTGCGATCAGTGGTATGGCTACAAGCCACATGCTGGTCATGGCGATGATGTACAAGATGAACCCGCCAACGCTTGTGATCTCAATCCTTGCGGTCAGAAGGCCGCTGTACGAAGCAATGATAGGTGACCAGGAGAGCCATGCGATGAAGATGCTCACCACCACGAAGACAACAAGCTGATGCTTCACCACAGTGTTCTCACCTGCCTTTCGGACTGTCATCCTGCCTCCCTGTGGTTCCAGATTTGACTGATGCGAATACGACACTCTATGCCTTCCCTGTCTGCGCTTTAGCTTTGTGCGTTAGAAGCTCCCTGATGATTCTTGTTAGCTTCTCTACTGATGTTCCCTTGATCAACACGTAATCGAACCCCGCATCCCAAGCCAGGTGTTGCTGCTTAACATCCTCCACGAGGATGAGGAAGCAAACGTCCGGTTCTTGTGTTTTCAAGCGGCGCAATCCACCCAACGTGCTTGTACTCACCAAGGCACAATCGACAAGGATTAAGGCAGGGTGGTACTCTGCCAGTAAGTCGGCGCTGAGTATTCCCTCACAAGCTCGATCGACAACCTCCACCGCGGGCATTGCATGCAAAAGCGCGCGCAGGCCATCCCGCACCTGTCCTGGTTTTGCGATTATCAGTACCGTTACTGGATCTTTCATCTATGTCGCCTTGTTCTCCTTCGATGGTTCTTGCCATGAGTCTAGCGAGTCGAAATGTCGTCTACATCGGAGGAAAAGAGGGTTTTGCCTAATACAAAAAGACCATTTCGAAGGCGATCGTTATTCGACAAATGGTGTAGTGTGCTGATGAGGAAGGGCGGGGTTATGCTCCCCCCCAAGCGAGGCGAACCCCTCGCGCAGGGCGTAGAGCGCGGCTTGAGTGCGGTTCTCCAGGTGGAGTTTTCGCAGGATGTTACTGACGTGGGTGCGCACTGTGGGCTCGCTGATGAACAGCTCCTTGGCGATATCGTGATTGGAGAGACCGGCGGCGATCAGACGCAGCACCTTGATCTCGCGGGCGGTGAGAGGCTCTGTCTGGACTTCCTCGGAGGAGCGTTGGAAGCGATGGATCAGCTTGTGAGCGACACTGGGGTGCAGGGAGGACTCGCCGCGGTGCACGGTGTACACGGCCTGGATCAGCTCGCGAGGAGAGGAATCTTTCAATAAGTACCCCAACGCTCCTGCCTCTATGGCGGCGATAATCCTCTTGTCTTCAGCGAAGCTGGTGAGGACCAAGATCTTTACCTCTGAAGACGCCTGGCGAATCTCGCTGATCGCCTGGATTCCGTCCTTGCGCGGCATGGACAGATCCATCAGGATAAGATCGGGTTTCAGTGTGTGAAACTTAGTGACCGCTTGTTCCCCATCAGCGGCTTCCCCAACGACCTCCAGGCCGGGTTCTGTGTTGAGCAGGGCCTTAAGCCCTTTGCGGACAACGGGGTGATCATCGGCGATAAGGATGCGGATGGTTTGTTCTGTCATTTCTTACCTCACCTTCACTTGTACTTGCACCTTTGTTCCCTTCCCCGGGGTGGAAACGATGCGGAGATTTCCGCTTAATTTCTCGGCTCGCTCCTGCATGCTAGCGAGCCCGATTCCACCTGTGTCGGCCACAGCGGTAAGGTCGAATCCTCGACCGTTGTCAGTTATCTCCATAATGAGGAGGTCCCCTTTGATTTGAATTTGTACGGTCACCGCATCGGCATTGGCGTGTTTTAGCGAGTTGTTGAGTGCTTCTTGGGCGATGCGATAGAGACCATCCTCGAGCTCCGGCGGCAGGTCGAGGGGCTCTTCCGCCAAGGAGGAGAGCCGAACCTCGATTCCGGCACGCCTTTCGACTGCATCCAGCCGCTGGCGCAGCGCTCCTATCAGCCCCTCTTTCTCCAGGCCGGACGGCCGGAGTTGATAGACGAGAAGGCGCATCTCCTTGAGCGCCTGTTGGGACGTCTCGCAGAGCTGGGAGAGGTATTCTTCCACCGCTCCCTCTTCTTTACCGGCGGACAATCGGCGGGCGGCCTCGGCAAACAGGGTCATGCTGTAGAGGGACTGGGTCACCGAGTCGTGCAAGTCGCGGGCTAGGCGGCTGCGCTCGGCGGCGATGGCTGCCTGCTCGACCCGCGCGTAGAGGCGCGCGTTTTCCACCGCTACCCCGAGTTGGTCGGCGATCGATTCGAAGAGAGCTAGGTGCCTCTTGCTGAACGCGCTCCCCTGGGGACCGATGATCACTAGCACCCCCACGGCCTGTCCTCGTACCAAAAGAGGTAACAGCGCACCGGGCTCGCTATGTCCCAATGTCGGGTCGACCGGCACGTAGAGCGGCTTTCCGCTGGCGATCACCCTCTGACAGACCCGGCTCATTTCTACCAGGTCGTCCGGGGCAATAGACCGCTGCGGTCGTAGCATCCTCGGCTCCAGTCCGCCCGATTCACGGTTGAGTAGCATCACTCCCGCCCGTGAGGCCCGCACGAGAGTTACCAGCCTGTCCAGCACGGCGCTCAGCATCTGATCTAATTCCAACGAGCTGCTGGCCGCGGCAGCGACATCCAGCAGTATCTGCAGCTCCCGTTGTCGGTCCTGTTCTGCTTGGTGCAGCCGGGCGTTCTCGATGGCTAGTGCCGCTTGATTACCGAGCGAGACGCCAAGATCGATCTCCTCTTCCGAGAACGGCCGCGGCTGGGAATAGTGAAAGCCCAGGCTCCCATAGACCTTATCTTTGATGATCAGCGGAACCGTCAGAAAAGCCCGGTAGTGCTTGGCAGAAGCCATACGCCACGCTCGCAACTCGGGCGACAAATTGGAATCGTCTTCATCCGCCGGCGTCGGCACTTCGGCCACATTGGGGATCGCAAACGGTTTACGGCTCAAAACCGCTTCGTCCACTTCACGACGCCCCAGGGCCGTCGCTGCGTAGAGGGGTAGACGTTTGACAGCCAGAAACTCCTCGGGCAGGCCGGAACTGGCCTCGATCGTGATCGTTTGCTCATCCTGATCCAGACGATAGAGGACACAGGCGTCCGAGCTTAGCAAGTGACGAGCCTGGGCCACGATGTAGTCCAGAATCTCGTCCAGTGGGCGGTCAGTGTTGAGGACGGCCAAGATCTCGCGCAATCCCTCGGCCACCTGTTGGCGCCGCTCGATCTCTCTTGTGCGCTCCTCGACCCTCCGCTCTAATATCCCCTGGCTCTGCATCCTCTCGGTGATGTCGTGGACGACCGCCAACAGATGGGGCTTGCCTCTGTAGCGGAAGGAAGCCCCGTGCACTTCAACGTTGATCGGACTTCCATCCTTGCGGAGGTCGACCGACTGAGCGCTGAAGTGTCCGCTCGTCTTTACCTGTTTTGCGTAATCCTCAAAGAGATGATGGTAGTCCGGGTGCACGATATCTTTCTCGGATAGCCCGATCAGCTCCTCGCAGGAGTAGCCATACATCCTGCAGGCAGCGGGATTGGCCTCGACGATCCTTCCATCAAGCCCAAAGATAAGCACGGCGTCCGAGGTCGATTCGAAGATGCTCTTGTACTGAGATTCCATCTCCCGCAGCACTTCCCCTGCTTGTTCTCTCTCATCGACTTGTTTGCTAGCCATGGTTTATTCCACCAGATTTATCGTGGGCCTTAAAATAAGTTTATGCCCAGTATAAGATCGAATGAGCATAGAGCCAACCGTGGGTTAAAGTCCAAGGGTGTGGTTTAATGAGAAACTATGCAACAAAGTAAGTTCATTGCACGTACGGGTTAGGCGACTGTTTCGCCGTGTTGTGACCAGTATGCTTTGATAATTCGCTGAATGCTCTTTGTGTGCAGTCGTTCATGCCACACAAGACGGCGCAATACTTTCCTCACCGACCATGCACCATCATCATGGAATTGCACCCTGACAAGGTCACGTGATGCTTTCAGCGCATGTAGGGCCTGCAAAGTCGCTCCCCGATGGGATGCCAGGTATTCCTGCCAAGACTCTTCCTCGGTAGCAGGGGAAATATCGGACCATATTCCGATATTGGGTAAGTAGTAGTGAGTCTCTGCATTGGCGATATGCGCCAGAATCTGGCGAATGGTACGCCATCGCGCCCAACTTGGAAAACGGCGGTATGGGGGATCCCAGTCTAAGACTTGATCGGGTGTTCCGTGGATGAGTTGCAGAAGATCGTAACGCGTGGCCTCAAGTAAGGCGATTGTTTCGTCAACGAGCGGTGGGGTGGCTGCCTGATAATCAGGGCTGAAGAGAACTTCGTTGCCAGTGACTCTCTCGACAACCTCTACCGGCACATGTTCTGTGGAGGGAATAGTTTGCGACAAAAGACCATGTCGTTGGCGGAACTGCCAGTAATCCACCAACTTCGAGGGGGTTTTCTCAAGCAGTTGCCCCTCTGTCTCCGCCCAGGTGGCAAAACCCAGTTGGGAAAGGCTCCAAGCGTGGTAGCCTGCTTCTCCATCTTCATCCAGAGCTTTATGCAACCAAATCTGTATCGTCATGGTAGTATGCATCTTCTACTCCAATTATACAGCTCGCCCAACGGCAATGCTCAGTGACGCCGCTTTTCAGCGGAGGCTGGAGCGTCTTGTTCGCTCTTGGCCTTCTCCCATTCTTCCTGTTCCACACTGCGGATTAGCTCATTTAAGTAGGTATGTCCGAGGAGCACGTCGGCCACGATCGTTCGCAGCTTCCTAGGCCGGAGGATATCGGAATCGGAAAGCCCGGCAATCTCTTCTGCGGTCAGCCACTCACACAAAAGGATATCCTGTCCCGGCTTTGTCGTGGTGACATCGCTATGGCCGTGGAAGACGAAATTGATCCCATCTCCTTGCAGATATATGCCGACAAGGCCAGATGGAATGACGCTAAGCCCTGTCTCTTCGCGAAGTTCCCGGGCCGCGCATTCGGCGACGGACTCACCGCCTTCGAGGTGACCACCAGGCAGGTTAACCTTCCCGTGTACACGGGGATCGGCTTCGCGTATAAGCAATATCTTGCCATCAGGATCACGAACGACAATACTGGCTGCAACTCGATATTTCCGCGGTTCTGTCATTTCTCCTCCGGGAAACTTCTCATTTTATCTAAAAATCTTTATTCTCTCTGCCAAATGCTTAGCAACGAACGTGCTAAAATTGTATACCTTTTCGACGAGAAAAGTCAATGGGAATACCTAAAAAGCTTTGCCAGAAATAGAATAACTGATTTTTAAAAACCAGCAGTAGTCATGACTTGATCTGATAAGTGACCTAGGAAAGAGGTGATCACGGCGTAACCTTTCCGAGAAGGAAAATAACCAAAAAGGAGCGATAACACCATGACCACCGCAGAGAAGCTTATCAAATCGAAGATGGTAGTGATGGTCGTTTTCTTCAACACCTCGCCCCATCCATGTCTCATTACACCACACGCTCGGACTGTAGTTTACGCGATCCCTCCGTACCGGCACCCCGGGGTGTGCATCTAGTCGGACTCCTCCGGCAGGATCGCCCAGCCGATGATATAGGTGATGAGCACCGGGAGGACTCCGGTGGCAAGGGCGATCAGGATCAGCCCGAGGCGGACCAGGGTGGGGTCCACCCCGAGATACTCCCCGAGGCCGCCGCATACGCCAGCCAGCTTTCTATCCTGAGTGGATCTGCAAAGTCTTTTCATCATTGTCTCCTAACGTCATTATATACAAGAAATCCTAATACTCTGTCCTAACGTTCATCTCCAGCGAAAAATTGCCTGTCACAGGCACCTTGCCGAACTCCAAAGTCGGCCGCTCAGCGATAACGGCGTTTTTTCGCTCCTGTATACCTCGCCAAACCTTGTGGGTTCTAGCTTAACCCCCTTACCACTTAAGCGCATCGAAGAAAAAGCCAACTGAAGGTCATACACTTGTACTGTCGGGCTTAGTTAAATGTTGTAGTCGGCAGGCAAGAAAAAGCAACTCCGATGAGCGGTTGCCCTCCGTCTAGACAACATGATCAACACCAGTAAGGAATAGCATCCTTAAGCCTTCCGCCCAATCTTCAAGGAACTTTCTAGCTTTATCCACTTTCGTTTCCTTATTGTAACGACTGATTATATCTAAGGCCGCATCCACTCTTGTGAAGCTTTCAGATGACTTTGTTCAACTCCGGATGATGGTTGATTATTGCTCTAGCTCGGGCGCACATGAACCCAGGTCGTCTACTGAGTAACTCATATTCCCCCGGTTCCTTGTTTTCCAACTCTTCTATTGGGCGTGGCTCGACGATCTGTTCGACCGCGAAACCCGTCCCGGTGAGATCGGAGATCATCGCTCCCAATGACCGCCGATAAGATGGCATCCGCACTGCTTTTCCAACCCCCTCCACCCAACCTCGACCAGCTCGGTGGCGAAGTAGTCCCCTCCCCCGTGGAGCAGGAACTTCGTGAATGGATGCTCCACGGAAAAGATCAAAAGGCCCACAAGGCGGAGGAGGCGGCAGAATTCGATGAAGACGCCACCCCCATTGCGGATGTAGTCAAGCACCAACGGATACAAGATAAGCTCAAACGATGCGTCTCCGAGGAAATCGAGGGGCTCGCTTAAGTCCGCCCGGTGGACTTCTACCCGCGCGCCCAACCTTCGCTTCGCCAGCTCCACCATCTTGGGACTGACGTCGATCGCCACCACCCGGGCACCGTGCTCGACCAACCACTCGGAACACCAGCCTGGCCCGCAACCGACGTCCAGAACATGTCTCCCTTCAACGTTGGGCAGCAGGGAAAGCATGGCTGAACGCTTGACGTAGGCATTCTCCGCCTTCGAATCCACAAGCGTTGCGTAGCGCTCCGCCAAAGCTTCATAGGCCTTCAGCACTGTAAGCGCTTCGTCCCTCTGCTCCTTCACCCATGCCTCCTCCTTTATTCTCCCCGTGCTTTTCGAGCGGTAAACACCGCTGCCTTGTCGCTACTCCAAGTTATCCCGACTCCAGCGAACCCCGCGTTTGAAAGGAGGCGGATTTGCGTCTTCGTCGAAAGTGGGATATCAAGGTGATACGCCCCGTTCGCTACCTCCGGATTTGCACGTCTGAGTTTCCAGTACTCGCGGAGGAGTTCCTTCTCTTCCTCCTCGGCCACGACGTAGTCGCCCTCGATGTAGAGCCCACCGGGCCGCAACCCGATATGGATAGAGCGATAGAGGAGAAGTTTCTCCTCCGGCGTCAAGTGATGCATAGCCATCACGGAGACGATGTAGTTCCACCGCCCCTGCCCGATGGGAAACTCCAGAAACGAGTCCTGGATGAGGGCAATCTGCTTGGCCTTGTCGGCGTACTTTTCGGATAATTTGGCGAGCATTCCCCGGGAGAGATCCACTGCCGTGATCCGGGCGTTGGGGGACCTCTTGAACAGGGACTCGAGTTCGAGGCCGGTTCCACAGCCCAGGTCTAGGATCTCGATAGGTTCGGCAGTTCGTTCGATGGGCGCGGCGACGGTTCGGTAGAAATCCTCGAACCCAGCCACCGACCGGCGCATGTGCTCCTCGTAGAAAGCCGCCCGCCGATCGAAGAACTTCGCCATCCTCTCCAGCTCCTTGTTCAAGGGGCCTCCTTGCCTGCTAGTATCGCCTCGATCTTCTCGATGTGCCCCTGCATGTGGTCGGCCAGCATGGTCACGATCTCCCGGTCGCTGATCTCCCGCACGATCTCGCGAATGGACCATGCCCAGGCCTGCTCGCGAAGTCGAGATGCACCTCGGACAGGCCCTCCACCAACGTCCCCAGATCCTCCGCTCCCGAGCGGAAACGGGCCAAGGTCTCTTCATCGGGGGTCATCTGTTCTGGCATGGTCTCTCCTTTCTAGGTTTCCTCGCCCAGAAGATGGCCCGGGGGGCGGAGTCAGCGTACGGGCTCCCTTGGTGATCCCCCCACATCCCCTGTAGCGCGAGGTCCTGTTCGGCGAGCCAGCCCGCCACCTCGGCGGCGCTCACCGGATGCTTCTGCTGAAGGTACTCCCGCACCACAACGCTTTCATCCGGGCGGATGATGCGGGTACGCCTAAGGAAGCGGATCAGCCGCCGCGGCGCGTCGTACCACACCACCTCCCAGCGGCTTTCCAGGCGAGTCCCGTCGGCACACTCCCCGGTGGGGAACACGCCCTTGCGCACCGGTGGATCGAACCAGGCCCGATCCAGCTCCCCCTCCATGTGGTCGTTGTCCACGAACAGATACCCGCCGGGGCGCAGGGCCCCCGCGGCTTGGGCAATCACCCGGGCCTGCTCCTCCGGGGTCGTCAGCTCGTAAAGGCAGTTCCCCGCCAGGATCACGAGGTCGAATTCCCCGGGCCACTCATCCCGGAGAACATCCCGGTGGAGCAGCGTCACCTGCTCGTGGATCTCCGGGGATAGCGCCCCCACTTTGTCCGCGGCCCGGTCCAGCATAGCCCGGGCGCTGTCCATCCCCACCACGGTGTGCCCGTCGCGGGCTAAGGGAATGAGGATCCGGCCGGTGCCGCAGAAGGGCTCCAGGATGCGCAGCCCCTTCCGCGGGCCGATCAGCCGCCGGATCAGGGCGATGTCGTCCCTATCGGTGATGAGCTGGTCGTAGAGCTCCGCCACGTGGGCATCCAGGTCATACAGCATCGCTCAGCACCTCCTTTTGGGAATGCACGGCTGCCCGCACCCGGCGGG
>JAJRVX010000276.1:0-4040 GCA_024277095.1 Chloroflexota bacterium
CTCTGGACGACGCGCTCCATCACGCCCCCGCGAGGCGTAGGACGCTGATGAGTGTCCAGGACGCCCGCCAGCACGGTGGCCTCGGTCGGCCGGACGGGGAAGCCGTTGAAATAGTGCAGGGGGATCCCCAGATGCGCCAGTACAGGGTGCGTCCGATGGCGCACGTCGAGATAGCCCTCGCCCAGCGTGCTGATCCCCCCGCCCCACCCCTGATAGCTGGGCGGCTCCGGCTCCACGCCCAGCATTTCCGCCATACCACACACCCCGCCGATGCTAAGCCATGCACCTCCGTCTTCCACCCACTCTTGCAGGCGCTGTCTGACCTCATCAGGCAGGGTCCCCTCGCCCACCGTCACCAGCAAGGACAGGCGGGGAAGGACATCCTCCACATCTTCATGCGAGACGTCCGCATAGCAGACGCCCGCGTGCGTCAGGATCTCGTGGATGTAGTGCGGATAGGCGACCGAGCGCGCCGCGTTGGGCAACGGCTCGGGGAACACGTGCACGCCGACCGGAATAGAAGTTTTCCTATTCACCAGACACCTTCCTTCATAGCCCGTAGGGACGAGGCATCCTTAAAAGCACCCTCTGTAATGAACGCTGGCGCATCCGACGTAGAAGGCGTTCTTTGCAACGTCAGCATTGCAGGATGCCTCGCCCTTACACTTTCATATCGTAATGCACGCCTCTGTCGTCCGCTTGGAGCCGTGGCTGCAGAGATCACCGCCCCTCCCACGTCATCCCGGGCGGGTCCCGATAGAAGCCCAGCGACTCCAGCAGCATCTGCCCTTCGCTGCCCAACACGGGCGCGTCGTTCCATCGCTCCACGTGCACCCGGTGGGCCACGGTGCCGCCTCGTGTCCCCAAGTGAGCCACCAGCGCCTCCAGGCAGCGCCGGACCACGGCCCCGGACAAGCCGTCCTGCACCCGCAGCGACCGGCCCCATCCCTGCGAGACCACCGCCGGCTGGCCCCGCCACAACACCACGTGCGTGGACGGCACCCGGGCGAAATCCCCAATCTCCAACCTCCCCGCACCAGTCTCCGGCAGCGCCGCCCCAAACACATTCGCCGGATCGCAGGCACTCATGACCACCGGCTCCGCCTCGTCCGCGTCGCGAGCGGCCCGGAGCTGCTCCACCGCCTCCGGCAATGCGAACTGGGCGCCCGCCAGCCCCGCCACGAAATACCCGCGCCGCACCTCGCCCCGCATCTCCATGAGCTGCAGCCGCCGGTAGATCGACGGCCAGTCCCATCCGGCCTCCTCCCGCCGCACCAGATCGCGCGTCACCACCCCCCAGCGCGCCAGCAATTGTCTGGCCTGGCGGTCGGCCCGCTCTTCCGCTGACAGAGGTTTCCCCATGATCCGGAAGCGATGGACCGGCGACCAACGGCCGGCCCACATCGGCTCGGGCGGCTTCGGCCCCAGGCCCAGCCGACGGGCCACCCGCCGCTTCGCGTCCCGATAGACGACGGGGCTGGGGCGCCGCACGCCATGCCCGCGCCGCCGTCGCCAAGCCGCCAGCTCCGCCTCCAGCGCGCTCAAAGGCCGGCGCGGCCCCTCCCGATGTCGCTCGCGGGCCAGGATGCCCCGCAGGGCCTGCACGCTGTCATTGGTCACCAGCCCCGCCATCATCAAGGCGAGCAATGCCTCCTCCACCTGGGCATGGGATAGCCCCAACGCCTCTTCCAAATCCGCGGCGAAGCACGCCCCCTCCTCTCGCAGGAAGTCCAGGACGCGGCGGGCGGTCTCGTCCAGATCCTCGGGCGGCTCGCCCGGCTCCGGGAGGAAGGTGGCCCCCTCGCCCCGAAAGAGGAAGCGCACCCGGACTCGTCGCGGGTCCGCGCCCCCCTCCCCGATCCAGATCAGCTCACCGCTTCGGCAGAGCGCGTCCAGATCGGCCGGATCGTACCGCGTCATCCGCAGCGGCAGGATATCGGTCTCCAGGGCGCTCGCCACCAGGGGGACGGCCCGCAACTGCTGGAGGAGGCGCACCAGCCCATCGGGGCCGGAGAGCCGACATGCGGGGTGCAGATGCTGCCAGCGGACGAGGAAATCGGCGAAGGTGTAGAGCGAGACGGGCTGCACCTCCCGGCGCAGGATGGTCAGCGTGCGCCGGTGGATCTGGGCCAGATTCTCCACGTCGATGAATTGGAGATCCCTCTCACCTTCTGCCCCTTGCTCACCACTATCCGCTAAATAACGCCCTCCGACGACCGTCGACGGACGATCAGCGGAGCCAAAGCGTCCCTGGATGACCTCCCGACTCGCGACGAGATCGGCCAGCGCGGCGTCCAGCCAGTCGGATGGGAAGGCGTAGCGCACCAGGATCTCGCCCCGGGTCAGGGGGCCGCTGTGGCGCAGGAGGTTGCGCAGGATGTACAGGCGGGCCTCATCGGCGGGCCATCGCTCCGCCAATAGGGGATCGGGCACCGGCGCCGGGGGGCGTTCCGGCAGCCCGAAGGCGTCCCGATAGCGCGCGTACGACTCGCTGGCGATCCAACGCCGTGCCGTCCCCTCGCCGGCCGGGATCTCGATCTCCATCGCCCGCCCTTGCGCGGCCAGCCCCGCCAGCCACTCCCGCCAGCCCGGCTGAGCGCGCGCCGCGATCTCCTCCTCGCTCAGGTCGCCCATCTCCTGCAACAGCAGCGCCAGCTCGTCCACGGATCGCGCCCGGAAGGCCTCATCGGTGCGCGCCGCGCGAGCGGTCACCTCGGCGATGGCCTCCGGCCGCAGCAGGCGCGCCAGCTCCGGGTCGCCCATGAGATCGGCCAGCATCTCCCGGCTGACGGCCAGCCGCTGCAACTGGCGCTCGGCCTTGGGCGCGTCCCACTCGTACACGTACACGCTCATGAAGTCGAACAGGAGGCTGGCGGCCACCGGCGACGGGACGACGGTCTCGGCTGTGATCACCCGGATGCGCCCGGCCCGGATCCCCCGCAGCACCTCTTCCAATCCGGCCAGGTCCATGACATCGCGCAGGCAGTCTCGGTACGTCTCGGCGACGATGGGGAAGTCCTCAAACCGGCGGACGGCCGCCAACAGATCCCGGGCCTTCAACCGCTGCAGCCAGAAGGGGGTGCGCTTCCCCCGCCGGCCGGGCAGCAATAGCGCTCGGGCCGCGTTCTGTCGGAATCGAGCGCCGAACACGGCCGAATCGGGTAGCTCCCGCAGGATGCGCTCGCGGGCCTCCTCCGGCGTCATCTCCCGGACGAGGTCCACCGGCGGCGGTCGATCGGCGTCCGGGAAGCGGAACAGGATGCCGTTATCGCTCACTTGCAACTCCACCTCGACGCCGGTGCGCTCCCGTAGCGCGGAAGCCAGCGCCAGGCCCCAGGGGCCGTTTACCCGTCCGCCGAAGGGGGAATGGATCACCATGCGGGGCTCTCCGATCGCGTCCTCAAACAGCTCGACGATGACGGTGCGATCTGACGAGATGGCACCCAAGACATCGAGCTGGCGACGCACGTAGGCGATCACGTTGCGCGCCGAGTTGCGGTCCAGGGCACACTCTCGCTGCAACCATTCGACGACCTCCGCGTACGCCTCCTCCCAATCTCCAATCTCCGCTTCCCCCCAATCTCCAATCTCTACTCCCCCTTCAGAAGGCGCCTGAATCGCGGCCACCCGCTCGGCCACCTCCCGCCGGAACGCCCCCACCGCCCGCCCCAGGCTGTAGGGCCGCCAGGGATAATCCCCGCGCCAGAACGGCATGCGCGGGACCTCGCCCGGCGCCTCCGCCACGATCACCCGATCCTCGGTGATCTCCAGCACGCGCCATGTGTTGGAGCCCAGCATGAACACGTCCCCTGGCCGGGTCTCGAACACGAACTCCTCGTCCAGCTCCCCCAGCCGGGTGCGGCCATCGGGCAGATAGGCGCCGTAGGTGCCGCGGTCGGGGATGGTGCCGCCGTTGCGCAACGCCAGCAGGCGCGCGCCCGGCAACGCCGTCACCGTGCCGTTCACGCGATCCCACACCAGCCGCGGCCGGAGCTCTCGATGGACGGAGGAGGGGTAACGCCCGGAGAGCATGTCGAGCA
>JAJRVX010000277.1:0-4280 GCA_024277095.1 Chloroflexota bacterium
AGGAGCCTGAGCGGTCTGGGCCGCGGTGGGCCAGGGAAGAGGTCAGGCGGTTTAGGAGATCAGGGTTGACGGGTTGTTCGTCCAGGAACCACACGCCGACGATGCCGCTCATGTGCCCATGCCGTTCATGCGGGTCGCTTATCGCGTGCCTTGGAGGATGTGTTCCTCCACCTGGGTGGCGAGTTCGGGCAACGAGGGGAGGGAGAGAGGCCGCGTGATCCGGTAGAAGGGCACTTGCTTTGCCAGATGGCCGCATTGCAGGAAATGAGAGGCCCCTCCGTCCTGGAGCAGCCGGGTGGGGTAGGAATGGCGGATCAATTCGATGACGGCCTCCTGGGGGCGGATCAGCTCAATCGTCTGAGGAGTGTCTTGAGCGAGCACGTAGATCCGCTCGAGTGGTCGTGTGGCCTGGGAGAATCGCTCCACCACGCGACAGCCCAGCTTCTCCTCCTGAGGGTGGAGCAGGAATAGCGAGCTTGCATCGTACCCCAGCGCTGCTGCTGCCTCCTCGCTGAGCTTGAGTTGAGGGAATCCGGGGAACACCAGAGAAGCGTTGGGTTTCACCTTCACCGCGGTTACGTCGTCAGCGATGATGGCATGCCCGCGAGCGCAAAGCGCGGCCGCCATGGAGGATTTGCCCGATCCCGATCCCCCCAGGAAGGCCACGGCGTGTCCGTTCACCTCCACCGCGCTGGCGTGCAGCACCAGCAGTCCCCTCTGGTAGAGCAGGATGGCCATGATGTTTCCCACCAGATAAAGTCGGAGCAGGCTTTCCTCCGCCCCGGACGCCGGAATCACGGTGATCTCCCGTCCCTCCCGGATCAGGAAGACCCCTACGTCTTTTAGGGAGAGGACAGCGTCGTCACTGGAGATCCTCCAATACCACTCCTGGCCGGCTACCTCGGAGGGGATCCCGTCGTCGCCTTGTAGCCGTATCACGACGTCATCACCGGCCTGCGCGGGTACCAACTCAGGCAGTGGCAGCTCGGACTGGATGCCCAGGCCGTACGCAAAGTAGGAGAACATGGGGACTTCGGACCTTTCTGCGTCAGCGTTGGAGGTTATCCTCTTGGACCTCGATCAGCTCCTTCGCCGCGAGGTCCTCGAGCAGCGCTTGCAGTTCGCGAGCGCAGCGATCTGGTTCAACGTCGTACTCCTGGAGGAGGATCTCCAGGATTTCCTTCAGCGTCTTGGGTTCTTGAATCAGCTTCCAGACGCGAGCTCCCACGGTTTCCAGGCCATAGTACACCCCATCCTTGAGGTTCAGGATGACGACCTCCCCGTCCAGATCGACGGAGACTTGGTCCTGGGCTGCCGTGATGATGGACCGTTCTGTGATCATCGGACTCATAGTTGCCGTGTTCTCTCCGCGTGTGCTTGGGACATCCGTTTTTCAGCCAGCCTCGATATGTCTCGCGGCTCACATGGGTATGGCCTGCCTCGCGTTTCCGAGATTTTCTTGTTACTCAACATCGTGCTTTTGGGTTCCGTCGTGGCTGTAATAGTAGTAGCCGTATCCGATCTCGCGCGGCGGCACGCGGTTCAACAGCGCCCCGATCACCCGGGCGTTGACCTGGCTCAAGCTCTCCGTCGCCTTTCTCGCCGCATCTCGGCGGGTCACGCCTGCGTCCAACACCAGTAGCACGCCGTCGACACGGGTGGCCAGGATGATCGCGTCCGATAGAGCTGTGACGGGCGGGCTGTCCAGCAGCAAGATGTCCACTTCGTCGCGTAGCTGTTCCAGCAGGCGTTGCATCCGCTCTGAATCGAGCAGTGCGGCGGGATTGGGGGGGAGCGGCCCCGACGTGAGGACCCACAGCCCGGGCACGGCGGTCTCCCTCAGGGCGTCGTCCAGGCGTGGCTGATCATCGAGCAACATGCTCGTCATCCCGACGTTATTCCGCAATCCGAAGAGCCGATGCAGTTGCGGTCGGTGCAGGTCTGCATCGATGAGGATGACCCTCCGGCCGGATTGGGCCAGCGCGATGCCCAGGTTGGCCACGGTCAGGGACTTGCCCTCCGTGGGGAGGGGGCTCGTGATCAATAGCGAGCGCAATGGCTCGCTCACGGTCATGAATTGCAGGTTCGTGCGCAGCACGCGATAGGATTCCGCGATGGCCGATTGCCCGTTGGATAACAGGGCCAGTTGATCCTCGGGTGAGGCGTTGTGTTTCATCTTGGGGACCATGGCCAGCGTCGTGAGCCCGAGGGTCTTCTTCACGTCCTCGACGTTCTTCAGCGTGTCGTCCAGGTATTCGAGCAGATAGGCAGCTCCGGCAGCCAGAGCGAAGCCGATGGCCGCGGCCATCAAGATGGTCGCCTTCTTGTTGGGGCCGATGGGACGTGTGGGCAACGAGGCTGGCTCCAGGATACTGATAGCGTTGGTGGCACCGCTCGGGAGTTGTGCCAGTAGATCCGCATATGTGCGGCGGAGTGTATTGAGCTTGTTCTGTAGCGCGTTGATCTGTCCCTCGAGGTCGGCGATCCGGCGGGCGCTAAACGCTTGGGCTAGCTCATCCCGCCGCTTGGTGAGCTCCGCTTCGGTCTCGGCGATGGCCGCTTCGATCTTGGTGAGTTGCTGATTGATGAACTCCTGGTGCTCCTCGATGACCCCGCTGGAGTTGGTTAGGCTCATCCGGACCAGCTGATTGGCCAGTTCACTGGCCACCGCCTGGGCCCGTTGCGGGCTCGTGTCGACGACGGCGATCTCCAGCAGGTTCGTGTTGGGGATCGCCCGCACATGATACTCCGGCAGCCAAGGCAGTCCAAGCGCCTCCATGGTCGCGTTGCGGATCGGCTCGCGCTGGGCGATGTCCGCATAGGCCGCCGCCAGTTGTCGGGTCAGATATAGCTCGTTGCTGCTCGGGTTGGGGTCCTGGATGGGACGCCCCACCATCAGGGTGGTGCGCGCGCGATAAATCGGCGGCTGTTGCCTGGTGGCCATAAAGCTGGAGATCATGGCCACCAGGGTGGCTGCTACGATCAGCCACCACCATTTGAGCAGGGGGGCAATATACTCTTTCAATTCCATATATTCACCCCTGGAGGGGTCGTGAGCGTTTGTCATTGTTCGTCCATGGTAGGCAAAGATGGGATATCAGAATGAATGGATGCTATACAGCACCTTGCGGTGGAACCCAGCTGCGAGCCTCATTAGCATATAAAGATTGAAGATTGGCGTCACTTTTGAGATACAAGCCTCGCTACGTGCATATCTCGCCTGAAAGTATACCGGTTTACAGAATGATGGGCAAATTGCCCTGCGCCGCTCCTCTCCGGTTTTTCTCCATGGGGGCTATTTTACCCAGACTGGATCCCAATCGTTGTAGGGAGAATCAAGCAGTCGGCGCTGGTTGCTTCCGTCCGCGTTCATCACCCATAATTGGCGTCGTCCCGTTTCCCGGTTGGACCAGAAGACGATTTGGATGCCATCGGGTGACCAGGAGGGGTGCTTGTCCCACTCCCAGCTGTTCGCCGTCAGACGGCGCAGGTCGCTTCCATCCGGTCGGACGGTGTAGATCTCGTCGTTACCAGGCTCCGTGGAGACGAAGGCGATACGGTCCCCGCGCGGCGACCATACGGGATCGTAGCTCCATCCGGTGGTGGCGGTCAGCTGGCGAGTCGTGTCGAACTGGTTGTCCCGTATGTACACTTGTGGCACACGGCCATCTTCCTCCAGGCGTTCCTGCACCAGGAGTGTGAGGTGGCCATCTGGCGACCGGAGCTCTTGGGCCCGGGCGGCCTGATAGAGCCATTCCTGGGTGAGATAGGCCAGCCGCCCCGTGGCGGGATCCAGGGCGAAGATCCGGGGTTCGCCGTCGCGGTCGCTGAAGAACAGGATCTTGCCGACCAGTTCGCGTGGCATGGTGGCCGGGATCGTGGCCGTCGGCGTCGGCGGCGGGGTCGGCGTCAGCCTGTCCAGGTATAACAGCAGGGGCAACGGAGTTGCCGTCGCCGCGTTGGGCGGCAGAGGGGTGAACGTGCCCGTGGTCATGGCGACTGCCGTGGCATAGGCCGCGATCGCCCGGGCCGTGGCGGCGTTGGCGGGCGTGGGCGTGCTGGTGATGACGAAGGGCGTCGGCGTGGGCGTCGCGATCACCGCGTTGTAGGGCAACGGCGTCGGCGTGCCGAATCGCTTGGCCCTGGCCGTGGCCGCTATCAGCTGAGCCGCCGCCGTGAGCGCGTTCTGTGGCACGGGTGTGGGCAGAATGATCACCGGCGTGACCGCCCCTTCCGGCGTCGGCGTGAAGGTGCCCGTTGTGATCGCGATGGCGGTGGCG
>JAJRVX010000278.1:0-3482 GCA_024277095.1 Chloroflexota bacterium
GCAATAAGACGCGACTAGCCGCCGGGCATAGGAAGGACGCACCTGTGGTGACCGCTCGGATGGCAGCGATCAGCTCGTCAGGATCCGACGTCGCGCACAAGCAGCCCTGTATCCCGGACTTCAGGATCCGGATAAGGGAATCCTCATCATCCTGGCGGCTAAGCACCACGATAGCAGGTGCCTTCGGCGCCGCTTTGAGATTGTGAATCAGCGTCTCAAACCGCGCGTCTACTTGCGGTACATCCAGGACCACGATGTCAGGATTCATCTGGATCGTTTGCTGTCGCACCTTCTCCCAGCTTGGCGCCTCGCAGGTGACGTGCCAGAAAGGAAAGGCGTCCAGGAGAGCACGCAACCCCTCGCGGAGCAGCACAAAAGAACTTATCACCAGGATGCGGGTCTGCTCCACTTGTGATCTGCCCTCCGGCTTTGCTGGGAGAGTACGTTTCGCTCTTGTGCGCTTCCCTGATTCGGTTATGCCCGATGGGCTTCGCGAAATTCTACACTAATTGTAGGTGGGGGGGAGACTTTTGTGGATAAGGTGAATACCTTACAATGGGGGATGGAAGGACACGAGTTACCCCCTGCCCCGGGTCCTATTGCTATGTTCGGTATTTGTCCCGTGGGGGGAGTCATTCTCAGAGTGCATCGCCTCCCCGTGGCGGGAGCAACGGGATTTCTCAAACACGCTCCCAGAGGAAAAGGGGGTATGTTGAGGGTCTCATCCATGCCGTTGCGTTGATGCGCGTGGGGCTTTACGGGCTGGACCTTCGCATGCCCGTAGCGCTGGGTGGGGGAAAGGAGGGCTGAAGCTACTCCTGTGTGGGGTCGATCAGCCCGCGGCGGACCGCGTATCGGGTCAGTTCCACCACGTTGTGCAGGCCCAGCTTGCGCATGAGGCGGGTGCGGTGTACGTCCACTGTCTTGGGGCTGATGTGCAAGATATCGGCGATCTCGCGGTTGGTGTATCCCTCGGCGATGTGGATCAGCACCTCACGCTCGCGCGGGGTGAGTTGTTCGTAGGGATCCGTCGCGTCCCGTTGCGTGGTGTATACGTCGAGCAGGAGCTTCGCGATGGGCGGGTACAGGAAGGACTGCCCCTGCTGCACGGCCCGGATCGCGGAGATCAGGTCCGTGTCGGCTGCTTGCTTGAGCACGTATCCAGAGGCGCCCGCCTGGAGCAGGGGGAGCACGTATTCCTTATTCCCGTATTGGGTGAGGATCAAGATCTTCGTTTCGGGCGTTTCCTCCAGGATATATCGCGTGGCCACGAGCCCGTTCATACCGGGCATGGCGATGTCCATCAGTACCACATCCGGGTGCAGCTCACGGACTTTGGTGACGGCCTCCGTGCCATCGCTCGCCTCCCCTACGACCTCGATGTCCGGATACGTCTCCAGCAGTGCCCGTAGGCCGGCTCGCAGGATGGCGTGGTCATCTACCAACAGTACTCGGATCTTGGACATCCTTTGCCTCCGATCGGGGTAGTGGGATTTCGAATCGGATGCGAGTGCCCATGCCTGGGGCGGAATCGATGGTGAAGGTTCCGCCTGCCAGCGCCACGCGCTCTTGCATGCTGAGCAATCCCAACCCACCGTTTCGTCTCATATCGCTCATGTGCTTCTGTACGTCAAAGCCGTATCCATCGTCCTCGATCTCCACCACGAGCTTATCGGACTGCCAGGCCATGCGGATCCGCGCCTGGGTGGCGTGCGCGTGACGTGCGATGTTGTTCACAGCCTCTTGGATGACCCGGAAGACCCCGATCTCGATGTGTGAGGGCAGTCGGGCCTCGTTCCCCTCCGTCTCGATGGTGACATCCACGCCTTCCTGATACAGGCGCTCCTCTGCGTACCATTGGATGGCCGGCAGCAGGCCGAAATCATCTAGGAGCCGGGGGCGCAGGTCCAGCACGATGCGCTTAACCCCCTCGAGCGCCGCGATGGCGAGCCGCTTCACCTGCTCCAGCCGCTGACGCGTCTTCTCATCATGGGTGAGGCGGCCCTCCGTGCCCAGGGCGACAACCAGGCTGGCCAGCGCCTGGCTGGTCTCATCGTGCAGATCCCGGGCGATGCGTTGCCGTTCCTCCTCCTGGGCGAAGATGAGCTTGGCCACCAGCTGATCGCGGATCCGGAACAGCTGCTCCAGCTCCCGAGTGCGTGCGCGCACCTGAGCGTCCAACTCCTCGTTCCAGCGACGTTGCTCTTCCATGTACGCCTGTAGTCGGATACGCATCTGATTGAAGCTCGTGGCCAGCGCCTGGACCTCCGCGGTCCCTTCAACCTGGATGGGCTGGTCCAGATGTCCCGCGGCGATGGCCTCGGCAGCCCTCATCAGTGACCGCAGGGGCTTGAAGATCGCCCGAACCAGGAATTGGGTCAGCACAAAGGGCATGCCGATGAGCAGGATCCCCAGGACGATGATTCGGAGGGTGGCCTGCTGGGAGGTGTTCTCGATGAGGCCGATCGGTTGCAGCAGGCCTATGGTCAGGGCCGGGGAGTCCGTCGACCGCAAGGGCGCCATCAGCAGGCGATACGTGGCGCCGTTGATCCTCGCGTCCTGGAAGCGTTGTTCTGTGATCCCTGCGCTGTCGAGGATGTATCCGGCGAGGAGGAGACGATCGTGATCCTCCGGTGGGAGCGAGCTGACCAACAATTGGCCATCCGTGATGAAGATGTCGGATCCCAGCGAGGTGCTGACATCGCGGAGATAGTCATGATCGATGGCCCGGGCCAGCAGCAGGAGGGCGTCCGTCTGCCCGTCGGAGCGGATATGGGGTGCCGTGCATGTCATCCAGACCTCGCCACCGGAGATCAGGAACCGATAGGCGTGATCATTCAGCCTGCCCTTTTGGACCGCGCTTTGGGTGATGGCGGTGGCGAAGTCGAATCCATGAGGGGCAGCGCTGAGCAGCACGTCGCCCGCGTCCGTCGCGATGTAGACGACATCCAGGTTGTGCGTGTTTCGGATAGAGGCGATGGTACGACGTAGGTGCCGAACGTCGCGGGTATTCAACGCGTCCGTGATATCCTCAAGCCCGGCGAGCGCGTGGGCTTCCGCGCATAGATATCGCCCCTCGCGGGCGAGGATCGTATGCAGCGTGTTAAAGTGGTAGTGCAAATTGACGTCGATGTTAGCGCGCATCTGTTGGATGATCGTCGTCCGGATGGTGGCGAAGAAGACGACCAGAAGGCAGATCGCCAGGATATCGATCACGATCAGCAGTTTGATCGCTGTATTCAGGTGTTCCCAGGCGTGGACGACCTTGTCCCGCAGTTCTCTCACAGTCCTCATTCCCTGGTTTCCCGGTCAGTGAGTCGATGAGTATGAGATGGCGCGATCTGTTCCCTCACCGCCCGGCTCCATTCGGCGGCGCTTGGAGAGATCTTCCTTTACTATGGATAACGTGAAGATGCGAGATTCGTTGCTTCGCCATCCTCGTACGTATCACGCCCCACGGCCTTGCGCGCGGGCCTGACGCC
>JAJRVX010000279.1:0-20823 GCA_024277095.1 Chloroflexota bacterium
CCGGGAGAAGGGGGTCTGGGGGATGAGGGCCGTTTTCCCTCGGTTGACGATCAGGGGAATGACTTGTGTCGGGCGACACGCGAGGACGTTCCTACCCTCCCGATTTCCATCCACTGACTTTGAAAAAGCCCTGCTCTGTTGCTCCCTCCTTTTGCCCGTCCTCGGACGAGGTGATACAATCTCATTGGAGGTTGACCTCCTTGCTTACCCTCTGGAGGATGGGTCATGTTACTCCGCAATGTTTTGCTGTCCCTCTCCCGCAGCCAGGGCCTGCAGGATCTGATCGTCGCCCTTCCCGTCGCCCGACGCGTATCACGGCGCTTCGTCGCGGGCGAAACCCTGGATGAGGCGATCGCGGCCGTTCAGCGGGTGAACGCGCTGGGGCTCATGGCGACCCTGAACTACCTGGGCGAGAGCGTGACCTCGGAGAGCGATGCGATCGCCGGCCGGGATGCGTATCTGGAGGCTTTGGAGGCCATCGTCTCGGCCGGGTTGGACAGCCATATCTCCATCAAGCTCACCCAATTGGGGCTGGACTTGGGGGAGGACTTCTGCTATGAAAACGTGGAACGCATCGTCGCGTACGCGGCCGAGCGAGGGCGCTTCGTCCGCATCGATATGGAGGATTCATCGTACACGCAGCGCACTCTCGACCTGTATCGTCGGCTCCGGCGGAGCTATGATAACGTCGGCGTGGTGATCCAGGCGTACCTCTACCGGAGCCGGGCGGATGTGGAGGCCCTTATCGAGGAGGGGATCGCCCATATCCGCCTGTGTAAGGGGGCCTATGCGGAGCCGCCTAGCATCGCGTATCCGGCCCGGAGGGACGTGGATGAGAATCTCCTCCGCCTCGTCTGGATGATGCTGGCGCCGGAGGCGCGCGAGCGTGGCGCCTATCCCGCCATCGCGACCCACGACGAGCGCATCATCAGCCGGGTGCGCGCGTACGTGTATCACCATCGTGTTCCCGTTGATGCGTACGAGTTCCAGATGCTGTATGGGGTGCGGCGGGACGCGCAGCAGCGGCTGGCGGACGAGGGATATCGGATGCGCGTCTACATCCCCTATGGCACGCATTGGTATCCGTACTTCATGCGTCGCCTGGCCGAGCGTCCTGCCAATCTGTTGTTCTTCCTGAGGGCGCTTCTGGAGCGATGATCGCGTCGATGTCCGGATATGCAAGGCGCAGGGGGTGCTCCCTGCGCCTTTTTGAGCGGCTCAGGCGCGGTGGGAGAAGACCCACCTATTGTGGCGGCGGCACCACGCCGATGGTGAGCAGGATATTGGCGTACACGCGCTGCTCGCCGGTGGCGACCACCAGGGCGGTGTTGGGGTCCCGGGCGGCATCGTAGAATTGGAAACGGCCCAGCCGCTGCAGGTCCAAATCGGAGGGGAGGATCTGCTGGAACTCAGCGAAGATGCTCGGCTCCGGCCCGCTCTCTGGGATCATCACATGGGCGGCTTCGATGGGGATGGCGTCCACCAGGACGGCCAGCACGTCGGTGACCTTGACCAGCCCTGGGGCCAGGTTCAGGAAGACCCGGCGGGCGGTCGTGGGCGCTCCCGTTGAGAAGGGGTAGTTCCCATCGGCGATCAGGATCTTGGAGCCGTGACCCGCACCTCCCAGGGCGGCCAGGATCTCCGGATGCAACAGACGATAGCGTAGCATATCCTTACCTCCTAGTGTATCGACAAGGGACACATTCGGGAAAGAACATATGTGCCTTGCCCCTGAGCCCCCTTCGACGGGGGGATGAGGGTCTCCCGAAGGCGGATCTCTCAGGGTTGGACGTCTGACCGTAGAGCAATGCTCTGTAAGATCCCCATATCTCACTGGCGTCCTGTGTTCCCAAAACCGAGGATCAGCATAGAAAGTGCACTAGCCATAGTTATGGATGCAGCCATGTATCCTCTCAATGAGGATGACGGTGGGACGGGCGCTTTGGATGCGTTGCCCTGGCGCGGTGTCCGGCGGGAGAAAAGGCGATGGGGGTACCCGTGTAGGCATACCCCCATCACCGCGCAACAGATGAATTAGGAGGAGAAGCCATCAACGCCCGAAGACCTTGATGGTTGCGAGTAGTCATGCGGTTAGGAAGCGGATCAGCCGATGCTGGCCACCCCTTCCGTTCCAGTCTGTAGATCGGGGACCTCCCGATCTCGTTGGGAGATGATCATCTGATAGTTCCGCTGGAACTCCGATAGCAGCTTTTCGAATGCCTCCGTGTTGCTGAGGGCCAGGATCTGCAGCAGGGCGGTGAGCACGGCCGTGATGGCCGTCATCGATGTGAACGGGCCGCCGCTGTTGCTCGAGGCGAATACCTTGAGATCCGCCACACGGGCGATGGGGCTGGCGTAAGATCCGAACACGCCGAGGGTTTTGGCGCCGCGATCCTTGGCCAGTTCCAGCGCGACCGCCACCTCACCGGCGTAGGGCGAAGCGGCCACCCCGATCACCAGATCCTCCTCTCCCGTCTGCCCCAGCGCAAAGGCCTGGCTCATCACCTCGGCGGGCACGTAGTCCACCCACATGCCCAGATCTCGCAGGGCAACGGCGAAGGCTTCGGCCACGAAGGCGCCGTAACCCGCTCCCATGACCAGGATCCGTCGGGCGGATTTGAGCGCCTCGATGATGGCCTCCAGCGTCTCCGCCGGCAGCCCTAGCGTCTGCTGGAGGTTCTCGATGTCCCGTAGCAGGGACCGCTGCCAGGTCGCCGATGGGCTTGTATCGCCTTCCAGCGGCTCGTATGAGCTCTGGAGCTCGGCCTTCACCTGCGCCTGCACATCCCGGATCAGATCGGGATATCCGTTGTACCCCAGCCGCTGGGCACACCGAACGACGGTTGTGGTGTCGACATCGACCGCCTCTCCCAGCTCTGCTGCCGTCATGAAGGCCGCCTCGCGATAGTTGTTCAGCAGGAAGTCCGCGATGCGGCGGTAGCTGGGTGAGAGCAGATTGTAAACCTGAGCGATGCGCTCTCGGTACATGTTGTTGCCTCCCTTAGCCAGAGATTATGGGATGAATGCACACCTCGCCTGCGATCGCAGGTGATTTGTTCGCGGAAACACGGAATTGCCAAGAGTATACAGGTTGCTTCCCTCTGCTGTCAAGAGTTTTGGCGCCGCCAACCTTTCAATACGATCAAAGGACGTCTTAATTTGTTGTTGCGCAACAAGGAATCCTCTTTATCTGATTGTAAGCTAATGATGGACGCGCTACCGGCCTCCCTCGCAGGGAGGCGAAGCCCCTCCAGAAAAGGCCCTTCTTCCGCCTTCGACCTGTCCGATCTCGGCTCAGATCCCCGCGGAAAGAGCCGAGAAAGGCAGATGCGGACCAGAAAAGCAGGATTTCTGTGGAGGAGATCTCCCCTCCACACCTCCCCCTGTGGTTCCAATTCCTCCGTTTCCCCATCACGCCGAGGAGCGGCGCACTTTTCAGATGTCTTGTGCGTTCCTTGTTCATAGAGCGCGTCTGAGCAATCCCGTTGCTCTTGCTATGGGGAGGCCGGAGAGGCAAGGCCCCTCCGAAAGAAGCCTTCCTTTCGCCTCTGATCTGCCCGATCTCGGCCCAGATCCCTGCGGAAGGGGCCGGGGAAGGCAGATGCTGGCTGGAGAAATAAGATTTCCGTGGAGGGGATCTTCCCTCCACACCTCCCCCTGTGGTGCGTGTCGCCGAAGGAGGACCTCAGCCGCGCTCGTAGACCGATGTGTATCGGGCGCGAGGGCTTTGCGCGTGCCCTCAGCCGGGTTTGACGGAAGCGACCCGCTGGCGTATCTTTACCCCGACAGGAGGAAAGATGTTATCGAGGCGGCTTATCGATTGGATGCGGTTCACTTCGTTGGCTTTTCTGCTGATCACGACTGGCTGTGTCGCCGCGGGCTTCCCCGCGGCCGGGTCTTTCCGACCGCTGTTCGCAACCCCGGTGACGCCCATGGCCATCTCCACACCATCGGTGATGGCCGAGAGCTCGCCGCTTCCCACGCCCACCCCAACGCCGGGGCCCACACCGGATGGCGTTTTGCGGACCGCCCGGGTGCCCATCCTGATGTACCATTACATCTCGGATCCCCCCGCTGGGGCGGACAAATACCGCGTGGACCTTTCGGTCCCGCCCGAGCGGTTTGAATCGCACCTGCGTTATCTGCAGGAACAGGGATATACCACCATCTCCCTGCGTGATCTGGTCTACTACCTCACCCGGGGGACGCCGTTGCCGCCCAAGCCGATCGTCCTGACCTTTGACGACGGATATATCGACCACTACGAGCACGCCTTCCCGCTTCTGAAGAAGTATGGCTTCCGGGGGACCTTCTTCATCATCACCGATTTCATCACGGAGGGCTATCCCGGCTACATGACCTGGGCGCAGATCAAGGAGCTTGCGGAGTCCGGCATGGAGATTGGGTCTCACAGCCGGAACCATCCGGATTTGAGCGGCAAGCCGCTCGATTACCTGGTGTGGCAGGCGCTTGGCTCTAAGGAGGCCATCGAGCATCACGTGGGCGTGACGCCTCGATTTGTCTCCTGGCCCTCCGGCCGATACGACGACCAGGCGATCGCGGTGTTTCGATCGGCTCATTTCTGGGGAGGGGTGACGACGCGGCAGGGGATGGAGCAACGGTCCGATCGCCTGTTCGAGATGCGGCGTATCCGCATGCGTGGGAACTACACGCCGTCCTACCTGGACGCGCTGCTTCATCTGGATTGGTGAGCGATGGCTGCCTATGACGCGCTGGTCACAGCGGCCATCGCGCAGGAGCTTCGATCCGAGCTCATAGGGGGGCGCGTGCAACAGGTGCTCCAGCCCACCCCGCGCAGCGTGGGATTGGAGATTTACGCTCGGGGCGCCCGTCGTTATCTGCTCCTGTCGATCGATCCCCAGGATGCCCGTGTGCACCTGGTTTCCGAGCGGCTCCGCCGGGGCGTGGATACGCCCTCCCCGCTGGTGCTCCTCTTACGCAAACATGTGCGCGGTGCCCGACTGACGGAGGTGAGCTGCCCCGCGTACGAGCGCATTTTGCGCTTTCGGTTCTCCCATCTGGACTATGGCACGAGCCTGCTGATCGCCGAGATCATGGGCAGGCTCAGCAACCTTATCCTGGTGGACGAGATGGGGGAGATCCGGGACAGCCTCAAGCGAGTTGGTCCGGAGGTCAACCGGGTGCGGGTGATCCTGCCGGGGGCGCCTTATCGCCCTCCTCCGCCTCAGGAGAAGCTTCTCCCCGATCAGGTGACGCCGGCTCGTCTGGAGGCCGCGCTTCGGGCGGTGGATGAGGGGATGCCGCTATGGCGAGCCC
Source organism: Chloroflexota bacterium (assembly GCA_024277095.1). Lineage (GTDB taxonomy): Bacteria > Chloroflexota > Anaerolineae > DUEN01 > DUEN01 > DUEN01. The sequence continues at coordinate 5,299 of JAJRVX010000279.1, forward strand.
TGGTGCGGACGGTCGCCGGGCTCAGCCCCCAGGCCGCTCGGGAGCTGGCCGCGCGCGCGACGGGCGATCCGTATGCCAGCATCGCGGCCGCCGAGATCTCCCGCATGGTGGAGGATCTGGAGGCGCTCTGGGCGCCGCTGCGCACGAGCGCCTGGGAGCCCCATGTCGTGCAGGAGGGGGAAGCCATCCTCGCGTACGCGCCCTATCGCCCGGTGCACCTGGGGCCGGCGAGGCCGGTCGAGAGCATGAGCCGGGCTATCGAGATGTATTACGCCCGGAAAGGGCAGGCGGATCCGTATGCGGGCCTGCGAGCCGCCGTCACCGGGGAGATCGCGGAGGCGAGGAAGCGGCTGGAGCGTCAGCGGACGGCACTTCAGCGGCAGATGGTCGATCCGGAGGAGGCACAGCGATGGCGGCAGGCGGGCGAGTGGATCCTGGCCTTCGCGCATGAGGTCCGGCCGGGCCAGGATCAGCTCGTCGTGGACACGGGAGAGGGGACGTTGCAGATCGATTTGGATCCCCAGCTCACGGCGGTGGAAAACGCCCAGGCGTACTTCTCACGCTATCGCAAGGCCCAACGCGCCGCCGAGGAGGTCCCCCGGCGATTGGAGGCTGTGGAGCGCGAGCTGGCCTACCTGGATCAGCTCGCGTTGGATCTGGAGATGGCCGGGAGCCAGCCGGAGATCGCCGCGGTGCGGGAGGCTTTGTCGGCGGCCGGATACCTGCGGCGGCGACAGGGCCGCTCGGCGCCGCCTCCGGGGCCGATCAAGGTCACGACGCCGGAGGGGTTCACCATCCTGGTCGGCCGGAACAGCCGCCAGAACGACGAGATCACCTTTCGGGTGGCGACGCCGGACGATCTATGGCTCCACGCGCGCGGGGTTCCCGGCGCGCATGTGATCATCCGCAGCCGCGGCCGTGCGGTGCCCGAGGCGACCTTGCGACGCGCCGCGGAGCTGGCCGCCTACTATTCGGCCGCTCGCGACGAGCCCGATGTCCTCGTCTCCGTGGTCCCGCGCCGCCGGGTGCGTCGGCAGCCGGGCGGGCATCCGGGGCAGGTGACCTACACGGGCGAGGAGACGATCCGCGTCCGGCCTCGCCCGTGAGCTCGCGCTTACTGGACCTCGATCTTCGTCGCCCGTCGGCGGCGTGTGCGGCTGGGCTGGCTTTCCACTTCCGCCGGCTGCAGGCATTCGATGGCCGCATCGAACAGGGACCGGACCGCCAGCAGGGCCTCCCGCTGTGAGGCTCGGGTGTGCTCCCAGAACGCCTCCGGCAGCAGCCGGCATGGCTTGCGCTTGAGCTCCTGTCGAATGCCTCGGATGCCCTCCGCCAGCCAGTCAGCCAGATCGAATTCGGCCTCCGCCTTCACTTCCTCAGCACACATCTTCTCACCTCCCACCATTAACGGCTCGTGGGACGCTGTGCCAGGGCGATGATCGATGTTCCGATAGGCAGCGTCATCCTCCGCAGGAGGGCGGCTTCCAGTCGCCCCACCTGGGAGAGGATCGTGTTCAGCAGTGGGGACACGGGCTCCATTTCCACCTGGTAGGCATCGTCGTCGAAGTGAGGGGATGCCAGGTCGAGCTTGCGATCTGCCCACCGCCGGGCCAGGATCATGAGCGCTGCCAACGGGAAGATCAGGAAGTTGTTGTAGCTGATGTATTGGGGCGTGTATCCCGCCTCCTGGAGGCGGGTGCGCAGCTCCCTCGCCGTATAGCGACGCTGATGCTTGTTCAGTACGTCATTGTAGCTCCACAGCCACATGAAAGCGGGCACCGTCACTACCAGGTATCCGCCCGGCCTGGTCACCCGGAAGCACTCGCGAAACACCGCCGCGTCATCCGGGCAATGCTCCACCGTGTCCAGCAGGGCGACCAGGTCGAACTCGCCGTCCTCGAAGGGCAGGTCCTGGGCGTCGCCCAGCCGCACCTCGTAGCCCCGTTCCTGGGCCACGGCGATGGGCCGAGGGTTGTTGTCCACCCCCACGACCTGTCCGTAATGGGCCAGGTGATGCATCATGTTCCCCGCGCCGGCCCCTACATCGAGCACTTTGCGATCGTTGCCCGGTCCTACGTAGCGATCCAGCAATCCTAACAGCGCACGGGTGCGGCTTGCGAACCACCAATGTCGATCCTCTTCTAGCAATACCAGCATGGGTGTTGGCGACATGCGGATGGAAACGCTCCTCTATTCCTCGGGTCTCGGGCCATCGCGCGGGCGCGGAGCCCTGAACACATTTTAGCGCAGGTTCTGGCAAACGCCAAAGGCGGTGTTTCCGCGAAGGTGTAGCTTTTTCGGTGGAAATACGGCGGGAAGCTTTGAGGGGCGCAGCCCCTCGAAAGAAATCTCCTCGCTTCAGTCCCTTGCCTGTCTCGCCGCCCGAATCAGGCCGGGAAAGGACAGGTTCCAGGCGGAAATGGGGCGGGGCCGGAGATGGCGGGCGTCTGGTGGGGGATCAGCGGGCCAGTAGCTCGGAGGCGGCTTCGATCACGGCCTCCTCGGGGATATCCCGCACGCAGCCATGGGCGGGCAGTTCGGATTCGGGGTAATCCAACCGGCCGCAGGGGGCGCATGCCCAATCGGACATCAGCACGCGGTGCTTGCGCGCGTCGCCCCAGGGGCCGAATCGGCGGGGATCGGCGGGGCCGAACAGGTGGATCGTCGGCGTGCCCATGGCCACGGCCAGGTGCAGGGGGCCGCTGTCCGGCCCCAGGACCAGGTCACAGCGCTTCAGCAGCGCGCCCAGCTGGCCAATCGTGGTTTGGCCGGCCAGGACGACGGCCGGATGGGACATGGCCTCCTTCACCGCCTGGGCCAACGTGCTCTCCCCGCGGCTTCCCGTGATAAGGATATGTACTTTGTGGCGTGCGGCCAGGGCGTCGCCGACGCGCGCCCAGGCGCACGCTCTCCACGCCTTCACGGGGGCACCGGTGCCCGGGTGGATGGCGACGAGACGGGAGGTTTCTTTGGAGATCGATCGGAGCAGCTCCTCCGCCCGATACTCATCCAGGGCGGTGGGGGCGAATCGCAGGGGATGGGTCGCCGGATCGATCGGGTGGGGATCGGGATCGACGAGGTGCAGGTTGCGTGCCACCTCGTGCGCATGGGGCGGCAGGGGGCTTGTCTGGGTGAGGAAGGGGCGCGTCTCCGGGATGTCGTATCCCCGTCGTGTGGGGATGCCCGCCCGCGCGGCCAGCAGTGCACCCCACCAGTGATCGGGGCGCAGGATAATCGCCTCATCGAAATGGCTCGCTCGCAACAACGCCGCGTAGCGGAGCAGCGTCGTGTAGGGCTTCCAGATCGCCCCCTTGGGTTGGCGGGTAAATCCGGGAAATGGACAGACCCATAGGGCGTCGATGTCGGGATTGTGGGCCAGGATCGGACGCGCCCAGGGGCCGATCATGGCCGTGATGTGCGCCTTTGGATGCCGCTGGCGTAGCCGTGCCAGGGCTGGCGTCGTGAACAACAGGTCGCCCAGGTGATCCGGGCGGATGACCAGGATACGGGTCGTGGCGCGCGGCTTCGAGGTGCGCAGCCGTAGCACGGCGCCCAGGGCGCGCAGCCCCCATAGCCGTATCCGTTGTCTGGCCGTGCATTGGGAGCTCGTGGCGTGTGTGGCGAGGTGGCGGCGGGCCAGGCGCTCACGGTCCTCGCGCGGGGTGATCTCCTTCAGATTCATACAGCCGCTCCATGGCAGGCACGATCTGATCCCAGTCGTAACGTTTCTCCACGAACCTTCGAGCGGTTGTCCCCAATCGTGCGCGCTGTTCGTCATCGCTCAAGAGCTCCACGATCGCATGGGCGAAGGCTTCCGGCGTATCCGCCAGCCGCAGCTCCCGCCCATCGGCCACGTCGAATCCCTCCACCCCCAGCCGGGTGGAGACGATGGCCTTGCCCAGCGCCATCGCCTCAAGCACCTTGAGCCGGGTGCCCCCTCCCACGCGCAGGGGGATCACGTATACGGTGGCGCCGGCGATGTAAGGGCGGGTATCAGGCACCCATCCCGTCACCTCCACGGCGGGGTCTTGGGCCAGTTTGCTCAGGCTGGGATGCGGCTTCTGTCCCACGATGAAGAAGCGGACGTCCGGTATGGACTCCCGCACGCGGGATAGGACGGGCATGAACCATCGCACCGCGTCCACATTGGGGCGGAAATCCATCTTACCGGTGAAGACCAGGGCATGGGCGCCCAGGTCGCGTGGCTGCACGCGATGAGGATCGTACGATCGCAGGTCCACGCCGTTGGGGATCACGGCCGGGTGTAAGTCTGGGGATAGACGCTTCAGCGCGGACGCGTCCGCCTGGGACACGGCCGCCACCGCGTCCGCGTGCCGGCACACGATCCGCTCGTAGCGACGCAGCTTCTGCCATTGGACGAGGGAGTATGCCGCCGCGATCCAGCGGCGCGGCCGGCGGATATCGGTCTGAAAGGCTCGCTGTTGAAGCACGTATTCGGCGTTGTGGTCGTCGAAGACGATACGTGGGGGAGGCTGTTGCGGCGTGATGGCGGCCGCCCCGGGGGTCAGTCGCACGCCCGCGATGGCCAGGCCATAAGACGCCATCTCGATCCCCTCGATCTGGACGATCTCGTAGCGTTGTCTCTGAAGCAGCTCGCGCAGGCGGCGCCACATCTCAGGCGACTCCAGGCGTAAGGCCATGTCGGGCAATCGCGAGGTCAGCGTGGTACGCAGCCGTGCGCTCAGACGTCGTTGCGGCGTGGGCGCCGTGGCGATGGCGCGACAGAGCTCGTGGAGGGGGGAATCGGACGTCAGCTCATCGCCTGGCTGAAGAAAGGTCAGCAGATCGATCGTGTGGTGTCGGGCCAGGCGCACGAGCAGGTTGAAGTTGCGAATCGCCGTCCCCTGTTGGGGGGGATAAGGGAGTTGGGGGGTGAGGAACAGGACGCGCTTGGCTGTGGGCATTTCTACGCCCGCACTTGATATGCCTTACCTTGCGTTACCGGTTGTGCGGCCACCTGGCGGTAGACCGCCAGGGTTTCCTGGGCCGCCCGCTCCCACGAGAACAGGGCGGCTCGCTGCAGCCCTTTGTGGCGTAACTCGCTGGCCAGTCGTTCGTCGGTAAGCACCCGCCACAGGGCGACCGCCAGCTCCTCCCAGTTGTTGGGATCCACCAACAGGCCCGCGTCTCCGACCACCTCGGGCAGGCTGGCCACGTTGGAGACGACGACGGGCGTGCCGCAGGCCATGGCCTCCAGGGGTGGCAGGCCGAAGCCCTCGTAGTGGGCGGGCAGGGTCAGGCAGCGAGCGGCGTTCAGCAGGTGCAGCAGGTCGTCGTCCGTCACCCGGCCGAGGAAGTGGCAATGGTCTTGCAGCCCCAGCTCATCGACCTGGCGGAACAGGTCGTCGACCAGCCAGCCGCGCCGCCCGGCGAACACCAGGTCCGCGTCGAGCTTGTAAGCCTCTCGCAGGTGTTGGTAGGCGCGCAGGAGCGTCGGCAGGTTCTTACGCGGCTCCAGCGTTCCCACGAAGAGGATGAATTCGCTGGGCAGCCCGGGGAATCGCTCCTGGGCCCTGGCCAACGCCCGTTTCCGATCCATCGGGCGGAACAGCGGGTTCGCCGCCTCCGAGATCACGGTGATCTTGGACTCCGGCACGCCCAGCAGGTTGATGGTATCCTGCTTGGTCGCCACGGATGGCACGATGATATGATGGGCGTGTTGGACCGCTCGATCGATCTGCCCGTAGTATCGGGCGCTTTCCTCCGTCAGGAATTGGGGATAGATCAGGAAGTGTAGGTCGTGGATAGTGATGACGGAGCGGAAGCGGCGACAGTAGAGCGGCGGGATGAAATCCGGGCTGTGGAGGACGTCCGCCTCTATCCGTAGCAGCTCGATGGGAAGGGCGAACTGCTCGAATCGGTTGTGAGAGGGGGTCCACAGCCCTATGCGCCGGAAGTTCGGCTGCTTTATGATGGGCTTGAGGTGCTTGCGGCTCTGCAGGATGAAGAATTGGTCCTCCTGATTCAGAGCGGCGAGTGCCCGGATCAGACGTATCGTGTATTGTCCGATCCCGGCCTTGGTGTAGTATACCAGTCTGGCGTCAATCGCGAAGCGCATAGTTCTCCCGTTGAAAAAGCAGAAAGAAACCCTCTCGCCCTGCAACTCTGCCTGGGCCAGAGGGTATGCTCAACGCTCCGGAAAATAATATACCATCGTGGTCGAAATCCGTCAAATTAGCTGTACGCACGTCCCGGCGCGCCTCGGAGGCGAGGGTGCACCCGGCGTATCGACGGGAGACATTTTCGGGCGGGGACGCGGGTGTCTCGTCCCATCCCCCTGTCGCTTTCCCGCCCCAGCGAATGAGGGGGGAGAGGCTGTGGTGCCGGAGTTGCCCTGCTGCCGTGCCCTCGCGGCGCCCCACGAATTGTCCCCCGCCGGGCGACGTGCTATAATCGGCCCCGGCAAATCCCGTCGTCATGGGAATGGGTGTGAAGAAGATCCTGTTCGTGTGCACCGGTAATCTCTGTCGCTCTCCAATGGCCGCTGGCCTCATGCGTCAGCGACTGGCCGCGGCCGGTTTAGACGGCCATGTGCAGGTGGCCTCGGCGGGGGTCTACGCGGTCCCGGGGCGCCCCGCCAGCGCGTACGCCGTGGATGTGATGGCCGAGCGCGGCATCGATATCTCCCAGCACCGCTCTCGGGATCTCACCCTGGCCGATATCGAGCGGGCCGACCTCATCCTGGTCATGGAGGAGGCCCACCGACGTTCCATCTTCCACCTGGCTCCTCAACACCTCCGCAAGGTGTTCCTGCTCAGCGAGATGGCGGGGCGACATCACGATATCGAGGACCCGTACGGCGACCCCATCGAGGAATATCGTCGCTGTGCCGATGAGCTGGAAGACCTGTTGGATGCGGGTTTTGCCAACATCCTGAAGCGGGCCGGCCTCACGGACTAGCGTCGCCGCCATTTCCCTCTCGCTTTCTCAGGCGCATCATCTCCACGTAGGGCAGGAATCCATAATAATAGGCCAGCAGCAGGGAGAGCCGCAACCCCCACCATCCATCGCGGTATCCCTTTAGCGTGAAGAAGCGACGTCGAAACTCCCGCCACGGTTGCAGGACGAAGTTGTGAGGGCGGGGGCGTATACCTCGTCTCAGCAAGGCCTCCGCCTCGTATGTGGCGTATCGGCGCTGTTTGGCGTGGAACTGATCCCAGGAGCGATAGTTATAGTGGATCAGGGGATGCCTCAGGTAGCCGGATCGGCCGTTCAGGATCACCACCTCATGAACGGGGCGATCGGGATCGTATCGGGCCTTCTCCCGCCGCAGTAGCCGCAGCTGATAGTCGGGCCACCATCCGGCCCCTCGCACCCTGCGGCCGACGATGTAGTTCTCGCGCGGCACCCACCAGCCCGCGTGCCCGCGGTCATGCATCACGTTCTGGATCTCTTTCGCCAGGATGGGGGTCGCCCGCTCGTCGGCGTCCACGAAGAAGATCCAGTCCGCCTCCACCCGTTCCAGCGCCGCGTTGCGTTGTGCGGCGTAGTTGTCGAAGGGGCGCGTGAGCACCTCGGCTCCCATCTCCCTCGCCAGCCGGACCGTGTCGTCCTCGCTGCCGGAGTCGAACACCACGCGGCGCTCGGCCCAGGAGAGGCTCTCCAGACACTCCCGGATGTTGTCCTCCTCGTTCCACGTGAGGACGACGACGGCCAGGGTCGGCGCGCTCACAGCCGGGCCACCTCCTGATAAGCGGCCAGCCGGCGCTCCATCTCATCCCGCGTGATCTCCCCTCGTTTCACGGCCTCGCGGGCCCGCTGGGTCTCCGCCCGCATCCCGAGCCGCACGATCGTCCGGGCGACGGAACGCCAGATGGCGGGATAATAGCGCTCGAAGAAGCGGTAGCGGCTGCGCCACAGCGCCACGTATGCGCGATCCCGGAACTGGCGGGCGCTTTGCCCCTCGTGGTGGATCACTTGCGCCTCCGGCACGCAGTACACGGACCATCCGGCCGCCTGGAATCGCCGACACCAGTCCATCTCCTCAGCGTACATGAAGTAGCTCTCGTAGAGCAGACCCACCTGGCGGATCGCCTCCCGGCGGACCAGCATGGTCGCGCCCAGCACGAAGTCCACGGGGAACGGCTGTCCGCGATCGTACAGGGCCCGGGGGTAGCGCCCGTTGATGCGGGATTCCGTTAACCGCCAGTTGATGGGGAAGAAATCCAGGAACACCTGCGCCAGCGAGGGGAAGCGGAAGGCGCTGTGCTGGAATCGGCCGTCGCCGTATCGAAGCTGTGCGCCGACCACCGCCGCACGAGGATGCGTGCTCAGGAAGCCTGCCAGGGCCGAGAGCGCGCCGGGCAGTAGCTCCGCATCCGGGTTGAGGAGCAGGACGGCGTCGGGGGCCTCGTCCGCGTCCGGCAGCCCCATCTCCCGCAGGGCCCGGTTGTTGGCCCGAGCGAACCCCAGGTTTTCGGGGCTGGCGATCAGGTGGACCCGGGGGAACCGCTCTTGAACCATCTCGGCCGATCCATCAGCCGAGGCGTTGTCCACGACCCAGGTCTGGACCTCCAGTTCGGGTGAGCGTTCCTGTTCGGCCTCCACCGACATCAGGCAGCGCGTCAGCAGGTCTCGTACGTTGTAGCTTACCACGACGATGCCGATGTGGGCGATCGGCTCCGGCGCGGCCTCGCTCATGGCACCCCCACGTGGATCAACACCCGATCGATGTAGTTGTTCTCGGCGTTGATCCCCACCCACTCGTGGATGAGCGCGCCCCAGGCGAAGATGTCGTTGCGGGGCGGCTTCTTGACCAGCTCGATGGCTCCGTAGACCAGCCCGCGCTTGCCGGGCATCAGGTACCATTGCTCGCGCCCGTTGATGATGCGGCGCTCCAGGTCCTCCGGGCGGCCGATGGCCCATCGATAGGGGAAGTCCGTCTCGGAGACATCGAAGCGGATGCCGAATCGCCAGACGCCCGCCTGCTCGTAGAAGCTGTCGTTACCGGTCTTGACGGCCAGCGTGTTGAAGTTCTCGTCGCTGCGATAGACGGTGCCGGGCCAGGGACCGGATGTGCGGATCGGGACCCTCCCGTAGTTCTCCACCACGGTGGTGAAGACGATGCGCCCGCCCAGTGGGATCCATAGCTCGCTCCCCACCGCTCCCTGCCAGTCGATCTCCGCGTTGGGGACCAGGGCTCTCGGCTTGCCGCCCTCCACGATGGTCAGCGTGCTGGTGACGACCACGTAGTTCCCCACAGCGTCGCGCGCCTCCGCCACGACGATGTACGTGCCGTCCGGCGGAGGATCGGCCCCCAGATCGACGCCGCCGTCGTAGTCATAGTAGTGTGGGCCGCGCTCGCCCACCTTGGCCGTGCCCGCCGTCTCCCCCAGCGGGACGCGCAGGCTGGGATCATCGGGGGAGACCAGGTAGACGTTGATCTCGCTCACGTCTTTGTTGAGGAAGTAGCTGATCCCCGCCCGGTCGTCGATGCCGTCCTGGTTGGGCGTGAACACGGGCGGCACCACGGTGAATTTGCGCAGCTCCGGCAACGTGGTGTCGGCGTTCTGGATGGTGATCGTCCCGCTGACGGACTCCGTGTAGCCGGACTCGTCGGTGGCTTCCACGGTCCACGTGTACACGCCATCCGGGAGGACGCGGCTGCGCACGATCTCACGGGTGTACTCGTTCTCCAGGATCATCTCCTCGCCGTCGATCACGCCGCCCCAGTAGACGCTGTACTCGCCGGGGGAGCGATCACGCTCTCGGCGGAAGTAGTGGCGCTGGCCGGCCCCGTCGGTGAAGTAGATGGAGACCTTGGCGTTGCGTCCCAGGCGGTAGCGGATCAGGGTGACGTCGTCCTGGCCGTCGGCGTTGGGCGATATGACGGCTGGCTCGACGGAGACGTTGCTTAACAGTGGGCGCATGGCCTCGATCAGCGTACAGCCGGCCGCGACCAGCGCGAAGGTGAGCAGGATCGAGGTAATGAAGAGCCTGCTTCTTGAGAGGAAGTCGTGCATGTTCATAACCCCAAGTGTACCAGAAATCAGCGTGATGGGCCAATTGGCGCCTGCGATGCTCCACACAGGCGGATCCGGCGGTAGGGTATCTTTTTCGGTGGAAATACAGCAGGGAGCTTTGAGGGGCGCAGCCCCTCAAAAGAAACCTCCCGGTTTCCGCCCCTCACCTGCCTCGCCCGGCCTACCCACCCGAATCAGGCCGGGAAAGGACAGGTGCAAAGCGGAAAAAGAGGCTGTTTTGGCGGAGGGAGGTCCCTCCGCACCTCCCCTGTGGGCTTGCGATGGGCCTGGCGGAATTTCCACCATTTTGGATACACTACCGATCCGGCACGCTCGTTGACGAGGATCTGCTCGCCGGTTACAATGGGTTCTGTGTGGCCGCGTGATCCCATGAACCCGCAGGAGGCGTCCGATGCTGACCTCGAGAGAGCGAGTTGCGCTGTCTTTGAATCATCAGGAGCCCGACCGCGTGCCCCTGGACCTGGGCGGCAGCGCGGTGACCGGCATGCACGTCAGCTCCGTCTATCAATTGCGTCAGGCGTTGAAGCTGGACCCGCCCGGCACGCCGGTCAAGGTGGTCGAGCCTTACCAGATGCTGGGGGAGATCAAGCCCGACCTGATGGACGCACTGGGGGTGGATGTGGTTCCCCTGGAGTCCCCCAGGACGATGTTCGGGTTCAAAAAGGAGGGATGGAAGCCCTGGACGTTCTTCGACGGCACGCCGGTGCTGGTGCCCGAGGGGTTCAACACGGATCCTGAGCCCAACGGCGACATCCTGATGTATCCCGAGGGGGATAAGTCGGCGCCGCCCAGCGGCCGGATGCCCAAGGATGGCTTCTATTTCGATACCATCATCCGCCAGCCGCCCATCGATGAGGGGAACCTGAATCCCGAGGACAACCTGGAGGAGTTCGGTCCCATCTCCGATGAAGACCTGGCCTACTTCCAGCGCGAGGCGGAGCGGCTGTACACGGAGACGGACAAGGCGATCTTCGCCAATTTCGGCGGCACGGCCTTCGGCGATATCGCGCTGGTGCCCGCGCCCTGGCTGAAGGATCCGAAGGGCATCCGCGATGTGGAGGAATGGTACATCAGCACAGTGACGCGGCGGGATTACGTGTATCGGGTGTTCGAGCGGCAGTGTGAGATCGCCCTGGCCAACCTGGAGAGGCTGTATCAGGCGGTGGGCGATCGGGTGTCGGTGCTCTTCGTCACGGGGACGGACTTCGGGATGCAGACCGGGCCGTTCATCTCCCGGGAGACGTACCGGGATCTGTATATGCCGTTCCACAAGCAGGTGAACGACTGGGTGCATGAGCACACGTCATGGAAGACCTTCATCCACTCGTGCGGCTCGGTGATGGCTCTGATCCCCGATTTCATCGAGGCCGGATTCGATATCCTGAATCCCGTCCAGACCTCGGCGGCGGACATGGACCCGCGCGAGTTGAAGAAGCGGTTTGGGGATCGCGTTGTCTTCTGGGGAGGTGGGGTGGACACCCAGCGCACGCTCCCCTTCGGCACGCCGGAGGAGGTGCGCCGGGAAGTGCGGGAGCGCATTCGCATCTTCGGGCGGGGTGGCGGCTACGTCTTCAACACCGTTCACAACGTGCAGGCCCGGGTGCCGGTGGAGAACCTGCTGGCACTGTACGAGGCCGTGCGGGAATACGGGCGGTATCCGCTGGAGTAGATCCTGTTCCTGGTAACGGCGCCTGAATCTCACCTAAGCGCACGGCGTCGCTGCCGTCCTCCAGGGGCACAAGTCGCCATCCCTATCATGCTAACCCCAGCGCCTTCACCGCGGCCGTAAGGGGATCGGAGTAAAAGATGGGATCCACTTTCTCCAGGACATCAGGAGGAACTTCCAGTAGGTGACGCTTGTTGCTGGTGGGAATGAGGACACGCCGCGCACCGTTCTCCATGACAATCTGCAAGGGTTCGGTAAGGGAACGCACGGGCTGGATATTCCCCTGGATGGTCATCTCACCCATCACAACCAGTCCTGGCTGAACAGGCTTGTTCTTGAGAAGCGAATACAGGGCCACAAAAAAGGCCATGCTCGCTTGGCCGCCTTCCCGTCCCCCGATCAGGTCTACCACTTGCACGTGAAAATCGTAATCCTCCACGTCCCGTTCCAAGCCCAACTGGTGCTTGTTCGCTTTAACGTAGTGGAAAGCTCTCTGGATAGACTCGCGCACAGCTCGATCATGAGTACCTGAAATAGTCAATCTGCCCGTCCCGGGCATGCGCGAGACTTCAATGCGATGTAAAGTCACCTTGTCACCATCGGCAAAGGCAGTGGTATACACGATGCCTGGGGGTAGCGGATCAGGGGAAATAAGCCCTTGTCCAGTTTCTTCAGTAACGCCGACGAAGAACTCCTCACGAGTCTCCTTATCCAGGTAGGAGAAAGACGTCTGGAAATATTCAAAGGCTCCCATGCGTTTCAGTTGTTCCTTCACACGACGGCGCCCCTCCATAGCCAGCTGGAGGTACCGCTCCACATCCTCGCGGGTGAAGTTCTCATCCGGGTGCAGCAGTTTGATGTACCCGGAGACCATCTTGCGCACAGCTTTCGCATCGCGAGCGTTCAAGTGGGCGCCTAATGAGAAATATCGGTCTAGCACATCTGTGTATGTGTACTTGCGCAGCGTATGCAGGGCTTCCGCCAGATAGTCCACCACAAAGCCATAGTGATCTGTGAAGGACTCCGGCTGCAATTTAGGAATCTCCCAGCCTGGGATGTAGAAATGAATGCGATCGAGTAAGGCCATGTCTTGCATCTCTTCAGGGAAAGGCTGGAAGAGATGGCTGGTGCGGAGAAGCACCTCCAGCGGGACGTTAATGTTTCCCAGGAAGACGATGCTGGCCTCGGCGACCAATTCCTCGCGACCTCGGCTGAAGGAACCAGCTTCCATGTAGTCCTTGAGGATTTGCAGAGCCGTCGCGTCCCGGAACTTGATGCCTGCCACCTCGTCAAAGGCCACCACATCCCAGAGTCCGACCAGCCCCATGCGCCCTGTGGCCATATTGTAGAACAAGTTAGCCACAGTGGTCTTGCCGCCGGAGACCAGGATGGCGTAAGGGGTCACCTCGCGATAAACAAAGGACTTACCCGTGCCGCGGGGACCCAGCTCCACGATATTGCAGTTGCGTTCCACCATCGGCACCAACCGCGTCAAGATGTGCATTTTCAATCGCCAATCCATCCCGGTCGGCTCCAGGCCTACGGAGCGAATGAGCAGATCAACCCACTCGTCGGTCGTGAATTCGGCTCGACGACGACGGTAGTCGTCCAGGTCAAAGGTGGCCAACTGTATAGGACGCAGTTCCTGGATGAAGAAGGGGCGGATCACCCCTCCTGTTTGCTCATCAGGGATATACTCCAGTGTGATCTCGGCCCAGATGCCTCCTTCAAGCAGTCGATCGTATTGTCGTACATAGGTGGTCGGGATGTGGATATAACGATGATTGAAATTGACCAGTTCAGCCCAATACTTGTCCTGAGTCTCCAGGAGGCGCACTTTCGCCTTGTCGATAACGGTGTATCGGCCTTTTTCCTTGACCAGGGCCTGGATTTTGTTCGCCTCGTCTGGGCGCACGAAGTTGCGAGCCAGCGTGTTGTTCACCAGACGCAAGCCCGTCTCAATGGCAACCGGATCATCCGTAGCGCAATATTGGCCTAGTAGAAACTCTAAGACGTATACGGGGACGTTTGCCCCAACTTTGACCTTCCGCACCAAGTCCTTGCGGACCACACGCCCGGCAAATACCTCCGCGGCCTTTGCGTCCAATGCATCCTTTTCGATCGTAGCCTCCATCACTTTCCTCCCCTCGCCGTCAAATAGCGATGTCCACGGGAACCGGGATCGGGTCCACTAATGACGCTCCGGTGTCTGCATCCAGGAAATGGAGCCATACAACCTGATCCGGCGGTATCTCTTCCAGGCTTAAGGTAAGCACATTGGGCCGATAGCTCAACTCATTTGCCGTATCCGGCTCCATGGTCACAGCTCTCACTGCTTCATCAAACCCATAGGAGGCGGAGACCAGGCTGCCAACCACTCTATGGCCTGAACGAGCTTCCATGCGCACCCGCGTGGGTTGAAGGAACAAGATCTCACTTCGCCCCTCCACGATGACGGAGAACACGCGCGTGGTGATCCGATCCTTCGTCGGGCGGACATCCCAGATCACCCGGCTCTCCACACCGGGTTTCGCCTGGGTCAGGGAGACGTGCATCACCGGGATCGTCCACTCTTGCAGGGACACACCGCCGTGAAAATACGCGCTATGACCGCCTGCAGTGCGGAAGATGCCCAGCCCTTTGGGGAACGCAAGCTCCAGATCGCTCCCCATCTCCAGCATCTCAGCCGTGAGATAGAGATAGGCTGGGCTTTGCTTCCCTCCCCGTCCCACCCACACGCGGCGGTGGAGCTCGACGGTCTGTCCACCGGGGGCGTCTATCTTGTATCCCTCGTCCATCTCCTGACCGAAGAACAGGAAGCCATGATCCGCGGCGATCACAACGTGATCCACGCCCAACTCGGCCAGCACGCGCAGAATCCGTTGGATCTGACCGAGCATATCGCCCATTAACCGGTGGGCCATTGCCGTGCTCAGGCTCTCCGCTATCTGGTCGATCCCTTGCAGTGTGATGACGATCAGGCGGACCTCTTTCAACGAGTCCTGCCGCGTTTTCCTCCGAAGCAGATCCTGATCATCCAGGACCGGAACCATCCCGTGGACGGCATCTTGCAGCCGTTTCAGACGATCATCCCGGCCGCGGATAGGGCGTCCATCGATAACCGGGATAACACCCGTGCGCTTTCCCCCAGGCGGAACGGTCAGCTCCAGACTCACCTCCGCTCCGGGCATTAATGCGGCCATGCCGACCTTCGTGATGGTGGGCACCGCGGCCAGCGCCGGGTGGAGCCTCACCTCTTTGATGATGGACGTCGCGTCCGACGCGGCTGCCTCCCGCAGCCTCTCCGCCAGCTCGCGAGCCATCTCGTAACGCAGAGCGTCCACCAGGAGATAAGCGACCCGCGTCTTTCCGTGTGTAAGGGAGCGCACTTCGTCGCGAAACGTGTGAACCTGCAGAGCGACGTCGGATATCTGATACCTGGTCTGTTCCCACGCCTGGCTCGTCACCAGGGCCAGTTTATCGGCTACCTCGAAGTATCTGCGGCGCGCCCTTGCCAGCAGGCCGAGCACGGGATCCCCCTCGGCCAGGTCCAGGCTATGTGCCCAGTGTTCCATGTGCCGGTATACCGTATCCAGCAGACACCACGGTGACTCGGCGATGGCATACTCAAATACCAGGCGCTTCAACGTCCAGGACTTTCGAGTCTGGAGCGCCGTTTCCACGCGATCGGCCTCGCGCAGCACGCGGCCAGCATCACGCACCAGCGCCCAGGCGACCTGCAATTCTCCCGGGTCTTGCTCCGCCCAGAATCCCTGACGACGTTCTTCGGCCAGGGCGATGAGCTCGTCATCGGGATGTTCCGCCAGAGCCGCCGCCACCTGACGGAGCAACGCC
>JAJRVX010000280.1:0-5545 GCA_024277095.1 Chloroflexota bacterium
GGACGCGTCCTCAGTATAAACGGGGCCTGGTGGCACGTCAAATTGCTATGCCATTTGATTGTATATCCTCTGGATGGGAAAACAGGCCGCGGAGGAGGTCTCCCTCACCCGGGGGAGAGCCCGGATGCCGTCGCCTATCAGACGTCGACCCGCATTCTGAACGCTTCTGATTCGGACTGCCCGGGAGGGGAGAGCGTCTTATGATGGGTACGGGACGGGAGGCGTGTAGGGGGAGACGCGCGATGGTCACCCCTTGAGGGCGGGTAGGACGCTTGAATCGCCGCTGTGGATGCTCATGGATGAGGAGGTTGGCATGTCGATGGATCGATGGGATCGGTTACCGCGCGTGGATCTGGCGCATCTCCCGACGCCGCTGGAGGAGATGCCCCGGCTCGCTCAGATGCTGGGCGGTCCATCGTTGTGGGTGAAGCGGGATGACCAGACCGGGCTGGCGGGCGGTGGCAACAAGGCCCGCAAGCTGGAGTTCCTGGTGGGCGAGGCGCTGGAATGGGGTGCGGACTGGCTGATCACGGCGGGCGCGGCGCAGTCCAATCACTGCCGGCAGGCGGCGGCTGCGGCCGTTCGCAACGGGCTCAAGTGCACGCTGGTCCTGCGAGGGTCTCCCCCGTCGGAGGTGACCGGCAATCTGCTGTTGGACCACCTGCTGGGAGCCCAGATCCGATGGGCGGGCGACCGCCCGCGCGAGGAGGTCATGGCGGATGTCGCGGAGGAGCTGCGGGAGCAGGGACATCGTCCGTACGTGATCCCCATCGGCGGGTCGAACGCGGTGGGGGCGGTGGGGTATGCTCTGGCGATGTGGGAACTGCAGGACCAGCTCAGCGCCCTGGATGCGCCGATCCGCCACATCTTCGTCTCCTCGAGCTCGGGGGGCACGCACGCGGGCCTGATGGCCGGCGCGTACCTGACCGGCTTTGAGGGGATCATTCACGGGATCAGCAACGACCGTTCGGCGAACACGTTGCGCCCCTGTCTGGCGGAGATCGCGACCCAGGCCCTCCAGCGCCTGGGGGTGCCCCATGCGTTCCAATCCCAGGATTTCGTCGTGCATGATGAGTATTTGGGGGAGGGGTATGGCGTTGTGACCGAGGAGGATGTGCGGGCCGTCCGACTGGTGGCCCGCACGGAGGGGATACTGCTGGACCCCGTTTACACCGCTCGGGTGATGAGCGCGCTGGTGGATATGGTGCGGCGCGGCGAGATCCATCGGGATGAGGGGGTGCTGTTCTGGCACACGGGAGGCTTCCCGTCCCTGTTCGCTCATACCAAGGTACTGTTGTAGAAAAGGGGGCTTGGCTGGCGGGTACTATTGTTCGGAGGCGGTATCATGGCTTAAGGTATTCTCGGTGGCATTGCCAATCGGCATCACTCTGTGCAAAGGGGATGGCATCGATGTTGGGAGTTTCAGCTTTGCAGTCACGGTCCTCCTTCCCAACGGCCGAGGATGATGGCCGATCGTCTCTGGACATGGCTTTGATGGCGTTCATTCGCTACTTCGCCAACAACCCGATCCGACGAGACATCATCGCCTTCTTCGCTCGGCGCATGGATACCCCGGTGACCGCGACGGAGGTCGCACACGAGACGGGGTATCGCCCTCAGGCTGTGCGTGCTGAGTTGGATGACCTGGTGCTGCTGGGATTGTTGGAGGCTGAGGGACATGACGGGGGACGGGCGTACAAGCTGACCCGGGATGCCGAGCTGCGCTGGAGGGTGGAGCTTTTCGGCAAGCAGCGCGGACGGGCGCTTGCGGGTGCTCGCAGGAGGTAGGCGAGCGCGGATGATGGGAAACCGTGGGAGATCAGAGCAGGATATATATGCCGGGCGGGGCGAAGAAGGTTGCCCCGCCTTTTTCTTTCGAGTATAATGCGCTCGATTATGGTGGAAAGGAGGCTTCATTGGAGATCACCTGGTATGGGCATGCCTGTTTCCGCCTGCGAGAGAGGGGAATTTCCATCGTAACGGACCCTTATGATAAGAATCTGGGGTATACACTCCCGCGGCTACGGGCGGATGTGGTGACGAGTAGTCACGCGGCGCCCGGTCACTCCCATGTTCGTGCCATCAAAGGCGATCCCAAAGTGCTGAGCGGCCCGGGCGAGTACGAGATCCGTGGTGTGTTCATCACCGGGATTCCCACCTGGCATGCTCGCAAGCGTGGGCAGCCCGATGAGCGGAACACGGTCTTCCTGTTCGACTTCAACGGCATCAGCGTGTGCCATCTGGGTGACCTGGGGCATCTGCTTTCCGAGGAGCAGGCCGAGGCGATCGGCGAGGTGGGGATCTTGTTGATCCCCGTCGGCGGCGGGCGCACGCTGGACGCCAGCCGGGCGGCTGAGGTGGTGAGCCAGTTGGAGCCGCGCATCGTCATCCCCATGCATTATAAGACGCCCGCCTGCACTCGGAATCTGGACAAGATCGACAAGTTCCTGCGAGCGATGGGGGTGAGCAGCGTGGAGCCCCAGGAAGTGCTCAAAGTTTCCTCCTCCGGCCTCCCCGATGAGACGCAGGTGGTCCTCTTGGACTACAAGCAGTAGAGCTATTGGCAAAGGCGGGTCCCATGTCTGGAGTTTATAATCACGGAGGCCTTCCGCCGGCTGTCGCCTCCGTCCGCATGCGGTGGAGAGGGGGCTTTGCCCTGGCGGTGGTGGGATTGAGCCTGCTCCTGGTCCTGGCGATCGCTGTGGGCTGTTCCGATGAGGAGTCGGCTCCGGCTGGCGATCCCCAGGCGTATATCACGGCCGGACGCGAGGCGCTACAGGCGGGCGATGTCGCTAAGGCGATCGAGCAATTGGAGAAGGCTGTCGAGATCGCCCCCGATGATCGAGACGCTCACTTCCTGTTGGGCAACGCGTACACGCGTGCGGGCAAGCTGGAGCAGGCGATGACGGCGTACCGGAAGGTCCTGGAGTTGGCTCCAGACGATGTGGGCGCGCATTCGAATCTGGGGGTGGTCTATTACCAGTTGGGGCGCATAGACGAGGCGATCGCCCAGTTCCAGGCGGGCCTGGCCATCGCTCCGGGGGATGCGGCGCTTCACTATCTATTGGGGGCGGCTCAGGTGCAACAAGGGGACCTGGTGTCAGCTCGGGCGTCGTTTGAAAAGGCCAAGGCCCTGGATCCCGACCTGCCCGAGGTCTACTTTGGGCTGGGGATGGTGGATAAGCTGGAGGGGCGGCGCGAGGAGGCCATCGCCAACTTCCAGCATTTCCTGGAGATCGGCCCGGGGCAGGACGAGCGGGCCATGGATAAGGCGAGGCAGCTGCTGCAGGAGTTGGGCGCTCAATAAGGTGAGGATCACGGCCGCCTGAGAGGCGGCGCGTGTGCACGGGGATGCTGCGAATCTTAACCCTTGGGCCTTTCAACGGCCCAGGGAGGGGACGCTCGGTTATGCGGGTGATGGGTCTGGTATTCGCGATCTGGTTGAGCCTGTGGGCTGTGATTCCCGGCGCTGCGGCGGAGCCGGTGGTGCGCGCGGTGTTATTCTTCTCCCCGACGTGCCCTCACTGCCACAAGGTGATGACGGAGGATCTGCCGCCGCTGCAGGAGCGGTTCGGCGATCAGTTGCAGATCGCCGAGGTGAACGTGTTGGAGAGCGAGGGGCAGGAGCTGTACAACGCCGCCATTCACCGCTTCGGCATCCCTCCCAATCGTCGCGGCGTGCCCACCCTGATCGTGGGAGATCAGGTGCTCGTGGGGTCCGTGGAGATCCCGGAGCGGTTCCCGCGGATCATCGAGGAGGGATTGGCGGCCGGGGGGATCGATTGGCCGGATATCCCCGGCTTCGTTCCTGAGAAGTTCGTGGGCTCGTCGGGCGGGAAGGTCTCCCTGGGGGAGCGGATCGGCCAGGACATGCCCGCCAACGCGATCGCCATCGTGATCCTGGTGGCCATGATCCTCGTCTTCGTATGGGTGGGCGTCCAGGTGGGGCGAGGACGACGGGGCCGGTGGCACCCCGTGGTGAGCGCGGGTGAACGTGAGTGGATGGTGCCGGCTTTGTCGATCGTCGGGCTGGCCATCGCCCTCTATCTCAGCTATGTGGAGGTCGCCCATGCGTCCGCCGTCTGCGGCCCCGTCGGCAACTGCAACGCCGTGCAGCAGAGTCCCTATGCCCGTCTGTTCGGCGTGGTCCCCATCGGGGTCTTGGGGGTGGCCGGCTATGCGGCGATCCTTGCCGCCTGGGGGGCGAGCCGTTGGGGGCAAGGGCGGATGGCGGAACGAGGGAGGGTGGCCTTGCTGGCCTTCACGGCGTTGGGCGTTCTATTTTCCATCTATCTGACCTTTCTGGAGCCCTTCGTCATCGGGGCTACATGCGTGTGGTGTCTGGCGTCGGCGATCATCATGACGGCGCTATTGTGGCTGGTATGGCAGCCGGGCCTGGCCGCGTGGTTGGCCTTGAGCCCGGTTCGCAGGAAGCGGGTGCCCCGTCGTCGGGCCCGCGCCCGATAGGATACGGCCGGGACTTCAAGGGCCTGTGATCTCTTGCGCCGGACCGCGCGGTCCGGCGCAACGCTTTCCGGAGGGGGTGGGATGCCAGATCATTTTGACCTCATCGCCCCTTTGTACGATCGGATGTTTCAGGGGCAGGGGGCGTCCCGGTTGCGAGAGCTCCTGCAGTTGCCGGCCTCGGGATGGATCCTGGACGCGGCGGGGGGGACCGGCCGCGTGGCCCAGGCGCTGTGCGATGGCGCCGATGGAGTCGTGGTCACGGATCTGTCCTGGGGGATGTTACGGCAGGCGCGTGGGAAGCCAGGGTTGGCCCTGGTGAACACGAACGTGGAGCGTCTGCCCTTTCCCGATGGGATGTTTGCCCGGGTTCTGGTGGTAGATGCCTTCCATCACCTGGGGGATCAGCAGGCCGCCGCTCGCGAGCTGGTGCGCGTGCTCGCCCCCGGGGGACGCCTGGTCATCGAGGAGCCGGATATCCGGCGCTGGCCGGTGAAGCTCGTCGCGCTGGCGGAGCGGTTGATGCTCATGCGCAGCCGGTTCCTGCCCCCCGCTGCCCTCGTGGATCTCTTCTCGGGGCTGGGGGTCCGGGCGTGGTATGAGGCGGATGAGACCTTTCGTTCCTGGATCATCGCGGAGCGTCCATCGAAGCAGTGAGGGCCCTTCCTCTGTAGAACGAGGGTGTAGGGCGGGTGCTTCCCGGTCGGGAGCGAAATGGAAATCCCCCCATCAGCCATGAGGGATCGGGCTGCGGGGGGATTCGTTTTCCAGGCTGACAGGTTTATGCCTCGGGCTGGTGGAGCCCCAGGCGTCGTCTTATCCAGCGCTTCCACAGCAGCGGCCGCAGCGTCTTCCAGCTCTGCCACACGTCGTGCTGTTCCTCAGGCGGCAGCGGATGAGGGCTGAACTGATCCCGTACGTACGCGTCGGTGATGCGGGAGGCGTGCGGGCGGCTTCCGGGCAGCGAGGCCTCGATCACGGAAGCCTGCTCGTAGGGGGTGTATGCGGGCGATAAGGCGATGCCCAGCCGTGCGGCCCACCGCAGCAGGCTCGCGTACAGGCGACCGGCCATACGTGGCCC
>JAJRVX010000281.1:0-3019 GCA_024277095.1 Chloroflexota bacterium
GAGCTGCGCCGCCGCCACCACCCACCGTTGAGCCCCCTTCTCCCGGGCTTGGGAGAAGGGGGTTTGGGGGATGAGGGCCGTTTTCCCTCGGTCGCTGATCAGGGGAATGTCTTGCGTCGGGCAACACGCGGGGTGTTCCTACCACCCCGATTTCCATCACTGACTTTGAAAAAGCTCTGTACCCCGCAGTGCGCTACGTTGACATGGGTTTGGGTCGTTTGTTATAATGTAGCCGTAATGGCAACGGTAGCGTGATCTCTGTTTCCCCTGTTGCCCGGCGGATATAGCCGGGACGGCTCACGCGAGAATCCTATCCATTCCACGCTGTCAGGCACGAGATCGTTTCCGTCCTGCATTAGCCTCGAGCCGAGCGATCTTGCACAAATCCCTCTCGCTATCCGGGATTCCGATGGCATCTTTGGTATCCTTATCATGTCGTTTCCCTACAGGTAGAAAGGAGGTAGCGTCATGCGAGATTTCCGCCGTTCCATCAGCCGTCGTGAGTTCCTGCGTGGCAGCGCGGTGGCGGGCCTGGGGCTTCTGGCGGCTGCCTGCGCGCCGCCGGCCGCTCCGGCGCCGGGCGCTGAGGCACCGGCCGCTCCTGAGAAGGCCGCGGAGCCCGTCACGCTGCGGTTCCTGACCCAGGGAGGGTCCCAGAGCGCCTTCGATCGCTATGAACCCCTCTTCGCCAAGTTCCAGGAGGCGAACCCGGACATCAAGATCGAGCCCATCTGGGAGCCGGGCGGGGCCATCGAGATCCAGACGAAGCTTCTCACCCTGATCGCGGCCGGCGAGGGGCCGGACACCTATTGGGCTCACACGTACACCAACGCCGGTCAGGCCAAGCGCAACATCCAGATGGACCTCCAGCCGATGATCGATGCCGATCCCTCGGTCAATCCGGAGGACTTCTTGACCGGCGCCTGGCTCGACTTCAACATCGGCGGCAAGCAGATCGGGATCCCTCGTGAGACCACCAGCACGATCCTCATCTACAACAAGCAGCTCTTCGAGGAGAACGACGTTCCTCTGCCCAGCGAGGATTGGACCTGGGCCGACTTCGAGGCTGCGGCCAAGGCTCTCACCAAGGGGGAGGGCGCCGAGCGCATCTACGGCACGGCGGACTGGAACCTGAACCGAAACACCTGGATCAAGATGTGGCAGAAGGGCGGCGACGTTCTGAACGAGGACCGCACCAAGTTCATCATGAACCAGGAGCCCAGCATCTCCCAGGTGAAGGTGATCCAGGGCTGGCACCACGATCTGCAGATCCACATCCCGGGCGTGGAGAAGGGTGGCTTCAGCACCGGCGACCTTTTCACCACGGGCCGCATCGGCATGTTCCCTCAGTTCTCCGTCTTCTTCAACGTCATGGCCTCGGAGTTCGAGTGGGACATCGCCCATCTGCCCGTGGACCCGGGCGACACGCGCACCACTCGCGTGGCCTCGGCGGGGCACAGCATGTACTCGGGCACCAAGAACCCGGACGAGGCCTGGAAGTGGATGGCCTTCCTGGCCAGCAAGGATGCCTTCTGGCACTTCGTCAAGACCGGCCTCAGCGTGCCTTCCCTGCGCGCCGTCGCGGAGGATCCGGAGTTCCTCAAGACCGAGAGCCTGCCGCCCAGCGCTCAGATCATGATCGACGCCTTCGCATATGGGCGGCCGGAGCCGGTGGCGGGCGACTGGATCGGCGTGCATCGTGAGATCCAGGCTGCGCTGGATTCCATCTACGGCGTGGAAAAGGCCGATCCCCAACAGGCGTTGGACGCGATCGCCGATCGGGTGAACGAGCTGATCGCCTACGTGCCGGGGGTGTGACGAGACCGGCGTCGTGACGCATCGGGGTGCGTGTACCCCGTGATGCGCGTAAAAGAGAGGGGCAGTGAATGGATCTCACTGCCCCTTCACGATGGCTTGGGAACGTCGCTGCTGAGGACCGCGGTTCAACGCAGCGCCACTCGATGGGATCTCGAGGCAGGGAACGGGATGAGATGAACGTACGTGTTCTTGGGAGGAGATGGCAGCGTAAACGGCGCAGCTTGTTGTGGTCGGAGACACGGGACGCCTTCCTCTTCCTGTTGCCGTGGATCATCGGGTTCCTGGTGTTCACGGCGGGCCCTATGCTGGCGTCGCTCTACATCTCCTTCACGAAATGGGAGATCGTGACCCCTTCCGTGTGGGTGGGGCTGGCCCAGTACGGCAAGCTGCTCCATGACGATCGCTTCTTCCTTTCCCTCTACAATACGGCCTACTATGTGTTCATCGGGGTGCCGCTGCATCTCTTCCTCGCGTTGCTCGCGGCCCTTGCGATGAACCTGAACCTGCGTGGCATACGCGTCTTTCGCACCCTCTACTACGTGCCGTCGATCACGCCGGCTGTGGCCAACGCCATCCTCTGGCTGTGGATCTTTCATCCGCAGTGGGGGCTGGCCAACGCCTTGTTGCAGTGGCTGGGGTTCAAAGGGCTGTACTGGCTGCAGGATCCCAAGCTAGCCAAGCCTTCCTTCATCATCATGAGCTTCTGGACCATCGGCGGCCAGATGGTGATCCTGTTGGCGGGCTTGAAGGGCATCCCGCAGAGCCTGTACGAGGCGGCCGAGATCGATGGCGCCAATACGTGGCAGCGGTTCCGAAACGTCACTTTACCCTTGTTGACGCCCGCCATCTTCTTCAATCTCATCATGGCCATCATCGGCGCCTTCCAGGTGTTCACCCAGGCTTACATCATGACGGAGGGAGGACCGAATTACGCGACCCTGTTCTACGTGCTCTACCTGTATCGCATGGCCTTTGAGAACTTCCGTATGGGGTATGCGTCCGCCATGGCCTGGGTGTTGTTCGTCATCATTCTTCTCTTCACTTTGCTCCAGTTTCGCATTTCGGATCGCTGGGTCTTCTACGAAGGCAAGCTGCGTGAGTGACCGGTCGTTGCAGGAGCGGAGAACGAATCGCGGATCAATGGATGAGATGAGGAGTGCTCACAGGAGGTGAAATGCAGGCCAAGTCCCTCGTGCGTGCC
>JAJRVX010000282.1:0-6939 GCA_024277095.1 Chloroflexota bacterium
CACTCCGCGTACTCCACGCCGATCTTCTGCCCATCATTCTGATTCTGGTTCATGAAGAACCGGAGCCACTTCTCGCCGATGCGGTTGTACTCCGACTCGTGGGCCATGATGGCCCTCTTCTTGAGCTCGATCGTATCGGTGATATCCACGTAGAAGTTGCCCCGGAAGAACTTGTTCGTATCGTAGTAATTGCTGCGGTACATGAACATCCGGGGGACGTGACGCCCCGCCGAGAGCGTGGCCCGGGCCACGCTCTGATGATCCAGATGGATGTCATCGATCCAATGGGTGTAGATCAGCTCGATCTCTTCCTCGTCGATGATCTTGCGCAGGCTGCACACCAGCCTCTCGTTGAACTGCAGGTCATTGGTCGGAAAATCGCCGCAGAGCAGGCGCGAGGCGCCCAGGATCTCCGCCGCCCTCTCCCCCTCCGCCAGAGCGATCTCCGGCTTTCGGATCACCCGCTGGGCATAATCCGTGTAGCCGGAGTTCGTGACCACGTAGATGATGACCTCGTCCCCGTTCTGAGCATGTCGAGCCAACGTCCCACCACATCCCAGCTCCACATCGTCAAAATGCGCCCCAATCGCCAATACCTTCATCACACACCCCCTACGGTAGCGCTGCACCGAACCGTGGTCATGCCGTCTACATCAACAAGAGCGTTCCTTCCTCTACAGCCAGCTGTGGAAAGCGTATTCCGACGCCACAACCTGGAATCCGCTCCCCTGATAGAGCGCCAGGGCCGCCCGGTTGCGAGCCTGCGTCTCCACCTCGATGAGGTCCGTCGTCGCCAGAGAGCGCCCCAGGGCCGCGCGCATCAGCTCCCGGCCCACGCCCTGGCCCTGATAGCCGGGGGCGACGCCCACCAGGAAGAACGAGCGCACCGGCCGGGAGAACAGCTCGCCGGCGAGTCGATCATCCCGGCAGACCACAAAGCCGACCGGCCGATCGCCGTCGTGGAGAACGACG
Source organism: Chloroflexota bacterium (assembly GCA_024277095.1). Lineage (GTDB taxonomy): Bacteria > Chloroflexota > Anaerolineae > DUEN01 > DUEN01 > DUEN01. The sequence goes on from JAJRVX010000282.1 coordinate 973, forward strand.
ACCTCGTCCGCGCCCCCCCGGCAGGCATTGGCGATGGACTTTCGCCAAAGGCCGTCCGCCAGATCGTCCGGGATCCTGGGGTCCGCGTGAAAGCGACTCAGCGAGAAGAGCCCGCCGAGATCATCCAGACCCGCCACCTCCCGGTTCCGCACGATCTCCACCCGATACCGGGGTCGGATCTCGGGGATCGGTCCACCCCGATGAACCAGCGTCAGCTCGCAATCCATCAGGCGGAATCCCTCCCCCTCCAGGGTGTGGATCAGAGGGAAAAACCCGCCATCGCACTTCGTCCAGAGGAAGGCGTACCCCTGCGTCCGGGCCATATCGACCATCTCCCGAACCATGGCTTGCACGAGCCTCTCCTGCGCCGCATAAGTCGCCGGGGTGACAAAGGCCTCGATTTTGCCGCAACGCCACCCAAAGTGCTCCGTGTCCCACGGGAGATCCTGCAGGATCACCACCCCCATCTCATCACGGGCGTCGCGAGCCACCATCACCGTGGTCCCCGGCTCCGCTACCTTACCCGCCAGATATCGCGCCAGATAGAGCGACACGCGATCCGGCGCCAGGATCGGGAAGTATCGATAAGGGGCATACTGAAGGAGACGAGCGATCTCCCCCAGCTCCTGAGGCCTCTCCACCACCTCCGCCCGGATCGTCATCCGCACATCACCACCGCGGGCTGCCGCCGAAGGATCGCCCGGCATTGCTCGCCGCAGTTGAAGAGGAAGTCCAGGCTGGACAGGTTCGGGATGAACTCGCCGTACAGTTGCGGGTACACCGGATGCTCGAACTCCTGCCAGACGACCCGGATCCCGGCCCGGGCGAACTTCTCCTCCTCCAGATAGGCCCGGGCGCCCAACCCGCTCAGGTAGACATCCCCGCCTACCGCCTTCACGATCTCCACCAGCAGATCCGTCCGCTTCCCCGCCACGGGCAACGACGAGGCCATCCGAATCTCCACCTGGATATCGAAGGCCGCCATCAGGAACGCCAGCAGGTCCATGTTCAGATCGATGAGCAGCCGATGATTCCGCAGATAGATCTCTCGAACGCCGGGGAAGTAGGCGTCGAAATGGGGAGCGCCCCCATACCAGGTCTGCAGGCTCTTCAGATGCTCCTCTCGCCACCTGCGGGTGTTATCGATCTCCGCCTCACGGATCAGCTGTCCGTACCGCCCCTTCTTCTTCACGGGGACGGTCAACCACATGGTCCCGTGCGCCGTCTTGATCTTGTCCCGGTTGTGCCACCCCCGGCGCAGGAACTGCACGCTGTCCAGGACGACGAAGATGTCGCTCTGGATCAGCCGATCGAAGAAGCCGATCCAGGGGGCGAAGTCCGGCTGATGGATGCACACCGTCGTCATCGCAGATCCCCGTTCTTGGAGACCACGTAATCCCCTAACACCAGCGCGTCCAGACCGCAGGAGAAGAACGTGCGAATGGCATCCGTGGGCGTGCAGACGATCGGCTCGCCGTTCAAGTTGAAGGATGTGTTGAGCACCACCGGCACATCGGTAATGCGCCGGAACTCCTCAATCAGCCGGTGGAAACGGGGGTTGGTCTCCCGATCTACGGTCTGCAGCCGCCCGCTGCCGTCGACATGGGTCACCGCCGGGATCACGGCCCGCTTCTCCGGCCGGATCGGATAGACCTTCTCCATGAACGGCACGCCCACCCCATCATCCATCTCGAAGTAGGCATGGGCCTCCTCCGCGAGCACCGCCGGGGCAAACGGGCGGAAGGGTTCCCGATACTTCACCGCCAGGTTCACCCGGTCCTTCGTCCTGGGGTCACGCGGGTCGGCCAGGATCGACCGGTTCCCCAGCGCCCGCTGGCCGAACTCCATCCGCCCCTGGAACCAGCCGACCAGCTTCCCCTCGCTGACCAGCCGGGCGCAGTACGCCGCCGCATCGTCCACGCGCCGGGCGCGGACGTTGTATTTCTCCAGGGTGCGCCGGATCTCCTCCTCGTCGTACTCCGGGCCGAAGAAGTTGTGCCGCAGCGGCTCCCGCTGCTCGTGTCCCAGGATGTGGTTGTACAGGTACAGGGCCGCCCCGATGGCGTTCCCGCTATCGTCCGGGCAGGACGAGATGAAGATGTTCTCAAAGGGCGTATAGCGGAGGATCTTGCCGTTCAACACGGAGTTCATGAAGAACCCGCCCGAGACGACGATGTTCTTGCTCCGGGTCTGCGCATACAGCCAGTGCAACATGTGGAAGGCGATCTCCTCCGCGACACGCTGCATGGCGGCGGCGATCTCGTAATGTCGGGTGTGCAGTTCGCCGCCGGGCGGCCGGGGCGGGCCGAAGCGATCCACCAGCTTCTCGGTATACAGGTTCGGCTGCTCGACGTTGTACCCCTTGAAAAAGGTCAGATCGAACTCATAGCGGCCGTCCGGCAGCAGCTTCACCACCTCGTCCTTGAGGATCTTGTAGTAGACGTTCTCCCAGTCGGCGAAGGCGGCCAGGGCCATCACCTTCCACTCGTCCGAGTTGGGGCGGAAGCCCAGGTACTCGGTGAACGTGCTGTAGAACCCTCCCAGCGACTGGGGATACAGAATGGACTGATACACCGTGATCTGATGGCCTCGGCCGTAGCCAAAGGTGGTGGATTCGAACTCACCCTGCGCGTCCGCCGTCAGGATGGCCGCCTCCTCGAATGGGGAGAGGAGAAACGCGTTGGCCGCATGGGCCCGATGATGGGTGATGTAATAGATCTTGCAATCCGCACCGAACAGCCGGATATGCTGGAACACGTAATCCACATCCCTCTCCTCATCCGGGTAGAGGGACAGGATGTGGTCGGGCACTGAGTAGAGGTACTCCGTTTTCCATCGGCGTCGGCCTGAGAACAGGGGATTGAACTTCTTGAAATACACGCCGGGGTTCCAGGAGGAGGCGACGTAATCGACGTCCTCTATCCGGCATCCGGCCTCCTTCAGACAGTACCGGATGGCGTGGATCGGGAAGTCCCGGGTGCGCTTCACGCGCGTGAATCGCTCCTCCGGCGCGGCCGCGACGATTCGGCCGTCCTCAATCAGGGCCGCCGAGGAGATGAACATATCGTGATTGATGCCCAGAATCCTCATAGCCCGACCTCCACCCCGATCGACTCCAGGATCGCGTCGCAGACATACGCCACGTCCGACTCGTCCATGGACGGGTACAGGGGCAACGTCACCTCACGCCGGGCCACCTCCTCGGTGACGGGCAATTGCCCCTCCCGGAAGCCGAAGGCGCGCCGGTAGAACTCGAACAGGTGGATGGGGGGATAGTGAATGCTGGTCTGCACCCCTCGCGCCTTCATCTCGCCCATGAACGCGCGCCGGGAGATGTCCTCGTCCAGGATCACGGGGAAGATATGATGCACCGGGGTCCCCACGGGATCGGAATACGGGACGCGAATCCCCGGCACGGAGCGCAGCCGCTCCCGATACAGGGCGTGGATCCGCCGTCGTCGGTCGTTGTTGTCGGCCAGCCTCGTCAGCTGGACCAGCCCCAACGCCGAGCGCATCTCGTCCAGGCGGTAGTTGTATCCCAGCTCGACGACATCATAGCTGAAGCTATGCCCTTTGTAGCGATCCAGCGTCAGGCTGGTCATCCCGTGGGAGCGCATGAGCCGGATCCGCTCGGCCAGCTCGTCGTCATCGGTGACGACCATCCCTCCCTCGCCGGTGGTCATGTTCTTGCCGGAGAAGAAGCTGAAGCATCCGACGTCCCCGATGGTGCCACACTTCCGCCCCTTATACTCGGCGCCGGGGGCATGGGCGCTGTCCTCGATCACTCGAAGCCCGTGCCGCCTGGCGATCTCCAGGATCGGATCCATGTCACACGGGTAGCCCGCATAGTGCACCACCAGGATCGCCCGCGTTCTCGGCGTGATCTTCGCCTCGATGTCCGCGGGCGAGATGCTGAGATCGTCCAGCCCGGTGATGTCGGCGAACACCGGCCGGGCACCCGTGTATACGACGGAATTCGCCGTCGCCACAAAGGTGAGCGCCGGGCAGATCACCTCATCGCCGGGGCCGATGCCCAGCGCCCGATTCGCCAGATGGAGCGCGGCCGTGCAGTTGGCCACGGCGATGGCGTGCCGGACGCCCAGGAACTCGGCGAACCGCCGCTCGAACTCCCGGGTGACCTCCCCCATCGTCAGCCACCCGGATCGGAGCACCCGCTCCACTGCCTTCAGCTCCTCATCCCCTAAAGTGAGATCGAACAGAGGAACGCGCCACACGGCAGCACCCCCAGATCATCGAATTCCGTCGCCGGGCAGGAACGCCGCCTTCCGCTGCTCGAACTCCTCCTGCGCCCGGGCATAATCCTCGTGACGGCCGATATCCAGCCAGTGTGCGTCGCAGGGATACCCCACCACCCGCTCGCCGTTCTCCAGCAGCCGCAGCACCAGATCAGGGAAATCCAGATATTGGTTCGGCTCGATGTAGCGGAGGACATCGGGCTCGTACACATAAATCCCCATGCTGACCATGTACACCTTCTCCGGCTTCTCCACGTACCCGGTCAGCACGCCGTCCTCATCCGTCTCGATCACGCCCAGGTCGATCTTGACCCGCTTCTTGTGCATGGCGATGGTGAGGATCCCACCCTTCTCCCGGTGGTACGCGACCAGATCGGCGTAGTTCAACGTCGTCAGCACGTCCCCGTTCATGACCAGGAACGTCTCGTTCAGGCCGGGGATCATCCCCAGGGGGCCGGCCGTGCCCAGCGGTTTGCGCTCCTGGATGTACGTCAGCCTCACATGGGAAAGCCGGCCGTTGACCTGCTGGAAGTAGGCCTGAATCAGCTCGGCCAGATAGCCCACGCTCAGCACGATATCCCGAAAGCCGTAATACGCGAGCTGCCGGATAATGATGTCGATGATGGGACGATGTCCCAGAGGAACCAGCGGCTTGGGGAACACCGTCGTATATGGCGCCAATCGCGTACCCCGTCCACCCGCCAAAATGATCGCTTTCATCACGCACCTACCCTCACGCTCTCGTGTTCCGATACCTCGTGGAGAAGGGATCGTCAAAGACCCCCTGCTCCAACGCCCGTTTCACCTGGGCGATCCCGTCCGGGACGCGCCATCGCGGCCGGAAGCCCAATATCCGGGCGATCTTCACAAAGGAGACGCGATAGCTGCGAGGGTCGTCTCCCTTCGGCACCGTCTCCACCTGGGTACCCGGGATCTGCTGGAGGACCAGATCGACCAGTTGGCGCTTCTGGTAGTTCTCGGAATCGCTGCCGACGTTGAAGACCTGGCCGGCGATCAGGGATGTCGGCGAGGCCAGAACGGTAGCGATGGCCTCTGCCACATCCTGCACGTGCACGTAGGGCCGCCAGAACTGCTCGCCGTACACCACCAGCTTCCTATGCAGGAGGGCATCCCGGGTGAACTCGTTCACCAACAAGTCGAACCGCATCCGCGGCGAGAGGCCAAAGACCGTGGCCAGCCGCAGGATACAGGGCTGGAACTCGTCATCGGCGGCCTGGAGGATATACCGCTCCGAGCCCACCTTGGTCTCCGCATACAGGGACACGGGGTTCAACGGGCTCTCCTCCGTGGCCGGCTGGGAGGGATCGCTGATACCGTAATTGCTGCACGTGGAGACGAACACAAAGCGCGAGATGCCCCTCTCCCGGCAGAGGTCCACGAGGCCCAGCGTCGCCTCGTAGTTCACCTGCCTCGCCTCCTCCGGCTGACTCGCGCAGGCGGGATCCCCCACGATCGCGGCCAGGTGGACCACGGCGTCCACCTCCCCATCCAGAGCATCTGACAGAGTTCCCCGATCCCTGATATCCCCCCGCACGAAGTCGAAATATGGTGTGTTGTACGCCCCCAACAGCGATTCGCCTCCGAACAGGAGGCGATCCACCACGCGCACGCGGTGGCCCCGCCGCAGCAGCTCCGCTACGGTAACCGACCCGATGTATCCAGCCCCTCCGGTGACCAGAACGTTCATCGA
>JAJRVX010000283.1:0-6605 GCA_024277095.1 Chloroflexota bacterium
AAGATTGCCCTTTCCCACCTGCCCCCTTGCCGGACACTCCGGATTAGGGCAAAATACAGTAGAAGGATCCCTGGGTTGCTCCTTTCGTGCGTGAGATACACGACAGTATGCCCATGGTTCCTCTCTTTTTCAAATCCTTACCCCTTTCCACGGTTAAAGGGGGTGATACCCTCAGAGCTCCCTGCTGTATTTCCACCGAAAAAGATACACTACCTGCGAGGAGATCACACGTCCTCACCGACAAACGTTCCCAGCGGAAGACGATGAGCAAGACGCCTGACTCCCTTCACGCCCTCCCAATGGCGCCCGACACAACGAAAAAGCCCGGCAAAGGCCGGGCTTGTTATATCCTGAGGCAATCCTTCACTCTTCGGAGGAACCTGACTCCTCCTTGCTCTTACGAGCGATCTCCGCCGCGCGGCGAGCCTGCTCCGCCGCACGACTCACGGCCTCATCCTTCGACTCCGTCGAAGCCTCCTTGGATCGCGCCGCAGATCTCGACTCCGATGGCGTCACCGTGCTACGGGAGGAGGTCGTCCGGCTCCCGCTGCGGGCGGCGCTCCCCGACCGAGAGGGTGAAGCGGTGGCGCTGCGGGCAAGCTGCTCCCGCATCTGGCGCGTGTTCTCCTCGATCCCCAGCAGGACCAGAACCATATCGCCGACAGCATAGAGTATGATGAAGAAGAAGACTCCCGTGATCAGGATAAATAGAGCCGCTATCCGCACCAGCGAGGTCACAATGGCGGGCATGTTCCCCCCGGCCGTTAGCCCTGCGATCAGGCCGATCACGCCGATAATAAGAAGCAAGATGCCCAACGCCTTACTGGCCAGGGCGACCTTGCGCAATAGGTCATGTCGCGTTTCCAACATCATCACTCCTCCACAAGCTGATTAGAGCGGGATCGTCGATGATGATCCGAACACAAATCTACGTAGGCCCGGTCGTGGTGACCGGGCCTACACATCGGTCACACCTTACTGTCCCGTCGAAAAGTCGTGTAGCGGCAGTTCCTGCGCGCCGGCCGGCAGAGGGAAGCGCACGGTGATCTGGATATCCGCCGCTTGCAGGACCGGCACCGCATCTCCCGCCAATGGCGCCCACGGCTGGCCGGCCAACAGGCCAGGCAGCACCTCGCCCAAGGTGGCCAGGTGGGCCGCATCCCAGGCCAGGCGTGGCAACGGCTGGCCGTTCAGGTACAGGTACAGGCCATCCGGCCAGGTCTTCAACTGCACGTGCTGGACCCCCGCGGCCTCCAGCTGAGCCATCAGGTTCGCCGGCACCACGACAGAGCTCAAATCGATGCCAGCCTCCTCCTGGATATCCCGGACGGACAGATCCAGGACCGAGGGCACACCTTCAGCGTCCACATCCACGATGGTGTGGAAGATCACCGAGGGGCCTTCGGTCACCTCCGCGCGAGCAGCCTCCACGTCGACCAGGGACAGATCCTTGGGATCCCGCATGGGCACAGGGCTTGCCCCCTCCGGCAGCGGGAACTGCACCGCCAGAGAGAGGCTAATGTACTGAAGGAAGGGTACAAAACGTCCAATGAGAGCTGCATTGGGCACCTGGAAGGCCTGAAGCACCTCCACCAGGCTGGTCAGCCGTTCCTGATCCCACTCCAAATACGGCAACGGCTTCCCATTGGCGAACAGGAAAAGGCCCTGCCCATTCAAAACGACTTCAAAGTGCTGGATTTCGGCCTGGGCCACCATCTGCATGATGTTGTCCGGCACCTTTGCCATGCTCATGTCCATGCCGGTCATGCTCTGGATGTCCTTGACACTCAGGCCGAAGACACCAGGGAATCCTTCCTCGTCAATGGTCACCACGATGCGCGGGAGCTCTAGCCGAAAGGCCGGTTCTTCTTGCGCTAGGGGGGCCACAACTGGGGCCGCAGAGACTCCACCTGCCGTGAAGAACGGCAGCAAGAGGCTCAAAACGAGCACCCATACGAAGGATTGCCGCAGGGAACGTCGTGGTCGCACCTTTCACCTCCCATAGTCCGGGCTTATATGCTCGCTAGGGCCACCTCGTCGCATCCGGACAACCTTGCAGCAGACCCCATCCCGCCCCCGTGGATCGAACGGCTGACGCCGCCCGCCGAGACGCCCAACGGCCGCGGATGAAGATCGCTCTATGGACCGATGCTCACGGTGCGCCCTGCACTGTCCGATAAATCCGCTGTGCTCTGGACCGATGACAAGACCTGGGTTTCGCTTGAGTCGTCACGCTCAGGATGGGATACCTGGATCGTGACCGGCTTCGGGCGGGCCTCCGCCCGGGGACCTCGAGGCACGGATTCCACCCGATGTGGCAATCCCTTTTAGTATCGCGCCGATCGCCGCGAATGTCAACCGCGAGGCGCAGCCTCAGCCCGCTTTCACTAGTAATCAACACAGCCAACCGCTTAAGGTCGCGAAGATCTGGCGAGCTTTTCCTAACAAACCACGGTCAGCTTTCCCAGCCTCACAGATCGTGACGCTGAGCTGCCATTGCAGGATACGGGCAACCCTATTGTACCACAGATTCCCGATATTCGCCTAGTCACAGAGAACCCAAATCAGGGCCTTTTCAAAGTCCAACGTCCATATTGGCATACATGGCGCCTGCAGGGACGGAAGGGGGGGTGGGGGATGAGGGCCGTTTTCCCTCGGTCGCCGATCAGGGGAATGTCTTGCGTCGGGCGACACGCGGGGTGTTCCTTCCACCCCGATTCCATCACTGACTTTGAAAAAGCCCTGGAACCCAAATTGAGAACGCCCGGCGACGCCACCCGTTGCTCCATTTCTCAACGGGCTATGGTATAATCGGACCATCCCTCCCTCAGAAGAGGCATATGAGACCCACATTCGTCGCCCTGGACTTAGAAACCACCGGCCTGGACCCGGAACGCGATCGCATCATCGAGATCGGCGTTGTGCGCTTCCATAGTGACGGCGACATCGAGACCTGGTCCACCCTGGTGAACCCGGAGTGCCCGCTGCCGCCCCGGATCGAACAGCTCACCGGCATCTCCTCCGACGAACTCGCCCACGCGCCGACGCTCCCCATGGTGCTCCCCACGCTCCGACGTTTCGTGGGAGACGCCATCCTGGTCGGCCATAACGTGGCCTTCGACATCGGCTTCCTGCGCCAGGCCCATCTGCTGGAGCAGAACGCGGCCATCGACACCTTCGCCCTGGCCTCCATCGTGCTCCCCCGCCAGCATAGCTACGCATTGGGAGCGCTGACGGAGACCCTGGGCGTGACCCTGAAGGACGCGCATCGCGCCCTGGCCGACGCACGCGCCGCCGCCGAGCTCTTCCTGGCCCTGATCCGCTACGCGGAGACGCACATCCCCCCGGACGTGATCCGGCGCATCAATCACATCGCCCGGCGATGCCGAGACCCATGGCCCCTGCGCGAGATCTTCCAGGAGATCGAACGGCGCCAGGCCCGTCATGCGTTCACTCAATCGGCCTCCCGCCCCCGCCCGGCCCCCCCGATGGATATCGACGAGGCGGAGCCGCCGAGAGCCCGTCCGCCCGAGGAGCCGCCGAGCCGCCCGCTCGACGTTGAGGCGCTGGCCGACATGCTGTCGCCCGGAGGGGCCATCGCGACCGGGCTCCCCGGCTACGAGCACCGGCCGCAGCAGATCGAGATGATGAAGGCCATCGCCCAGGCCTTCAACGAGGGAGGGCACCTGCTGGTCGAGGCGGGCACCGGCATCGGCAAGTCGCTGGCCTACCTGCTGCCGGCCATCCAGTTCGCCGTGGCGAACCAGGAGCGGGTGGTGATCTCCACCAACACCATCAACCTGCAGGATCAGCTCTTCGACAAGGACATCCCCACCCTGCAACGCATCCTGGGGGCCAACGTCCGGTGCGCGATCCTGAAAGGGAGGAGCAACTACCTGTGCCCTCGCCGATTCGAGGCGCTGTGCCGGGCGCCGGACCTCTCCGCCGACGAGATGGACGTGATCGCCCGCGTGCTGGTCTGGCTGGCCACCACGACGACGGGGGATCAGGCGGAGCTGTTCCTGCCCTCGGCGACCTATCGAGCCATCTGGAACCGCATCGCCAGCGAGCCCAGGGGTTGCACCGCGGAGCGCTGCCTGCGTGAGCAGAAGGGGCGTTGCTTCTTCTACCAGGCCCACAGGCGAGCCCGAAACGCGCACATCATCATCGTCAACCACGCGCTGTTGCTATCCGATGTGGCCACGGAGAACCGGGTGCTGCCCGAATACACCCATCTCATCATCGACGAGGCACACCATCTGGAAGAGGCCACGACCCAGCAGCTTGGCTTCTCCGTCAGCGCCGAGGGGATCGCCCAGCTCCTGAGCACGCTACACACCACCGGACGCCGCCCCGGCCTGCTGGATGAGATCCTCCCGCGCCTGCGTCCCCTCGCGAAGGGGCGAGATCTCTCGCCGGTTCAAGCTCGCGTCCAGACGCTGCAACGGGCCGTCCAGGCCGCCCGCACGGCGACGAAGCTCTTCTTCGATGCCGTGTGGGACTTCCTGCGCGAGCACACGAACCAACGCCTGGACGGCCCTTATGACGTGCGTATCCTGCTGGATGAGGGCATGCGCTATCAGCCGGCCTGGTCCGACCTGGAGATCGCATGGGGCGAGGTGAGCGAACGCCTCACGGATCTGGCCGAACGGCTCATCGATCTGGCCGACGAACTGAGCCGATGGATGGGACACGACGTCGAGGGCCTGGAGGGGTTGGTCGAAGACCTCACGGCAGCCGCGCGGCATGTCGCCGAGCACCGGGATCAGATCGAGGCCATCGTCTCATCCCCGCACTCCAACGGCATCTATTGGGCTGAGGTGTCGGTCCGCAGCGGGCAGCTCAGTCTGAAGGCCGTGCCATTACATGTGGGCCCCCTGGTGGAGCAACACCTGCTGGCCCCCAAGCGCACCGTGGTCATGACCTCGGCCACGCTGCGCACAGCCGGCTCCTTCGACTATATTCGGGAGCGGCTCCACGCCTGGGATGCGGAGGAGCTGGCCGTCGGCTCCCCCTTCAATTACGAGGAGCAAACGCTCCTCTACATCCCCACCGACATGCCGGAGCCGAACCAGCCCCGCTACCAGGAGACGGTGGAGCAGACCATCATCGAGCTGGCCCGGGCCACCGACGGACGCCTGCTGGCCCTGTTCACGTCCTATAATCAGCTGCGCCGCACGACGGAGGCGGTAGCCACGGCGTTGGCCCCGGAAGGGTTCGCCATCTTCAGCCAGGGGGATGGAACCTCTCGGGTCCAGCTCCTGCAGGGGTTCCGCACCACCCCCAAGGCGGTGCTGCTGGGCACGCGCAGCTTCTGGGAAGGAGTCGACGTGGTCGGCCAGGCGCTCAGCGCGCTGGTGATCTGCCGGCTCCCCTTCGCCGTGCCCAACGATCCCATCATCCGGGCCCGCAGCCACACCTTCGAGGATCCGTTCAACGAATATTACCTCCCCGACGCCATCCTGCGCTTCCGCCAGGGGTTCGGCCGTCTGATCCGCAGCCACAACGACATCGGCGTCTGCGTCATCCTGGATCGGCGCGTGATCAGCAAGGCGTACGGCGAGCTGTTCCTGAAATCCCTGCCCACCTGTCACACGATCCATGGGCCGCTGGCCCACCTGCCTCGCCTGGCCGCCCGCTGGCTGGCCCGGGAACGGACTTGAGGGCGATGGCTTCACGGCATTCTCATTGAAAAGGAGTGCCCCCCTATCACGGGGTAGTGTATCCAAAATGGTGGAAATTCCGCGAGGCCCATCGCAAGCCCACAGGGGAGGTGCGGAGGGACCTCCCTCCGCCATACATCCCCCTTTTCCGCTTTGCACCTGTCCTTTCCCGGCCTGATTCGGGTGGGCAGGGCCGGGCGAGGCAGGTGAGGGGCGGAAACCGGGAGGTTTCTTTTGAGGGGCTGCGCCCCTCAAAGCTCCCTGCTGTATTTCCACCGAAAAAGATACACTACCTATCACGGAATCAGTTTGACTCTCTCATCACCCGTCCGTATAATCGTTATAGAATATGGATAGGAGGCCTGAACTCATGATCGGCGTGACGGAGATGCGCAAGGGCACCATCGTCGAGTTGGACGGCGAGCTGTATCGCGTGCTGGAGTACCAGCACCATAAACCCGGACGGGGCAACGCCATCATCCGGACCAAGCTGCGCAATCTCCGAAGTGGTGCCACCATCGATCGCACGTTCACTTCCGGCGAACGGGTCCAGGACGTGCGTCTGGACCACCACACGGTCCAGTATCTCTATCACGACGGTGACCTCTACTACTTCATGGACATGGAGACGTTCGAGCAGCCGGCGCTGAACGCCTCCGTGCTGGGCGACGCCGTCTACTACCTGACGGAGGGGGTGACCGTCGAACTGCAGACGTACGAGGGAGAGCCCATCGACGTCCAGCTCCCCACGACGGTAGATCTGAAGGTCGTGGAGGCGGAGCCGGGATTTGCCGGCGACACGGCCGCCAGTGCCACCAAACAGGTCACCGTGGAGACCGGCCTGAAGGTCCAGGTGCCGCTCTTCATCAACGTCGGCGACGTTATCCGGGTGGACACGCGCAACGGCAACTACGTGACCCGGGTGTGAATGCTTGCCAACCT
>JAJRVX010000284.1:0-11841 GCA_024277095.1 Chloroflexota bacterium
CCGGGAGAAGGGGGTCTGGGGGATGAGGGCCGTTTTCCCTCGGTTGACGATCAGGGGAATGACTTGTGTCGGGCGACACGCGAGGACGTTCCTACCCCCCTGATTTCCATCCACTGACTTTGAAAAAGCCCTGGCTCCCCCATCGAAAAAGACGCACCCACCACGAGCGCAAAGGGGTAGTGTATCTTTTTCGGTGGAAATACAGCAGGGAGCTTTGAGGGGCACAGCCCCTCAAAAGAAACCTCCCGGTTTCCGCCCCTCACCTGCCTCGCCCGACCTTGCCCACCCGAATCAGGCCGAGAAAGGACAGGTGCAAAGCGGAAAAAGAGGATGTTTGGGCGGAGGGAGGTCCCTCCGCACCTCCCCTGTGGGCTTGCGATGGGCCTGGCGGAATTTCCACCATTTTGGATACACTACCACGCACCCACCACGAGCGCAAAGGTTTGCCTCTCCCCAGGAAATATGGTAAAATTCGATCGCTAAAGATCGTAGCTTTCCGGAAAAGTGGGCAGCCCCCACTTTTCTTGCTGTAAGGAGCTTTTGCGAACGACAGGTCAGCGCAGTAGCATGAGGTGCGGAGTATAACATGAACAGCGAGCTGATCCGGGCTATCAACCAAATCGCCGCGGAGAAAGAACTCTCGAAGCAGGTGATCTTAGAGGCGATCGAGGCCGCCTTGATCTCAGCATACCGTCGAAACTTCGGGACGGCCGCCAACGTCGTCGCGCGCATCGATCCCGAGACGGGGGCGATCAGCATCTACGCCCAAAAGGAGGTCGTCGAAGAGGTCACGGATCCCAGGACCCAGATCACGCTGGAGGAGGCTCGCAAGATCGATCCGGACGCACAATTGGGCGACCGGGTAGCGATCGAGAGCACACCCAGCAACTTCGGCCGTATCGCCGCGCAGACGGCCAAGCAGGTCATCCTGCAACGGATCAAAGAGGCCGAGCGCGAGACCGTCTACCAGTACTTCGAGGAGCGCGTCGGCGAGATCATCCAGGGCAAGGTGCAGAGCGTCGATTACAGCACCGGCACGGTCACGGTGAACCTGGACCGGGCAGAGGGGACCATGACCAAGGAGGACCAGATCCCCTCAGAGCGCTACCGCCCAGGACACACGGTGCGCGCCCTGTTGGTGGAGGTCCACCGCGGGAACCGTGGCCCCATCATCCGGCTCTCCCGCTCACACCGAAACCTGCTGCGCCGGCTCCTGGAGAAGGAGGTCCCCGAGATCTTCCAGGGGAGTGTGGAGATCAAAGCCATCGCTCGCGAGCCCGGACAACGCTCTAAAGTGGCCGTCGCCCCCCTACAGCCTGGGGTGGACCCCGTGGGATCCTGCGTGGGCATGCGCGGCATGCGTATCCAGGCCATCGTCAACGAGCTGAACGGCGAGAAGATCGACGTGGTGGAATGGAGCTCGGACACGGCCACGTTCATCGCGAACGCCCTCAGCCCTGCGAAGGTCTCGGACGTCATCCTGGAGGAGGCGCCGGAAGGCCGAACGGCCATCGTCATCGTCCCGGATAATCAGCTCTCGCTGGCCATCGGTAAGGAGGGCCAAAACGCCCGCCTGGCAGCCAAGCTGACCGGGTGGCGCATCGATATCAAGAGCGAGACCGAGGCGGCGGAGGAGGGCCTGGACCGGCTGGCCATCGAGCGCCGCCGTATGGAGGAGGCCATCCAGGCCAGCAGCGAACGAGACCTGTTGGCCGTCGCTGAGGAGATCCTGCGTCAGTCCAGCCAGAACGAGTCCGCTCGCACGCACGCCTTCGACGAGGCGCTGGAGGCCGTGATGGTGGATGGGCAGGAACTGACGCCGCTGAAGCCGGTCGAAACGGAGGCCGAACCGTCCGCCGTCGAGGGGGAAGGCGCCGAGACGCCCTCCCAGGAGCCCGCGATGGAGCCTGAGGAGGCCAGCGCCGAGGAGCCCCCGGCAGCCGGGCCGGAGGCCGAGGCCCCCGAGGCGGAGGATCTGACGGAAGAAGAGGTGAGCATCCCAGAGGCCGCAGAGCCGACGGAGGAGGCCGCCGAATCCCCGCTGGATATCCAGGAGCTGGATATCGTGTTGGAGGACATCGAGGAACTCGATGACGAGGAGGATATCGAGGAGGGCGGGGATGGGAAACGCAAGAAGCGGAAGAAGAAGAGCAAGCGCCGTCGGCTGATCTACGACGAGGAGACAGGGCAGACGATCGCGCTGCGGCGCCATAAGCGCTCCCCCGAGGCCTGGGATGAGTTCGACGAAGACTACGATTTCTAACCATATCGAGTTGTGATCATGCGCCGCCGACACGTACCGCAACGGACATGCATCGCCTGTCGCAAGGTGCAAAGCAAGCGGGAGCTCGTCCGGATCGTGCGCACCCCGGAGGGAGAGGTGGTCATCGATCCCACGGGGAAACGATCCGGACGCGGCGCTTACCTGTGTCGATCACAGGAGTGTTGGCAAAAGATCCTGGCCTCCGGAGGGCGACGGTTGGAACACGCGCTGAAGACGCACATTGATGCCGAAGCGCTGGCTATGTTGGAGGCATACGCCAGGGAACTGGCGCCCGCGGAGACACAGGAAGGACAAGGAGCTGGAGCAGATGCTCCAGCCTGAGGTGCGGCGCCACGTCATGGACGCCCAAGCCCAAAAACGCCGAGAGTGGAAGTCCGGAGATGGGCCGGGCGAAAGGGAACGGACCATGCACGAGTAGGATCCAGGATCCAGCTCCACACCCGGTTCCCCCCTTTCGCCCTCGCATAGGCCAATTGGGTTCTCACCCACCTCACGGCCGATTTTTCCCTTGGCCCCTCCGGCAAACTGGATAGCACGACGCGTCGGCCACATCATATGTCGGCCTGTGCTTCCGCACGGGCCCGGACGGTAGGTTACGCTCGCCCGGCCGACGGAAAGGAGAAGAGAGTATGGCTCAAAACAGACCGCGCAGACGAGGAGGTGCCTCACGAAGGCCTCGCAGGCGCACGAACCATCGCGCCCGGCAAGATCGCAGAGACGCCAAGGCCCAGGAATCGGCTGCAGCGGTGGCCAACGCCGAGAAACAACAATCCAAGACGCCGACGGAGATCGAGATACCGGAGACCATCACCGTTCGTGACCTGGCCGATATGATGGGCCGCAGCCCTATCGACGTGATCAAAGTGCTCATGAACTTCGGCGTGATGGCGGCTATCAACCAGACCATCGATTTCGACACCGCCGTCATCGTCGGGGAGGAGATGGGCGTCGAGGTCAAGCCGATCCAGCCCGAGGAGCCGGAGGCCGCCGAGGAGGAGGCAGAATTGGCCGGCCCGAAGACCCTCTGGCAGAAGGTGCTCGAATCGGAAAGGCCCGAGGATCTGGAGCCGCGCCCGCCCGTGGTCACGGTGCTCGGCCACGTGGACCACGGCAAGACCACGCTGCTGGACGCGATCCGGCACACACATGTGGTGGAGGGCGAGGCAGGCGGCATCACGCAGCATATCGGCGCCTACCAGGTGGAGCTGGACGGCCGCAAGATCACGTTCCTGGACACGCCGGGCCATGAGGCCTTCACCGCCATGCGCGCCCGCGGCGCCCAGGTCACCGACCTGGTCGTCCTGGTGGTCGCCGCCGACGATGGCGTCATGCCGCAGACCCGCGAGGCGCTCGATCACGCTCGCGCCGCCGGCGTGCCGATCATCGTGGCCCTGACCAAGATCGACAAGCCCAACGCCAACATCGAGCGCGTCAAACAACAGCTCGCGGATCTGGGGCTGGTGCCGGAGGACTGGGGCGGCGATACCATCATGGTGCCCGTGTGCGCCACCATGGGAGAGGGCGTGCAGGAGCTGCTGGAGAATATCCTGCTGGTCACCGAGCTGGAGGGGCTGAAGGCCAATCCGAACCGGCCGGCCATGGGCACCGTGATCGAGAGCGGGCTGGACCGCACGCGCGGCCCCATGGCCACGCTGTTGGTGCAAAACGGGACCCTGCACGTCGGGGACAATCTCGTCGTCGGCGAGGTGTGGGGACGGGTGCGCGCCATGTTCGATGAGCACGGCAAGAACGTCAAGGAGGCAACACCCGCCACCCCCGTGCAGGTCACCGGGCTCTCCGGCGTTCCGCCGGCGGGGGCGATCTTCGAGGTGGTCAGCGACGAGCGAACCGCCCGATCCATCGCCGCCCAGCGAGCGGAGGAGCGACAACAGCGGGAGCGCCAGCCCACCACCAAAGCCGTCAGCCTGGAGGACATCTTCAGCCAGGTCCAGGCGGGCGAGGTCAAGGATCTGAACCTGATCCTGAAGGCCGACGTCCAGGGCTCCCTGGAGCCCATCGTCAACTCGCTGCAACGGCTGAATGAGGATCGAGAGGAAGTGCAACTGCGGATCCTGCATCAAGGCCTGGGCAACATCAGCGAGTCGGATGTCATGCTGGCCGTCGCCTCCAAGGCCATCGTCATCGGCTTCAACGTCAACGTGGACGCAGCCGCTCACCGGATGGCCGAGGCCGAGGGCGTGGAGATCCGTCTTTATAACGTCATCTATCATCTCATCGAGGATATCGAACGGGCCCTGAAGGGTATGATGGAGCCCGAGTTCGAGGAGATCGTCATCGGGCATGCAGAGGTACGTCAGGTCTTCCGCATTCCGAGGCGCGGCAAGGTCGCCGGATGTTACGTCACGGATGGGGTGGTCACCCGGAACGCGCTGGTGCGCGTCAAGCGCCAGGGCACGGTGATCCACGAGGGACGTGTCGCCTCCCTCAAGCGGTTCCAGGAGGATGTGACCGAGGTCCGGCAGGACTTCGAATGCGGCATCGCCCTGGAGGGCTTCGACGACTTCAAGGAAGGGGACATCCTGGAATTCTGCCGGGTGGAACAGCTGGTGGAGGCATGAGAAGCACGGGCAGGTGAGCTTTCCGACCGGCCGCGGCCGGGGAGGCTCACCCCCCGAGGCGTGTAAACGGATACGATGATGAGCACAACTCGTCGACAACGTAGAGTAGCGGATATGCTCATGGAAGAGCTCGGCGTGATGATCGCGCTGGAGCTTCATGACCCGCGCCTGGAATTCGTCACCGTGACCGCGGTGGAGGTCAGCCCGGATCTGCGCCACGCGCATGTGTATGTCAGCCACCTGGGCACCCCGGAGGACGAGCCCAACATCCTGGCGGCGCTGGGGCACGCCTCCGGTTACCTGCGCCGTGAACTGGCCCGCCGCGTGGTCCTGCGGTACGTGCCCGCCCTTACCTTCCACATCGACGAGACGCTGGCGCGAGCACGGCGCATCGACGAGATCATCGAGAGCTTACATGAGCAGGAAGCAGAAGCAGGAGAAGAAACCTAAAGCCATGGATTCACGCATCCTCGCACTCATCGAAAAAGCGGATCGCATCCTGGTCATCACGCATATCTCACCGGACGGGGATGCCATCGGATCGCTATTGGGATTGGGGTGGGCCCTGCGCGCCCTGGGCAAGCGCCCGACCCTCGTCTGCGCAGATCCGGTCCCGCAGCCGTTCTATTTCCTGCCGGGCCACCAGGACATCGTCCGGGAGGCCAAGGACTCCTTCGACCTGGTGATCGGGCTGGACGCCTCGGATCCGCAGCGGCTGGGGCCGCCGTGGCAACGCGTGCAAGAGATGGACGTGCCGACGATCGTGATCGACCATCACGTCACGAACCTGTATTTCGGCTCCGTAAACTGGGTGGACACGACGGCCGCAGCCACCGCCGAGATGATCTATGAGCTGATCGAGGAGCTGGGCGCCCCGCTGGACCTCAAGACCGCCCAGTGCCTTCTGTGCGGCGTCGTCACGGACACGCGCGGCTTCCGCACGTCGAACACGACGCCCCGCAGCCTGGCCATCGCCACACGCCTCATGGAGGCGGGCGCTGATCTGAACCTGGTCACGGACCAGGCGCTCAATCGCAAGCCTTTGGCCGTCCTCCGTCTGTGGGGCATGGCGCTGCCACGGATGCAGCTGCGCGGGCGTATCCTCTGGAGCGTGGTCACCCGGAAGATGCGAGAGGAGACGGGCGTCAACGACAACGGGGACGGGGGATTGGTGAACGTGTTGGTCTCCGCCAATGAGGCCGACATCGCCGTCGTCTTCACGGAGCGAGAGAACAACAAGATCGAGGTCGGCATGCGCGCCAAACCCGGGTTCGACGTCAGCCAGGTCGCCCTGGCATTGGGCGGCGGCGGGCACCCCCAGGCCGCGGGCTGCGTCATCCAGGCCCCCTTGGAGGAGGCGCAGGAGCGCGTATTGGCTGCACTGGAAGAATCACTGAAGCATCAAGGTGGCGGGTGAGCACACATCGACGATCACCGTCGGTCCACGGGCTGCTGATCGTAGACAAAGAGGCCGGGTGGACCTCGCATGACGTGGTCGCCAGGGTGCGCCGCCTGATCGGGCAGCGCCGGGTCGGGCACGCCGGCACTCTGGACCCCCTGGCGACCGGGGTCCTGGTCCTGTGCCTGGGCCGGGCCACCCGCCTCGCCGAGTATCTGCAGGGACATGACAAGCGCTACCGGGCCACCATCCGCCTGGGCGAGGTCACCGACACGTACGATGCCGAGGGAGAGGTCGTCGAGCGAAAGCCCGTTCCAACGCTGTCGGAGGAGGAGCTGTCCGCCCACCTGCGCGCGTTCCAGGGCACGATCACGCAGCGTCCCCCCGCCTACTCGGCGGTGAAGGTCGCCGGAACGCCCGCACATCGCCGGGTGCGTCGGGGCGAGCAGATCGTTCTGCCCTCACGACAGGTGACCATCCACGAGATCCGCCTGCTCCGGTGGGCGCCCCCTGACCTGTCCCTGGAGATCGCCTGCTCCGCGGGGACGTATATCCGCTCCCTGGCCCACGATCTGGGACAGGCCATCGGATGCGGCGCCCACCTGGTCGACCTGCGACGTACCGCCTCCGGCCCGTTTACGGAGGACCAGGCCATCCCTCTGTCCGATCTGGAGCCGCTGATCGCGACCGGAGAATGGCGACGGCGGGTGCTCCCCCTCATCGAGGCGGTGAGAGATATGCCTCAGATTCCCTTATCCGCACAGGATGCGCAGGCCGTGCGCTTCGGCCGGCCGGTACCCGGGCCCACAGGGACCGACCAGGCGCTGGCAGCCGGGATCTCCCCAGAGGGGGATCTCATCGCCATCCTTCGCTTCGACGCCGAACGCGACGTCTGGCGACCACATAAAGTGCTGGGTTGAACATCGACATATGAACATCTACCGAGGATTACCAGACGGGATCGCGCCGAACGGATGTGAGCTTACGATCGGGAACTTTGATGGTGTTCACAAAGGCCACCAGGCTCTGATCGAACAGCTGGTGGCCGCAGCACAAGAGACGGGCCGCACAGCGGGGGCCCTCACGTTCACTCCTCACCCCCTTCAGGTGCTGCGGCCCCACACCCCATTGGCCTATCTGACCACCCTGGACGAGCGGCTGACCCTGTTGGAGTCGCTCGGCCTGGACTTCGTAGTTATCTACTCCTTCACAAAGGATACGGCCCGTATGACAGCGGCCGCCTTTATGCAGGCGCTGGTGGATCATCTGGGCCTACGCCGCCTGTGGGTGGGGCCCGACTTCGCCTTGGGGCGGAACCGAGAGGGCAATATAGAGAGGCTGCGGCAACTGGGCGCTGGGATGGGGTTCACCGTGGAGGTGATCCAGCCCATCCAGATCGCCGGGCGAGAGGTGCGCAGTGGGCACATCCGTCGCATCCTGGCAGACGGCAACGTGGACCTGGCCAGGCAGATGCTCGGACGTCCCTACTGGCTGGAGGGGAAGGTCATCCGGGGGGCCGGGCGAGGTCGATCCATCGGGCTGCCCACCGCCAATCTGGAAGTGCCGCCGGAGCGCCTGATTCCCGCTCACGGCGTCTACGCCACCTGGTGCCACGTCGACGGCCGACGTCTCCCGGCCGCCACGAACATCGGCGTGCGCCCCACCTTCGACAACGGGCACCCCACAGTGGAGGCACATATCCTGGACTTCCAAGGGGACCTCTACGAGGCGACTGTGCGTCTGGAGTTCGTGCTCCGCCTGCGTCCGGAGCGGCGGTTCGCCCACGTGGATGACCTAATCGCCCAGGTCCAGCAGGACATCGCCAACACGCGCCGGGCGCTGGCGCCGGAGCCGCCGCGCTTCGAGGAGATCGAGCACACGGCCGACTGGAGCATCCGGATCTTCGGCAGGGACTTCGCCGACCTGCTGAGCCAGGCGGGGGCCGCCATGTATGCGATGGAGGAGGTGGACATGGCCGCGGATCCCCACGTCTGGCGCGAGGTCGAGGTGGAGGCCCCCGACCGAGAAGGGCTCCTGGTCACCTGGCTAAGCGAGCTGCTCTACCAGTCGGAGACGACGGGCGAATCCTACACCCGCTTCGTCATCGATGAGGCAACGGAGACCCGCATCAAAGCCCGGATCGGCGGCATCCCCGGCTACGGAGAACGGGCACATATCAAAGCCGTGACCTACCACAACCTCAGCGTGCGAAAGACGCCCGACGGCTGGGAGGCCACGGTGGTGTTCGATACGTGATACGCGATACGAAACACGCGTTGCGTACTGCGTGTTGCGTATTGCGTACTGCGTGTTGCGTATTACGTATTGCGTAAGAAGGTGTCGTACAGGTCCTGGAAGGCGGCCGGGACCAGCCCGTGGAGCTGGCGCAGGATCTCGAACGCCACCGCCCGGATCTCCCACTGGGACGCCTTGTCACAGCGCAACCAGCAGAAGTGCCGCCAGGCGGCGAAGTTCATGGAGATGACCAACCGGGTCTCCGCCGCGTTGGGCAACAGGAACCGGGCGTCCTCCTTGCGGATCCCCAACTTCCGCAGCTTCTCATACGCCTCGGTCAAGTCCTCCCAGGCCTGATCCAGGATCTCCCTCGCCTCCGGGTTCCCCTCGACCTCGGGCGGCACGATGAACCCCCATCCCCCTTTGTCCAGGGAGACATAGCGCTGGCTCTCCTGGGAGATGCTGGCCAGACGATGGCGGACGATCTGGTGCGTGGCCGCCCGGCTGACCCCCTCGATCAGGAAGGTCGCCGTGTTATGATCCCGGGCCAGGTCCGGATCCGTGATCAGCGGCTGGGTGTACGCCAACAGAGTCACCTTCATGCGTTCCCCTCCGATGTGGCCAACTCCGCATAGAACGAGGGGGCGATGGGCTGCACCAACGGCAACACGCTCAAGGCCAGCCCTTTACGGAACAGATCCAGCCAGACGCGAGCGTTCCCCGAGACGATCCAGCCGTCCCCTCGGGGCGTCACCTCCAGATGGCGATTGACCATCCGCCACCGCACCGGGCCATCCACCTGGAGGACATCTCCCTCATCCACATCGGTCACGTGCACGACGAATGACACGTGCTCGATCACATCCTCGTGCCCCTCGCGCACACGCGATTGAATGAACGCGGGGTTGTGTCCCATCCGATCCGTCGACCGATAGCATACGCGAGCTGCGAACTCCGCCAAACGCTCCTGTTCCGTCCCCACGGAAGACTCCAGCATCGCGCTCACATCGCCCAGGTCCGACGCGGCGGAGAGCGCAGGGTTGAGCCTTGTGTATCCCAACAACCTCACATCCATGACGCGCGTTCTCCTCCATCCACCACACGAACGATCCCCGGCGCCGCCGGAGCCGGCGAGCGCCCCGTTGACAACGAACGCCCCCGCTCTGCGCAGGGGCGCCGACGCCCATCCGTGAACCAGATCCGGATCACGTGGTCCGGATATCGATCACCTTCCCATCGATGTGCGAGATGGCCTCCAGCAGGGCCTGCTCGGAGACATCGGACACCTTCACCGTGATCAACGCCGTGCCCGGCTCGTCGCCGGCAAACGTCCCCAGGCTGATGATGTTGCCGCCGATCCCCGCGATCGCGCTGGTCAAATCGGCCAGCAGCCCTCGCCGATCGGGCACCTCCAGCGTCAGACGCACGCCCGAATCGCGCGCTCCCAGCAGCTCCAGGAAGATCTTAAACAGATCCGTCTCGGTGATGATCCCCACCAATTCATCGCCGTGAACCACCGGCAGCCCGCCGATCCGATTGTCCGCCATGATGCGAGCGGCCTCCTCCAACGGCGTCTGCTCGTCCACCGTGACCACCGGCGAGGTCATCACCTTCTTGACCGTCAACTTCGACAGCAGGTAATGCAACTCATATATGTCCAGCGAGGTCGCCGGCGACGGGGAAGCATGCAACAGGTCCTTCTCGGAGACGATCCCTACCAGCTTGCCATGCCGATCAAGCACCGGCAGGCGACGGATCCTGTTCTCACGCATGATACGCAACGCCTCGCCGATCCCCACGTCCTCGGTCACCGTCACGGGATCCCGACGCATTCGCTCACCGACCAGCATGCTCACACCTCCCAAGTGGAAAACGGAAACCTGTCCGGTCCGGATGTCAGGCAGCACCACACGGCAAACCCATTTGCCTCCCCCAAGCAGGTGGAGTTCCCACGCCCCACCCGCAGCGGCGTAAGAGCCGCCGCGGACGATTTTTATCCGTCCCCGCGCCCAGAACTCCCAGCAAGACCCCGAAGAGGCCTCTCGAAAGCACACCAGGCCCGGCCCGGATTCCCGTCAGGACCGGGCATGACCGACACGGAAGGGAAAACGTCACATGGGCTAGTAGGCGACCTCCGCCCGCACCTGGCGCAGGAGGTCCGGACGATCGGTGATGATCCCATCGACGCCCATCTGCAACAACCGCCGCATGCGATCGGGCGTGTTCACCGTCCACACGATCACCTTCATCCCCCTCGCGTGGGCGGCCTTCACAAACCTGGGCGTCACCAACACCACATCCCCCGACCGCTCCGGCACCTGCAATGCGCTGGCCGTGGGACGGTAGAAGGCGTCCAACCGGAGCCGCTGCATCCAGTAGAACCACGTGACCTCGCCCCTCGCCGCCGCCGTCGCCACACCCGGCGCCAGGTGGCGGAACCGCTCGATCACGTCGCCATCCGCGGCCACCACCATCACCCGCTCCTGCGCGCCCATCTCCAGGATCAGATCCGCCAACGCCTTCTCGATAGGCGGATCCACCTGCTTGATCTCGATGTTCACCCGCGCATCCGGGAAAGCCGACAACACCTCCCGCAATGTCGGGATCTTCACCCCCTGCCCCCGATAGGGAAAGGTCTGGCCGTTATCAACGGAGTATCGATAGCCTGCATCCAGCGCCTGCAGCTCGGCCAACGTCATATCAGACACCCGGCCGGTGCCATCGGTCGTGCGATCCACCGTCTCGTCGTGGATGACCACCAGCTCCCCGTCCCGGGACGCGCGCACATCCAGATCCAGGCCATCCGCTCCCAACGCCAACGCCCGCTCAAAGGCCACCATCGTGTTCTCCGGCGCCAGGGCCGCTCCGCCCCGATGGGCCAGATTGAGAGGATAGGGAGACTCCAGGAAGGGGGTCAACGGTGGAGGCCCGATGGTCAACCGGCGATACAAGGCGAACACGACCACCACGACGACGAGCATGATGATCAGGCGCCACAGGTATCGTTTCATCTTCTACACCCATCCCATGGAGAAACTACAGCGGCGGCGGCCCCTCATAGAGGAGGATAAGGGGCCGAGGCGAGCATTCGATCCACGGGGACCCACAGGACCCCGATCGGCTGCGATCTGCACCCCGTCAGGCACAGGTGAGCCCATTATAGCAGACCCTACGGGTCGGTGCAATGCGAGAGATGGAGAGGTCAGGGCCTTTTCAAAGTCGGGGGTGACAAAGAAAGGAACCAATCGGTAAACTCCTGTGTGAATCAAACTCTCTAAGCAGGAGGAGCGGACCGATGGTTCCACACGAGTATAACACACTGGTGGAGGCACTAAGAGGGACTC
>JAJRVX010000285.1:0-3453 GCA_024277095.1 Chloroflexota bacterium
CCACGCTCTCGGTCAGGGCAAAGAGCGACACCTCATCGACGATGTGGAAGCCGCCCGAGCTGCTCAGGAAATACAAGGTGAACAGCAGGATGAACAGGGCCATCCCCATACCGCATCGCCGGCCGCCCCACACAAGCCTCATCTCCGGCCCTCCACCGTCACTCCACCGCCACCGGCTCCAGCAGCACCCGATCGCCGATGGGATTGCCAGCCGCGTCGGTCACCGGCAGGCGAACGCCCGTGGCCGGGTCGTACATCCCCACCTCGACCCGGTAACGTCCGGGCGGGAGATCGGCGTCCACGGGCACACGATACGCGTCCGCCAGCACCTCGCCGGGCAGCCATCCGGTGGTGGGATAGACGCCATCACCCGGGACATGATCCACCTGGCCCCGGACCCGGTTGTCCCCATCCAGCAGGTGCACGAAAGCCGTCAGGGGCACGTCAGACGGGCCGATGGCCCGCCAATACAGCGTGATCTCCAACGTCCCGCCGGGCGCAACCGGTTCGACCACATCATACCCCAGCAGCTCCGCCACATCGCCCAGGCGGGCCCCCACCGTATGCTGCATGGCAGGCACCTCAAAGCGGCGAGGCCGCCCCGCCACCCGCAACGTCCCCAACGCCGTCTCGCCCAGGATGCGGCCGTCCGGCCCCTCCAGGGCCAGATACACGTCATACTCTCCGGCGGGCACCTCCGGGTCCAGTCGCCAGCGCTGGGTATCCCGCACGACCTCACCCGCCGCCCAGCGGGAGAAGGGATAGTCGCCGTCCACCGGGGCCGAGCGATGGATGCTCCACTCGATCCCGTCAGACCCGCGCAAGGCCAGCTGCACGGTCGCCGCCTGCGGCGCGTCCACCTCCGCCCGCCAGTACAGGTGCAACGGGACGATCATGCCCGGTGACACTTCCCCGGCCGGCAGGTCCGCGCCCAGCAGGGTCACATCCCCCCAACGCACGGGCTGGACAGGCGCGCTGCCCAGGCGATCGACGGCGGGCGGCGTCCGGGGGCGCACCACGTCCACCGTACCCAATGTTGCATCAGTGCCCTGCGGAGCGCCGGCCTCGTCCAGCCGATCGAGCCGGCGGCCGGTCTCGGGATCGTAGACCGCCACCTTCAACGTGTAGACGCCGGGCGGACTCCCCACCGCCAGCGGCACCGCATAGACGTTCATCGCCTCCTCGTCGTCCTCCCAGTACGGCAGCGCCAGATGCCGATCGTTCAACAGCGGGCGATCGTCCTGCCCCACCCGCTGGCCGAACCGATCCTCCAGATACACGGACGCCTTGTAGGGGCGATCCACAGGCTCCACACGCCGCCAGGAGAGCACGGCCCAGGCGATCTTGTCCGCGGGCACCACCCGGCGATGGGTCTCCTCCACCGTGCTCGTGGGCCCGCCCCCTCGCCCGCCAAAGGCCATCGCCGTCAACTCGATCGGGCCGAAGCGCACGCGAGTCGGCTCCAGGGACGGCGCCAGCTCGAACTGCCCCGAAGGCGGCAGCCGGTAGATATCGACCCGATAGCCGCGAAAGGCCCGCTCGCCCTCCCACTGCCCGAACTTCCGCATCAGGAACGAGACCACGCCCCGGGGGTCCGTGTCAGACTTGAACCACTGCACCCAGAACAAACGCTCTCGCCCCCGACAGAGTTCGGTGAGCTGCTGCGCTGCCGTGTGGATGTCGACGAAGAAGTAGCGCGCCGGGGCCAGATCCGAGGGCTCCGCCGGCGGCTCTCCCAGACGGGCGTAGCGCGGGTAATAGAAGCCCAGAGGATACGGCACGTCGATGAGGATCAGGTCGTCGGGGGTCGCCTCCTCCATGAGCCAGGCGGCGAGTCCCGCCGTGTCCTCGCGGAAATACCGCTCGTCGAACTGGTCGGCGCGGACAGCCGGCACGACCACGACCGCCAGCGCCAGCGCGGCGATCAGGCCCGCCGGACGCCAGAGTCGCCACCACCCGGCCAGCGCGATCCCCACCAGCGTGTAGAAGGCGGGCGTGATGAAGCTGATGTAGCGTGGGTGGAAGGTCGCCCGATCCAGGAGCACCACGTAGTAGAATGCCAGCCCGCCCACGATCCAGACGACCAGGAAGGCCAGCTCCCATACGGGAGCGCTCTCCCGACGCCGATATGCCAGCCAGACGATCGCGGCCAGCCCCAGCAGCCCGCCCACGGCCAGCCCCCACAGCCAGGGCAGCCCGGCCGACAGGGACATCGCCGGGCCGAGGATGTATTCCCGCCAGCAGGCCAGCAGATACTCGCCCAGGCCGGGCACGGTCAGGTTCGGGTTGCGATACGTCGGGATCTGTCGCAGGGCGTTGGGCACCTGCGGCAGGAAGAGGAGGATCATCCCCAGGCCGGACAGGAAGGCCCGCACCAACAGGCGGGCGCCCAGGCGACGCGGCATGGCCACGATCCGCAGCACGATCCAGACCTGCCAGGCGAACAGCACGAACACGGCCGAATAGTGGGTCAGCACGCTGGCCGCCGACAGGACGGCATACCCGGTCCACCACCTACCGGAGCGCCCCTCCCCCCGGTCCGCTTCGACGGCCCGCAGCAGGCAGTAGGCCGCGCCCGACAGCCAGGCGAAGGTCATGGTGTACATGCGGGTCTCCTGGGCCTCGGCCAGGAAGAAAGGGGCCAGCGCCCCGGCGCCCAGGGCGAGCACGCCCGCAGCCCGCCCGCCGATCCGCCGCCCCAGGAGGAAGAGCAGCGGCGCGCTGAGCAGGCCGAAGTACGCGGAGAGGGAACGCACGGCGAACTCCGATCGGCCGAGCAGCCCCATCCAGACGTGGAGGAAGTAGAAGTAGAGGGGCGGCTGAATGTCCAGCTCCTGGGACCCGGCGATGGCGGCCAGGGGCCGGCCGGCCACATCGATGTTCCGGCCCTCGTCCCACCAGATATTCTGGACGTCGATGCGATACAGGCGCAGCGCAAGTCCGGCCCACAATAGCAGGATGATCAACGTCCACCGCCACCCGCGTGAGGCCGAAGAAGGCACCCGGATCACCTTTATATGCTTAGGTCCTTGCATAGACCGATCTCATCACCCAGCAATTTCCCCCCAATCCGACAGCCCATTCAACACGCCCTGCAATTCGGCCACGATCTCGTGCAGGTCCTCAATGATCTGCTCCGCCAACACGTCCGGCTCCGGAAGGCTGGCAGTTTCTTCCAGCGATTCATCCCGCAGCCAGAAGATGTCCAGGTTGACCTTGTCCCGGGCCACGAGTTCGTCGGCTGGACGATGGTGGATGTGCTGGGTGTGGTCATGACCGATCCTCCGATGTGGCGCTGGTAGAGGTGACCCGGCGAGGCATTCCTACACTGCGAGCATCTTCCTGCATCATGTTCCAGAGATCTCTGGCCCAGCGATCAGGGCCGATCGCGTCGGGATTGTAGCGATCCCAGGCCCAGCGGGCGGGGTTGTAGACGATATAGCGGCGGATGGC
>JAJRVX010000286.1:0-3352 GCA_024277095.1 Chloroflexota bacterium
CCCTCGGCGGCTGATGGGCATTCTCTTGCGAGGGTATCTGGTGCAGGCCGATCACACGGCCTCAGCTCACGCCGGAACGTTCAAACCTGCCCCCATCATCCGACAGAGCGTTCTCGCCGCCGCCGACATCGGCATGGAACAACTCTACGAACACCAACGGAGGGCGGCATCCACAGAGGGCTCCGCCCTATTGGTCGCCCCCACAGGCAGCGGCAAAACGGAGGCAGCGCTCCTCTGGGCCGCCCGACAGGCGGAATCCCAAGGCGAAATCCCCCGACTCTTCTACACGCTACCCTACCAGGCCAGCATGAACGCTATGTATGATCGCCTGCATCGTTCCTTCGCTGGTCATGTTGGCCTGCTGCACGGTCGGGCAATGCTGGCGTTATACCGTCGATACATGGACCAGGGATACACGCCGCAAGAATCAACCCGGCTGGCGCGCACGACCAGGGACCTGGTACGGCTTTACGTACCACCGATCCAGGTGTTCAGCCCGTACCAGATGCTCAAAGCCGCCTACCAGCTCAAGGGATACGAGACGATGTGGGCAAACTACGCTCAGGCGGCCTTCATCTTCGACGAGATTCACGCTTACGAGCCGAAACGCCTGGCGCTGATCTTGGAGACGGTAGCCTACCTGCGTGAGCATCTGGGCGCCCGATTCCTCGTGATGTCCGCCACGCTGCCCGCTCCGGTGCGTCAGCGGGTGGCCCAGGCGTTGGGGGATCCTATCCGGATCTCGGCGGCGCCCTCGCTCTTCCAGATGTTCACCCGACACCAGGTGCGCATCCTACCTGGTGAATTGTTGGACGACCACGGGCTGGATGCCATCGTGGAGACATTTCAGGCGGGACGATCCGTGCTAGTCACGTGCAACACGGTAGCTCGCGCCCAGGCTGCCCACCAGGCCCTGATCGACCGTCTTCCGCAGACACGACCGGAGGACATCATCCTGATCCACGGTCGCTTCAACGCTCGCGACCGACTGGTCAAGGAGCAAGGGATCCTGGAGGCAACGGCCCTTCATCAACACCCAAAACGTCCGGTGCTGGTGGTATCCACCCAAGTAGTCGAGGTCAGCCTGAACATCGACCTGGACACCATCTTCACCGATCCAGCCCCCCTGGAGGCACTGGTGCAACGATTCGGGCGCGTCAACCGGGGCCGCCGTATGCCCCTAGCTCCGGTGCACATCTTCGAGCTACCAGACAATGGGCAGCATATCTATGATCCGGCGATGGTACAGGCCGCGCTGGACATCCTGACGCACGAAGCGGCGGGGCGATCGCTGAACGAAGGGCTGGTTCAGACGTGGTTGGACGAGACGTACACCGGAGATGTCCTACTTCAATGGGAACAGCAATATGCTCAAGCCGCCGCGGAGTTCAGGCGAATTTCCTTAGACCAGTTACACCCTTTCCGAAGCGATCCAGCCCTAGAGGATGCTTTCTACAAGCTCTTCGATGGGCTGGAAGTCCTGCCTCAAGGGCTTGTGGACGCCTACGAGGCGCACCTGGAAGACGATGATCCTCTGGCTGCCAGCCAATTGCTGGTTCCCATCAGTTGGGGACGCTACCACGCTTTGGCCAACGAAGGACGTATCCGCCCCGCCGGTGATGGCCTTCCCCCCATCGTAGATGCCTATTACGACTCAGAGATCGGCCTGGACCCAGAACGAGAACCCGAGAATGAGGAAGAGTGGTTATAAACAGCATTACAGTCACGCCTCATAAGATCCAGGACATGGAACACATAGCACACCAGATGCTCCACGCGCTACGCTTCACGCCACATACAATCCGATCCGACAGGAGGATACCATGACGCACCACGGACTACCCGAACTCACCAGCCACCATCTGCGCATCGAGGTGCGAGCGCAAACGCACATCGCCTTCGGCCGCCAGCCGGGCGGGCAACTGCGCGGCGCCCTCTTCGGCGTCCTGCGCCACCACTACTGCCCGGCGCCGGACGATCCCGATCCCGGCCACTCCGCCATATGCCCCGTCTGCTGGCTCCTGGCCCGGGAAGACGCCGACTGGTGGCGTGGCAACACCCCCGTGCGCCCCTATACCATCGAGCCCCCCCTGCCCGATCCCCACAACGGCCGCCCACCCTTCCACTATCGGCCGGGGGAGACGTTCACCTTCGGCATCACCCTCTTCGGCACGGCCGTGAACCTGCTCCCCTACCTGATCCTGGCCATCCCGGAGATGGGACGCGTCGGCGCGGGACAACGACTGCCACAAAACAAGGGCCGCCGGGGACGCTTCACCTTAGTCAACATCCGGTGCATCCACCCACTCACCGGGGAGGAGCAGCTCCTCTTAGGCGAGGGGGGATCCACCGTGCAGATCCCGACCCTTCCCGTGACCACAGCCAACGTCCTGGACACAGCCGGCCGCATGCTCGCCCGGATCAACGGCAGAGTGCGCTTGCACTTCCTGACCCCCACCCGCATCATCGCACGAGGTCGCCAACGGATCCGCCGTCCGCTGTTCCGCCCCCTCTTCGGCCGGTTGGTGGACCGAATCGAGGGGCTGGCCCGTGAGTACGGCGACATCGGCGAGATCGACGTGAAGCCGGCCCTGGAGGCAGCGGAGCACGTGGAGCTGATCTGCGAGGACACCGTGTGGGTCGACCTGTCCAGCCACTCCTCCCGCACAGGACGATCCACCCCCATCGGCGGGTTCATGGGATATGCCACCTACATGACGAAAGACTGGCCCCCCCTCCTCCCGTGGCTCATCTGGGGCACCCTGACCCACGTGGGAAAGAACGCGGTGAAGGGGGACGGGTGGTATCAAGTGAGCGAATGAGCGAGTCAGCGAGGAGGCGAGTCAACGAGTTAGCGAGGGGGCGAGCCAACAAGCCGGCGAGAGGGACGCATGATATACGAAGAGTGGCAAACGACGGTCCATGAGCGGGTCAAGCGAGAGCCCATTTGGCAATTCCTGGGATATCGCAAAGCGCTGTTCTTTTATGAGATCGCATGGAAAGATTGCCAGAAATTCACACAAGACGTACGGGGAAAGGCAATTGCGGAACAGCTTATCCGCAGTGCAGGGTCCATCAGTGCCAACATCGAGGAAGGGCATGGCCGAGGTTATGGGAAGCGACGAAACTGGTTCTTTTCAGTCGCTATCGGCTCAGCGCGAGAGAGCAAAGGATGGTACTGGCGCGCCCGCCATCTTCTATCGGAGGAAGCACTGGAACACCGACTGGCTCTCATCGACGAAATCATCGCTTTGCTTATCACAGAGCTACAACGCCAAAACACTCGTCGCTGACTCGCCCTATCGCTGATTCGCCCTATCGCTGATTCGCCCTATCGCTGATTCGCCCTATC
>JAJRVX010000287.1:0-5718 GCA_024277095.1 Chloroflexota bacterium
CTCCCGATGGTTGGCGGTGGAGTGGATCAGCCCCGCCTCCGCGGCCTCCTGCAGGATCCGTAACGCCTCTTCCTTCGTGATGGGACGGGGCATTTGGCTGTGATCGAAGGCGCCCTCGATCGGCGCGAAGACCAGGCAGTTCTCGGTGGGGCGAGCGCAGCCCTTGCCGATGAGCCGCTGCTGGACGCGGCAGATGCATTCGGCCACACCCCATGACTTGGCCGCCTCCAGTATCCGGGTGGCCTGCTCGTAGGGGAAGATCTCCAGGTCGAAGGAGATCGCCTCCCCGACCGGGATCACGCGATGGAGAGGGGGCTCGGCCTGGATGATGCTGCCGCCTCGGGTCTCCTGATAGTATTGCTCGAAGAGCTCGGCCAACTCCTCGTCCATGCGGGGCAGTTGCGTCTCGTAGAAGCCGATCACGAAAGGCATCAGCGCGAAGGAGAGATGGCCCTGGTCTTTTGTGGCACGGATCAGCTTTTTGCGAGCCATCCCTTTGAGCACGCGACGTGCTGCGTGGGGATCCACCCCCGCCCGGGCGGCGATGTCGGCGGCTGACTCGTAGGTCAGGCGCATCACGGCCGCCAGGGCTGCCTCCTCCGGGGTGAAGATCTTGGCCAGCAGCCGGAGCTCTACGCCGCTCTCGGTGGGAGAGAAGCCGTTGGGAATGGTATCCAGCCTTTGAGCCAGCTTGCGATATACGTTCTCATCCATCACCGTTCCTCCTGATGCGGAGACTGGGGGAGAGATGCGGATGCGGGGTGGAGGGCTGCGTTGGAGCGCCTTCTCTCCCTTTATAGCGCCGGCCGTTTCGTGGCGAGGAGGGTCTCCAGGCGGGATCGCCGATCCTCGAGGCCCGTCTCCTCATGGAGCGGCGTGCAACGCTCCAGTTGCGTCTGGCCCGCTGCCAGCCGGAGCGCGAAGCTGAAGCAGGTCTCCTCGCCGCATGCCTTGCAGTTCGTCCGGGGAAGCCATCGATAGATCTCCAACGGCTGCAGTCGTGGGTGCGTGCTCGTGTCCGGCTCCAGCTCATCTCTCCTCGCCCAGGTCCGGTTGACCAGATCCACCAGCCCTTTCATCACCTGGCCTGCTTCCTCCCGGCTCTCAACGTGGTCCACGGCGATCCGACGGGGCCAGAACCCGATGTTGCGCCCCTCGTGGCGCCAGGACAGCGCGGGCCCTTCCGGCAGGTAGGTCGCCCTCGACAGGATGGCGTTGAGGTAGGGGAGGACGGGGCTGATATCCACGTCAAGGTGGGCTATAACCTCATACTCGAAATGTTCCGTACTGTGCGTGGAGATCCGGACCTCCAGATCGTAGGATTCGATGAGCATGGTTCCCTCGCTGGAGTGTGGGCGGGCCCTGATGACGGTCGCTTGTGTTTATCCGGGTGTGATCGGCGTGTTGGGGACGTGGCCGTTTGCAGTATATCAGAGGGGATACGTGGGGGCAAGGGGAGCGTCCATCTCTGCCTCTTTGGATCAGGTGGGGCTCCCATGCTTCACCTGCGGAGGCGTTGGGAGCGGCAGGCGCTGATTTTTGCCTGCTGACGTTGAGGGAAGCGGGGGCTGGGGCCGCAGTCCTGTGCTTTGGGGATGCGGGGCGCGCTCTCACCCAAAAGTGCAATATGATTAATTGGTGATATTGACGAAGCGGGCGTTCGCGGGTATGATGCAAGTAATCCTGGTAGGGGAGCTCTCGTGCGCAAAGCGGCACTGCAGCGATTGGAGCGGATTGCCTTGATCACCCTCCTGTTAGCTTTGGGGGGCAGCCTGCTGCTGGCCTGGGCGCGGAGCGCTCGACAGGAGCCCGTGTCGCAGGCGGCCGGGCCGGAGCTGGCCCTTCAACCCGTCCCCGGGCTGGAGGGGCGTCGGGTGGGGCTGGTCGCCGGACATAGCGGGTTCGACTCAGGTGCTGTGTGCCCGGATGGCTTGCGAGAGGTGGATGTCAATTACGCCGTCGCTGTGCGGGTGGCCGAATATCTGCGGCAGATCGGCGTGCAGGTGGACGTGCTGACGGAGTTCGATGAGCGGCTGGAGGGTTATCGGGCGGATGCCTTCCTGTCCATCCACGCCGATTCCTGTATCGACGCCAGCGGGTTCAAGATCGCTCGGTCGGAGTCCAGCCCGATCCCCAAGGTCGAGGATCGCCTGGTGGAATGCCTGTATCAGGCGTATAGCGTGACGACCGGGCTGCCGCGTCACGATGGCAGCATCACGCACGATATGACCAAATATCACGCCTTCCGGGTCATCAGCCCGGAGACGCCCGCGGCCATCATCGAGATGGGCTTCCTGGGCGGGGATCGCCAGGTGCTGGTGGGGGAGCGGGACCGGGTGGCATTTGGGTTGGCGGAGGGGATCGTCTGCTTCCTGGCCGGTCTCTAGTCCGGCGTCGCAAGTCTGGGCATGCCTCGCATGATCCACAGCATCCCCCAGCCCGCCCGATCCCCGACGTAATTGTTGGCGGGCCCCGGCTGGGTGCCCAAGGTCAGCGTCACCGATCGTCCTCGCCAGCGTGAAAGGTCCACGGCCACATCGTGCCATCGCTGATCCGATGGCTCGTTACCCACGTGTTGCTGGAGAACAACCGCCGGGCCTGTCCCATCATCAACGGCCAGGACGAAGGTCGCCCCGTCGCCTCCCCATCCCCATGTGAGCGGGTCCATGGCCAGGCTGACCCACAGAAAGGTGGGGCGGTTGGGCAGTTGTACCTGATAGCTCACCTGAGCGGGCGGGTGGATCACCAGCACCGGCCGGGTGTCTCCGTTCTGTGGCATGGTGAACTGGGTGACCGACACGTATTGGCACAGGCTCGGGTCCTCCCCGGGCTTGGCTTCGCATAGAGGTTGCGGCGGCTGTTGGATCTGCGCCTGGGGGAATAAGGCGATGAGATCGGCAACCTGGTAGATGGTCAGCAGATCTCGCTTGGCGGGGTTGAGATCCACCCGCTCGTGCGCGTGGTTCATCCAGACCCACGGCACGGTGAAGCACAGCGAGGTCGCGAGCAGCGCCGGGCCGACGCGACGAGCGATGGCTATGGGGGCTGTGGCGACCATTCGAGCTACCCACACGGTCACCGGCACCGCGGCGATGGCGAACAGGTCCCAGTCGTCGGGCCGGGGCAGCTTGTTGGCGAAGGCCAGCGAGTAGGCGAGCACCCCGAGGGTCGCCGTCGCCAGGAGGAGATCCTCCCGCCTGCGCGGTCGCCATCCTGCCATCAGGAGCAGGATGAGGGCCGACGTCGCCGGGGCGACCAGGTAGAGGTTGTTCGCGACATCGGCGAGATGGCCCGGGGAGAGCATCTGGCCGATGGACAGCCAGAGCTGTTGATCGTCCGCGTACCGGTTCACGCCGATCTGCAGCGGCGGCGCGCCGACGGCCCGGGCGAGGGCCAGCAGGGCCAGCAGGGGGATCGCCAGCCCGACGGCGAGCCAGAGGGCGCGTCGCAGGCTCGCCCGCCAGTTCGCCCCCTCCCAGGCCAGGATCGCCAGGGAGGGGATCAGGAAGATCGCCTGCGGATGGAACGCGATGGCCAGCCCCAGTGTCCCGGAGGCCAGCGCCGGATGTGCCCGTCCCCGGATCGCTCGAAGGGCCAGCCATACGTACCCAAGCGCGGCCACGGTCACCAGCGTGTAGTTCTCCACGTGACCGAACAGGAGCTGGATCGCCCCCGGTGATAGCAGCATCCCGAAGGCGAGCCCGCGGCGGGCGGCGTCGCCCGCCAAGTCGCCGGAGAGTCGCCAGGCGATCCAGATGTAGGCGATGCCGGCCAGGCAGCTCAGCAAGGCGATGGCTCGCCAGGCGTCCCAGCCGATGATGGCGTGGCTGATCTGATAGGTGGCGACTGCCAGCAGGCGATCCAGAGGCTCCTTCCAGAAATATTCGCCGCGCCAGGTGGTGCGCCACCGCCCTTCCAGCAGCGCCAGGGTGTACAGGGCATCTCCCCACAGCGTGCGTTCTCGCAGCAACCAGAGGAGGACGCCGCTTGCGGCCAGGAGGGCGCCCTTCACCGGGCGGGACGCTTGCGTGAGCCGGGCCGTGCCCCATTGGATCACGCGACTCGCTCCATGGGCGAGGGGTGGGACCAGCGCCAGGAGCGGCAGCGCGATGAGGAGCAGGCGCACGGGCCATGGGAGGTCAGCGATCGTTCGCATGGCCCATAGCCCATCCCGTGCGGGGGCCAGCAGGACCAGCGCGGCGAAGAGCAGCGCGTTGAGCGACAGGGCGATCCAGATGCGTCGAGGCATAAGGTCAGGAGCCTCCTTCACTGGGTATGGCCGCCTGGGGTGAGCAGGTAGCGCAGGATAATGCTGTGCACGATCTGTTCGACCGGGGCTCGGTCGTCCGTGAAGATCGGCGTATCCGGTGGCGGCTGCGCGACGCGAGCCATCGGCAGCGCTCGTCGCATCATCTCCACCAGCATGGGGTGGGTCAGCCCGGCCGCGTTGGCCCGCAGGTTTGCCAGTTGGGTGGGGCGTACCGTCCCCACGACCAGGCTGTTTCCCAGCCCGTAGCCGGGGTCCGGCTCATCGATGATATAGACGGAGGGGAAGACCTGGCCGACCGTCGCGGCCACCGCATCCACCAGCCGGTAGTCGTCGTGCGTGCGCCCCACGTTGACGGCGAGCACGCCCTCCTCGGTGAGGCGCTCCCGCGCGAGCTGGAAGAACTCCACCGTGGTCAGATGGAACGGGATGTAAGGCGGCCGGTAGGCGTCCACGGCGATCACATCATACCGGTGCGAGGCCGTTCGCAGGAATACGCGGCCGTCCTGGGCGATGGCGTGCAAATTTGGCTCCGTCATGGCAAAATATCGCCGCCCGACCTCGATGATCGCCGGGTCCAGCTCAACGCCGTCGATGGGAATGGGGCCGAACGCCCGGGTGTACAATCGGGCGATGGTGCCGCCGGCCAGGCCGATCAGGCACAAGCTGTCCACCTGCTCGGCGGTGTATGGGGGCGGGTTGAAGAAGGGGACGACCAGGAAGTAGTCCCATATCCCCTCACTCAGAAAGGCGTTCGGGTCGTATACGGAGTGCAGTCCCTCCCCCTCGTTCAGGAGCAGCCAGGTCTCCGGTCCCTGGCGCACGACCTGGATGTAGTTGTAGGGGGTCTCCGCTTCAAAGACCAGGCCGGGCGTGGGCTTAATGGGCATGGTCCCCATCCGCCAGGCCGCGGCGAGCACGAGGGCCAGCAGGCCGGTGTGGAGGAGCAGCGCTCGGGCGCGTCGGGTGTGAGCCCACAGGCCGTACAGGGCGAGGGCCAGCAACGTCGCCCCGATTGCACTGAAGGTCAGCCGGGTGCCCATCTGGGGGATGAGCACCAGCGCGGGCAGGAAGGCGCCGATGATGCTGCCGGCTGTGGAAAGGGCGTAGATCCGCCCGGCCGCCCGGCCGCTGGCGTGTACGCTGGACGTCGTCAGCCGCACGGCGAAGGGGGGGACGCACCCCAGGAGGATGACGGGGGCGGCGAAGAGGACCAGGATCCCCGCCAGGGAGCCGCCCAGGAGCGCCACGTTGAAGTCGACGCCGCTGAAGCCCCGGGCGGCTGCGGCGAGCACCGGGCGCGCGGCCAGCGGGATCACCCCGATCAGGAAGCCGGCCCAGCCGACGAGGCGACAGAGCACCGAGGGCGCCGGATGGCGATCGGCCAGGTGTCCCCCCAACGTGTACCCGATGGCGAGGTAGAGCAGGATCAGCCCGATCAGGCTGGCCCA
>JAJRVX010000288.1:0-7555 GCA_024277095.1 Chloroflexota bacterium
CCGTTGCAGTCCAATAGAGCGACAGCATGGCTATCGCAGCCTAAAGGTTCGTAGTCCAAAGGCTGCCTCACCGTGGACAAATCAGAAAAAAAGCATTATAATGTACGTGTCGAACTTCTGTTCTGTTGAGGGTGTGGGAGTAAGCGATGCCGGAATTTCGGGTGGTCTCGGAGTTTCAGCCGACGGGGGATCAGCCCCAGGCGATCGAGAAGTTGGTTGAGGGACTGCGCAGAGGATATAAGCATCAGACCCTGCTGGGCGCCACCGGCACGGGGAAGACCTTCGTCATGGCCAAGGTGATCGAGGCCGTTCAGCGGCCGACGTTGGTCCTGGCCCACAATAAGACCCTGGCAGCCCAGTTGTACTCGGAGTTCCGCGAGTTCTTCCCACACAACGCGGTGGAGTACTTCGTCAGCTATTACGATTACTACCAGCCGGAGGCGTACATCCCGCGCACGGATACGTACATCGAGAAGGACGCCCAGATCAACGAGGAGATCGATCGATTGCGGCTGGCGGCCACCTCCGCGCTTTTCAGCCGACGGGACGTGATCATCGTCTCCTCGGTGAGCTGCATCTACGGCCTGGGGAGCCCGGAGGAGTACGGCCGCGTGGTCGTGACGCTGCGGGTGGGCGAGGTGTATCGCCGCAGCAGCGTTCTGCGCCATCTGGTCAGCATCTACTACGAGCGCAACGATGCCGTCCTCCAGCGCGGCCGGTTCCGCGTGCGCGGGGACACGCTGGAGATCCAGCCCGCCTACAGCGAGTTCGCCTTCCGCGTGGAGTTCTTCGGCGATGAGGTGGAGCGAATCACCGAGATCGATCCCCTGACCGGCGAGGTGCTGGCGGAGCATGACCAGATCGAGATCTACCCGGCCAAGCACTTCATCACGCCGGAGGACAAGCTGGAGAAGGCGCTGCAGGACATCGAGGAGGAGTTGGAGCAGCGGCTGGCAGAGCTGCGGGAGGCTGATAAGCTGCTGGAGGCGCAGCGCCTGGAGCAGCGCACCCGTTACGACATCGAGATGTTGCGCGAGGTCGGCTATTGCACCGGTATCGAGAACTACTCCCGCCATCTCGACCAGCGCCCGCCGGGCTCGCCGCCGTGGACTCTGCTGGACTACTTCCCGCCGGACTGGCTGCTGTTCGTGGATGAGTCGCACATGACGATCCCGCAGGTGCAGGGGATGTATCGGGGCGACCGCAGCCGCAAGGAGGTGCTGGTGGAGTACGGGTTCCGCCTGCCCTCGGCGCTGGACAATCGCCCGCTGCGCTTCGACGAGTTCGAGGAGCGCATCAAC
Source organism: Chloroflexota bacterium (assembly GCA_024277095.1). GTDB lineage: Bacteria > Chloroflexota > Anaerolineae > DUEN01 > DUEN01 > DUEN01. The sequence continues at coordinate 1,302 of JAJRVX010000288.1, forward strand.
CAGGTCATCTACGTCTCGGCCACGCCCGGCCCGTACGAGCGGGAGCATTCGGCGCAGATCGTCGAGCAGATCATTCGGCCTACCGGCCTGGTGGATCCGCAGGTCGAGGTCCGGCCGACGGAGGGGCAGATCGACGATCTGATCAACGAGATCCAGAAGCGGGTTCGCGTGGGCGAGCGTGCCCTGGTGACCACGCTCACCAAGCGCATGGCCGAGGACCTGTCCGACTATCTGGCCGAGCTGGGGATCAAGGTCCATTACCTGCACTCGGAGATCGACACCATTGAGCGGGTGGAGATCCTGCGGGATCTACGCCTGGGCGTGTATGACGTGGTCGTGGGGATCAACCTGCTGCGCGAGGGGCTGGACCTGCCCGAGGTCAGCCTGGTGGCCATCCTGGACGCGGACAAGGAGGGCTTCCTGCGCTCGGAGACGGCGCTGATCCAGACCATCGGGCGGGCGGCGCGGCACGTGAATGGCACGGTGATCATGTACGCCGACACGATCACGGACTCCATGCGTCGCGCCATCGACGAGACCAACCGCCGCCGTCGCATCCAGGAGGCGTACAATCGCGAGCACGGCATCGAGCCGCAGAGCATCGTCAAAGAGGTGCGGGATCTGACCGATCGCGTGATGAGCATGCGCATGGCGGCCGAGCCGGCCGCGGTCTATCGTGCGGGTGAGAGGCCGGCCGTCACGCCGCGCCTGCCCAGGGATGAGGTCGCCCGCGTCATCAAGGATCTGGAGAAACAGATGAAGCAGGCCGCGGCCGCGCTGGAGTTCGAGAAGGCAGCTGTATTGCGAGATCAGATCCTTGAGCTGCGGCAGCAGATGGCTCTGGAGGACGATCGGCCCGAGTGGGAGAAGGTACGAGAGCTGGAGCGGGCCGAGCGCAAGCAGCGGCTGGGCGTGAGAAAGTAGATCCAAAACCCCGGGAGTTTCCTCGCTTTCGAAGCGGTCGCGGCATAAGCAGAGGAGATACATCGTGCCAGATCGGTCTTATAGTGAGTATCAGGATGTTATCGCTCAAATGGTGAGCGATGAAGGAGTTCGTCAGGCGGCCGCGGACGTCTACAACAGCGATCGGTTCCGGTGGGACGCGGAGAGACGGCGTTGGCTGGCCGCCCCCTGCCCGGGGTGCACGGTGATCACGCCGCCGTTCCTGGAGGAGACGGCCAACGTGGCCACGTACGCCCGGCTGGGGGATATCCAACAGGCGCTCGTGCAGGGGGCCGGGGCGACCGTCCTGGCGCCGGTCCCTGTCTCCAGCTTCCATCTGACGGTGGCCGACCTGGTGTGGGGCGATACGTATCTTCGGCAAAGCGATCTGCCCGGCTACGAGGGGAGGTTGATCGCGGCGATCGCCGATATCTTCCAACGTAACGGGCGTTTGGCGGAGAAGCCGATCGCGGTCGTCCTGCGCGGCGTCACCGCGTTCGTGTCGGGTATCGTGGCTATTGTCGATTTCCCAGATGAGGTGGACTACGTCCGGCTGTGCGCCCTGCGTGCCGCCATCTATGAGGACAAACGGCTGCAGGCGCTGGGCGTGTACCCTACGGGGCCGTTCACCGGCCACATCACTCTGGCGTACGTGAGCGGCCTCGAGGGCGAGGAGGATCGCGAGCGGCTGGCGGACACGCTGATCGCGCTGAACCGGAGGTGGTTCGGACAGCCGATCCCCTTCTCCCTGGCTCGCGCGGAGTTTCGCCGATTCGCTGACATGGCCGCTTATCTGAGAGATCCGGGCTGGCCGGTCTTTCATTTCGCCGCAGGATAAACCTGCTTGTTCGGAAGTGCTATGCCCACAGCCTTGGAACTGACGCCAGAGGAGATAGAAGCATATCGAGAGGCAACTCGACGCCGTTGGGCGCATGAGCGCCGGGCCCTGGTTCGCCGACGGAGGCGGGCCTGGGAGGCCGCTCGACGCGCCGCTCGTCTCTTGAAAGATCGGTTTGGAGCGACTCGAATTGTGGCGTTTGGCTCGCTGGTACATGAAGAATGTTTCACCCCGTGGTCGGATGTGGACGTCGCTGCTTGGGGAATTCGTCCTGAGGATACGTTTCGGGCTATCGGCGCCGTTTTAGACATCGATGATGAGGTCGAGGTGAATCTCGTGGATATGGGTGCCTGTCCGGAATGGCTGCGGTCCGTGATCGAACGGGAGGGGGTGGATCTGTGAACGGGCGCTACGCGGTTGTAGCTGGGCGCATCCGGCAGGAGTTAGTTAACCTGGATCGTGTCGTGGCTCGCGTGCAGAGGGCGATGAAAGTCGTACGGCAACATCCTGAGGACCAGGATATCCTTCTGGATTCCGTTGCGTTAAATCTGCACGATTTCTACGCTGGCCTTGAGCGTGTATTTCAGGTGATCGCGGCGAACATCGATCAAAATATGCCTGCTGGGCGCGAATGGCATCGTGACCTTCTCCTTCAGATGGCGATGGCCGTTCCCAATATCCGTCCTCAGGTCCTATCCCCGGAAGCAGCGGAGCGCCTGGACGAATATCTGCGGTTTCGACATGTGGTGCGGAACGTTTACGCCTTTCAGTTCGATCTGGGGCGTCTCCAAAGTTTGGTGGATCAATTGACACCGACGTTTGAGCTGGTCCGACGTGAGCTGTTGGCATTTGCTGAGCTGCTGGAGCAGCTTGCGCAGCAAGAGTAAGGTCTTCATTCAAAAAAGAGGAGTTCCCATGCCCAACATCCCCATCGCATTGCAGATGTACACCGTTCGTGACGTAGCAGAAAAGGATTTCATCGCCGCGCTGCGGCAGGTGGCGGAGATCGGGTACGCGGGTGTCGAGCTGGCGGGCACCTTCGGCCTGTCGGCCGCCGAGCTGAAAGCCGTCTTGGAGGATCTGGGCTTGCGGGTGGCCGGAAGTCACATCGGCTTGAGCGTGCTGGAGCAGGATCTGCCCGGCGTGATCGAGTATAACCAGGCCATCGGCAACCCGTTCATCATCCTGCCATCCGTGCCGGAAGATCGGCGACGGACACTGGACGACTGGCGTCGCCTGGCGGAGCTGTTCAACCGGATCGGCCGGGATGTGCAGCAGGCCGGGATGCAGTTTTGCTATCACAACCACGCCTTCGAGTTCGAGACGTTTGACGGCAAGTTCGCCCTGGATTGGCTGTATGAGTTGACGGATCCGGACCTGGTCAAGGCGGAATTGGACGTCTACTGGGTCCGATATGCCGGACAGGACCCGACGGCTTACATTCGAAGGTATGCGGGCCGGATGGCCCTGGTCCATCTCAAGGACATGGAGCCTGGGGACGAACGCTTCTTTGCCGAGGTGGGCGAGGGGGTCATCGAGTGGGCGCCCATCTTCGAGGCCTCTGAGGCGGCTCAGGTGCAGTGGTACGTAGTCGAGCAGGATCGCTGTCGCCGTCCCTCTATGGAGAGCGCCCGGATCAGTTTTGAGAACCTGAGGAGGATGGGGAAAGCTTGATCTCTAGATCTCCAATCCCTACTTTCCAATTCGCTGATCTCGGATCCCCAATCCTCGATCTCCAACCGTCTGATCCCCGGGACCGAAAACGGACGAGGGTAGAAGCATGAGCGCATCGATAGGGAATGTAAAGCAGATCGACATCGATCAGGAGATGCAGCAGGCGTACCTGGACTATGCCATGAGCGTCATCGTGGCCCGGGCGTTGCCCGACGTGCGCGATGGGCTGAAGCCGGTCCAGCGGCGGATCCTGTACGCCATGCATGATATGGGGCTGACTCACGAGAAGCCCTACAAGAAGTCCGCCCGCATCGTGGGCGAGGTTCTGGGTAAGTACCATCCCCACGGCGACACGGCCGTGTACGACGCGATGGTGCGCATGGCGCAGGACTTCTCCATGCGCTACCCGCTGGTGGACGGCCAGGGCAACTTCGGCTCCATCGATGGGGACAACGCCGCGGCCATGCGGTATACGGAGGCCCGGCTGGCGGAGATGGCCCGGGAGATGCTGGCCGACATCGAGAAGGACACGGTGGACTTCACTCCCAACTTCGATGGCAGCCTGCAGGAGCCGTCCGTCCTGCCCGCCTTGCTGCCCAATCTCCTGATTAACGGCTCCTCGGGGATCGCGGTGGGGATGGCGACCAACATCCCTCCCCACAACCTGGGCGAGGTGTGCGACGCCGTGGCCTACCTGATCGATCGGTACGATGAGGTGGATGAGGTCACGGTGGATGAGCTGATGCGCTTCATCCAGGGGCCAGATTTCCCCACCGGCGGCATCGTCTATCGATACGGCCGTGATCCCTCGGCCATGAACGGGAACGGCGCCAAAGGGGAGGAGACAGACGTCATCGCGGCCGCGTATGCCCAGGGGCGGGGGCGCTTCGTGGTGCAGGCCAAGGCGCATATCGAGGAGATGAGCCGCAACCGGCATCGCATCGTCGTCACCGAGTTGCCCTACCAGACGAACAAGACGCGCTTGATCGAGCGCATCGCCGAGCTGGTACGGGAGGGACGGCTGGAGGGGATTACGGACCTGCGGGACGAATCGGACCGCCAGGGCATGCGCATCGTGATCGAGCTGACCCGCACGGTGGAGCCGCGTGAGGTCCTGGCCCAGCTGTTCCGCCTGACCCCCATGCAGCAGACCTTCGGCGTCTCCCTGCTGGCCCTGGTGGACGGCGAGCCACGCCTCCTGTCCCTGAAGCGCATGTTGCAGCTCTACATCGAGCATCGGCGGGAGATCATCCGGCGCCGCTCCGAGCACGATTTGCAGCGCGCGAAGGATCGGGCGCATATCCTGGAGGGGTTGCTCATCGCGCTGGATCATCTCGACGAGGTCATCGCCACCATCCGCCGCTCGCCCGATGCGGAGACGGCTCGCGGCCGCCTGATGCGCAAGTTCAAACTCACCGAGATGCAGGCGCAGGCCATCCTGGATATGCAACTTCGTCGGCTGGCCCGGCTGGAGCGGAACCGCATCAAGGAGGAGTACAAGGAGAAGCTCAAGCTCATCGCCTACCTGGAGGACCTGCTGGCGCATCCGGCCAAGATCCTGGCCCTGATCCGTGAGGAGGTCGTCGAGCTTAAGAGGAAATACGGTGATCCCAGGCGTACGCAGATCGTCGATCGCACCAAGGGCACGCTGACGGCGCGGGACCTGATCGAAGATCAGCCGGTGTGGGTGGCGATCCGCTCGGATGGCACGATCACCCGGGCGCCGGCCGGACAGGTGACGAAGACCAACCTGCGTCAGGCGGCGAAGGGCGTGGACGTGGCGTTGCTGGCGACCAATACCCGCGATGAGCTATTCCTGTTCACGGCCGATGGGCGCATGGCCCGCGTGGGTATCCATCGCGTCCCGGAGAACGGCGGCGCTCATTGGGCGGACCTGTGCGATCTCGGCCGACGGGATCGGGTCACGGCCGCGCTGGCGATGCCGCGCGTCGACGATCCCCCGTCTGATGCTTACCTGGCGCTGGTCACGCGCCTGGGGCAGATCAAGCGGATCGCTCTGTCCGAGGTTCTGGCCGCCAATGGGACGCCTCCGGTGATGAACGTGGAGGCGAACGATGGGCTGGGTTGGGCCCGCGTCATCCGGGATGGGGAGGAGGCCCTGCTGGTCACGCAGAAGGGGCAGGCGATCCGGTTCAAGATCGAGGATGTGCGCCCCACGGGATTGCTGGCCGGCGGGGTGGGGGGCATCAAGCTCCAGAAGGGCGACCAGGTGATCGCCTTCGATGTGGTGAACGCCAAAGGGGCCCTGTTGACGGTCACCGCCTCCGGATATGCCAAGCGGTCGAGCCTGACCGAATTTCCCACGCAGGGGCGGTATGGCCTCGGCGTGATCGCCCATAAGACCACGAACAAGACCGGCCTGATCGTGGGCGCGGCCGTGGTGGGCCGGGGGCATGGCCCGCTGGCGGCCGTCACCGAGCGGGGCACGGTGAAGCCGCTGGCCCCTCGCGATGCGCCCGAGATGGGGCGTAACACGCAGGGCAGGAGCGTGCTGTCCCTGGCCCAGGGGGATATGGTGAAGACGCTGATGCGCCTGGAGGGTCTCGACGGGATCGTCGAGGAGCCGCCGCCGAAGCCGCGTACCCGGAAGCGGAGCGCCGCATCGAAGGCGAAGGCGGAGCCGGCGGCCAAAGCGGAGACGACGGCTAAGGCCGCCTCGCGCCGCCGATCGACGTCCACCAGGGCGAAGGCGGAGGCGAGTTCGAAGGCGAAGGCATCGACGAAGTCGAGCTCGACGCGATCCCGGGCCAAGAAGGCGACCGCTCAGAGCGGGACGGAG
>JAJRVX010000289.1:0-3299 GCA_024277095.1 Chloroflexota bacterium
CGAGCTGGTTGTAGCCAACCTGTGCCCCCTGCCCCAGAGCGGTCGATCCGCTGGCCGAGAGGCCGTTAATCGCCGTCTTCGCCGCATTCCACTCCGGAGCGCCAGTGATGGCGGTCAATGGATAGTTGACACCTGCCGAGGAGGCAAAGGACACCACGCCGATCATGTCGTCCACACCGGCGTGATCGACGAAGGCACGCGCCGCGTTCTTGGCCGCGTCTATCTTGTCGTAATCATTCATGCTGCCCGATCGGTCGATGATCAGCACCTGGTCAGCCCGCAGCCGGGGCAGATAGTAGACCGCCCGGGTCTCCGCGTCGCTCTGCGATCCTTGTAACGTCACTCGCAGATCGTAGTAATCGGCCGATGACTGCGTCGGTGGGCTGACCACCAGGAAGTGCGTATCGGCGACCCGGTACACGGCCACGACAGTGCCCGCCCGGCCGCCGATCTCGACGGCGAAATCACCGGGCGCGTAGGTCACCGGCGAGGCGGGCGGGGTAGCCGTCTTCACCTGAATCAGGATCTTATCCGGGCTATCGTGGGCGCCCGCGTTGGTGGGATTCGCCTGCGTGGGCTGAAGGATCTCGAACTGCGGAACGCAGTCCTGATGACTGGCCGCGTTGAAGTTGTCCGTCTCGCCCAGCGCAGCCTCGTACTTCCCGTTGTAGTTGGTATCCTCACACCCATCGACGGAACCATCGTCGTCGTTATCAGGGTCCAACTCCTTACGCACCCCATCGCCGTCCATGTCGGCGTTGCGCAGGTTGTAGTTGCCGGCGTTGGTGAAGACATACTCCCGAAGATCCGCCTTGTCCGGCACCCAGTCCCCATCGCTATCGGGCGAGGCAGGACTTGTGTGGAAGCGATTGCTCTCGTCGAAGTCCACGATGCCGTCGCCGTCGCTGTCCGTGGAGAGGGACGCCTCATCAGAGCGGACCGAGGCGCCCGCCGGCGGCACATGATACTCGGTGACGTCCCACGAGTCCCAGGAGACCCACGATGCCGTCCCCGTCCATGGATCGACGCGATGGGCCAGGTTGCCGTTGGTATCGTATCCGTCCATAACGACGCTGTGCGAGTCGCCGTTCTCCACGATGAGGATCGGGCGTCCGTCATCGATCCAGCCCCGCGCCTGGTTAAAGGTCGGTTTGCCGCGGCTGGACGTGGGCGCCGTGTCGTTAAGCGCCCAGCCGAAGACGCAATCGCCGGTGCCCCAGGAACCGGATTCACACGGCCACAGTCCGACGCCATGGCCCAGGTCACCGTCGGGCGTGCCACCGCCGAAGTGGAAGTAGGAGATGCGGTCCTGGCTGAGATGACCGCCGAAGTAGTCCACGATCATGGAGATGGCCGCGCGGGTGCAATACATGTCATCATGAGGCTCCCCCCGTACCGCGTTGCCGTTCCCGACCGTCCAATCACCGTCGTCCTCATGCGCCGAGTCCCAGCGATGCTGTCCCGTCTCGTTGTGCCCGTCCAGGCAGATCATGCGAGAATCTTTGTGCTGAAGCTGAGGCGTAACGCCGAGCACAACCTGAGCGGATGGCGCAGCGGAGGCGACCACGGTGATGAAGGTGACCTCTCCCGTGGCGGACCACCCACTCTCGCTGCCATCGCTACGCCGGGCCTTGACCCGGTAGTAGAAAGTGCCATCGGGGAACGGCGTGGTCGGCCTGTACCAGGAGACGTCCACATTCACGGCGAGCTCGGGCGATCCGAAGTTCGGGTCGTCATCCACCTCCAGGCGGTAGCCGACCGCGTCGGGCACGTTGGACCAGCCAAAGGTGATCTGATGATCGGTGGTGGCGATGCCATCGGGCGGATTGCGGAAATACGGTGCCGGCGCCGGGTTCTCGGCCCCGGGCGTCGTCTGTGAGGGAGCATAGATCATCCAAGCGCCCGGCGTGTGAAGAACCTCGCCAGGATAAACGCCGATAGAGCCGCCCCGAACGAGGATCTCACCACCAGGGGTTCGCTCTGTAGGGCCGGCGTACCCATCAACGGGCCACAGGCCAGCATCTGTGGCGTCCGCCGCCTCCTCGCCGGGCTCATCACCATAAGCGACGAAATCGATCAATGTCTCAGCCGAGTGGTCGCTACCGGTGTAGAGCGCGACCTGATCGGCACCATCCTCAAAGATGTCGACCAGGCCCGGAGGCGTGTGCAGCACGGCCTTACCGTCGCTGAAGTCGTAATCATCCGCGCCGGGGCCTGCGCCATCGAAGTAGACGAGCACGAAGGCCCCCTGGGGGACCGGCGGGAGGGCGTCAGGGATGGTGTAGGTGTTCCCATCCTGGTCGCTGATCTGCCATCCGCTGATATCCAAAGCGGTGCGGAGGGATGATCGAACGCCCCGAGAGGGTCGCACCGACCCAGCGCTGGCGTCACCCGACGCGGCGTTCAGGAACCGTGGGAAGAAGATATCGTACGACACCCGTGGGCGATACAGCTCGACCCATTCATGCTGCCCGGACGACGGATTCGGAGCGACCTCGTTGATGCGGACCAGAGGCACGTCATCCGGTGTCCGCAGCGAAGCGGCTGCTGAAACTGGGGCGGGGGATACCAGGCTCATGGAGCCTGCACTCGCCACGCCGACCAACAGCAACGCGGCGATGATGGCGAAGATACTGCCTGCCATCCGTAAACGTTGGCCACTCATCACAGAACCTCCTTAGCGCGCGTTTCACAGACGTACACTGCCGACACCAACGGAAAGCGCGATGCCAGAGCCGTTACCGGCCGCACGGGGGAGATCGCAATGACTACCGTCGGGCATGATGGGATCAACTCGCCCAATCTCGCCCGTTGGGATGGATCAGCGCCTTCACATCCCGCTTTGCCCGCAGATTCGCAAACGCCATCTTCCACTCCTCCAGCGCGTAATGGTCCGTGATCATGGGGTCCAGATCGAAGACGCCACGATCCAGCAGATCGATGGCGTGCTCCCAGGTCTCGGGGCCGTTCCAGCTCCAACTGCCCCGGATATCGAGCTGTCCCAGGCTCACCTGATCCAGATTCACCGTGACCTCGCGGCCCCACAGGCTGATGAAGACGACCACCCCTTTGCCACCGGGGCCCTCATACGCTTTGCGGGCGCAGTCGATGGCGTGCTGGACACCCTTCTCGCTGGCCGAGCACTCCAGCACGAACTCGGCCCCCTTCCCGCCGGTGACCTCCATGACGGTCTTCTCCGGCCCCTCCTCCGAGTAGAGGATGTAATCGGCGCCGACCTGCCTGCCGATCTCCAGCCGCTTCTGATCGCTCTTGAGTCCGATCAGGAACACCCGTCGAGC
>JAJRVX010000017.1:0-4818 GCA_024277095.1 Chloroflexota bacterium
GAGCCCGTTTCCAAAGAGGAGGTATTGGTTCATGGCGTACCGATATATTCGTGACGTCCTCGCCAGGGATCTGTCGCAACGCATCGAAGAGGTGATCTCCCTCTCCCAGCAGGAGGAGCAAGCGGTCTACACCGAGATCACCGAATACATCGTCACCGAGCATATCCGGGAGCACTACCGGACGTTGCTCAAAGCCATCGCGGAGATGCCCAGCCGCCCCAGCGAGGGGATCGGCGTGTGGGTCTCCGGCTTCTTCGGCTCCGGTAAGTCCTCCTTCGTCAAAAACCTGGGCTACGTCCTCGCCAACCGCCCCGTGCTTGGCCGCCCCGCGTCCGATCTCTTCATCGAGCAGGTGCAACGATTCATACCCGACGAGGACGAGATCCCCAACCTCATCCGCAACATCAACAGCCGCATCCCCGCCGAGGTCATCATGTTCGATGTGTCGGTGGACAGGGCCGTCCAGCGGGGCACCGAGCGCATCGCGGAGGTGATGTACCGCGTCCTGCTGCGGGAGCTGGATTACGCGCAGCGTTTCGACCTGGCCGAGTTGGAGATCGAGCTGGAGGACGAAGGCCGCCTGGCCGATTTCATCACCGTCGTCGCCGAGGAGTATCTGCGCACGCTGACCCGGAAGCGCGTCCAGCCCGCCGCCGACATCCCGCCCACGCTGGAGGGCCTGGATCCGTTGCACTACGGCGCCTGGCGGCGCATCCGCAGCGGCGCCCAGGGCTTGAACCGGGCCAGCGCGGCGCTGCATGAGCTGGATCCCGCCACCTATCCCGCCCGGGACTCCTGGGCCCGGTCCGTGGGCGAGCGCTCCACGGATGTGACCGTGCGCAAGCTGGTGGAGCGGTCCTTTGAGCTCACCCGCCGGCGCCGGCCGGGGAGGGCGTTGGTATACATCATCGACGAGGTGGGGCAATACGTCGCCCGCAGCGCGGACAAGATCCTCGATCTGCAGGCCGTCGTGCGGGAGTTCGGCCCGGTGGGGCGCAACAAGGTCATCCGCGGCGAGGCGGTAGCCCCGGTTTGGGTTATCGTCACCGCCCAGGAGAAACTGGAAGAGATTGTGGACGCCATCGGGTCCAGGCGTATCGAGCTGGCGAAACTGCAGGACTCCTTCCGCTATCGCATCGACCTGGGGCCGGCGGACATCCAGGAAGTCGCCACCCGCCGCGTGTTGGCGAAGAAGAGCGAGGCCGTTCCCGCCCTGCGGGAGATGTACCAGCGATACAAAGGGCAATTGAACGCTCGCTTCGCGCTGGAACGCAGCGGGCGCTTCCGCCCTATTGAACAGGAGGAGTTCGTCGAGACCTATCCCTACCTGCCGCACCACATCACGCTTTCCATCGACATCATGTCGGGATTGCGCCTCCAACCCGGCGCGCCTCGCCATTTAGGCGGCAGCAACCGCACGATCATCAAGCAGGCTTATGAGATGCTGGTCAATCCCCGCACCAGGCTGGCCGACGCGCCGCTGGGGGCGCTGGTCACGCTGGACAAAGTGTACGAACTGGTGGAGGCGAACCTGTCCAATGAGACCCAGCAGGACATCGCGGCCATCGTCAGCCGCTACGGGGAGAGCGCATGGGAAACGCGCGTGGCCAAGGCGCTGGTACTCATGGAAGCCGCCAAGCGAGATCTGCCCCGCACCGCCAGGAACATCGCCGCGCTGCTGATCGACCACCTGGATCAGCCGCCCATCGAGGAGGACGTGAAACGGGCGCTGGAACGCCTCTCGGCCGACGAGTTCATCCGTGAGGTGCAGGAGGGGTGGAAACTCCTCACCGCGGTGGAGAAGACCTGGCAAAGCGAGCGGAACGAGTTGGCCCCGAGGCCGGCGGACGAGATGGAACTGTTGAGCGGAGTGATCGGCCGCCTGTGGGAGGAGCCCGGCCTGCGCACCCTCTCCTATCGCGGCCTGCGCGCCTTCTCCTTCCGCGTGATGGTGGAGCAACGCTCGGTGAACCGGGGAGGCGACATCCCCCTGCACATCCTCGTCGCCGACGATGAGGCCCACCTGCGCGAGCGGGTGGAACAGAGCCGGGTGGATACCCGCGCTCAAGACCATCGCAACGAAGTGTATTGGCACTTCCAACGCACCGTCGCCCTGGATCGCGCTCTGACCGAACTCTACCGATCACAGCAGATGATCAACAAGTACGAGCAATTACAGGCCCAAGGCCGTCTCCGGGAAGGGGAGGCGGCCAACCTGGAGGAGGAGAGGCGGACTCGCGATCGCTGGCAGCGAGAGCTGGACAGACTGGTGAGGGAGGCGCTGGCGACCGGCGTGGGCGTTTTCCAGGGCGAAGTGCGCCATGGCTCCGAACTCGGCCGTACCTGGAACGAGGTCGTCCACAGCCTGCTCAACTGGATCGTGCCCCAACTGTACGATAAACTGGAGATGGGCGCCGTCAGCATCGGACGCAATGTGGCCGAGGCGGTGCTCAGGGCGGCCAACCTCAGCGGCCTGCCGCCGGAAGTGTACGAGGGCAAGGATGGTCTGGCTCTGGTGATCGCCCAAAACGGGCGCTACGTGCCCAATCCAGAGGCCCCTGTGGCCAGGGAGGTATTGGGCTTCCTCCGACGAGAGCAGGAGTACGGCATCCGCGTCTCCGGGAGACGGCTGGAGGAAGCCTTCCGAGAGCCCCCATACGGCTGGAGCGTTGAGCTCCTGCAACTGATTCTGGCCGTGCTCCTCCGCGCCGGTCAGATCGAGGTTATCTATCAGGGCCGGACCTACCGTTCCCACACCAATGCCCAGGTGCGCGCCGTCTTCGGCCGCCTGCCCGCGTTCCGCAATGCGACCTTCGCCCCTCGCATGACGTTGGACATCCCCACGCTGGCCCGGGCGGTGGAGCGCCTGGAAGGGCTCACGGGCCAGGAAGTCGATGTGGAGGAGAACGCCATCGCGGAGGCCGCTCGGGAGTTCGCCGCCCGAGAGATGGAACAGGTGAGGCTGTGGGTTGAACGCGCCCATGCCCATTCCCTGCCGGTGGTTCCCGCCTTGGAAGCGTACAGGGAAGAGCTGGAGCGTCTGGCCGGGAGCGAGTCCGACGAGATCGTGCGCATCCTGGCGGGCGAAGGGCAGACCCTGCAGGCGCTGCGCACGGACGCCCTGCGCGCCAGCCTCCTCTTGAGCGAGGACGCGATTCAGTACATCGCCTGCGCGCGGCAGGCCGCATACGAGATGTGGCCCGCGTTGAGGGGACGACCCGGCAATGCTGACCTGGCGGAGGATGCAGAAGCTTTGCCAACCCTGCTCCACTCGACAGAGCTTCCCGAGCACCTGAACCGGGTCCGTGAGATCGCCGATCGGATCGCGGCGCGGTACCGAGAGACGTATCAGGACCTGCACCTGCGCCGCGGGGATGCGTACCAGACCGCGCTGACTCAAATACAGACCCTGCCGGAGTGGGAGCAGGTGGATGCGGACGAGCGAGAGAGGGTCATTTCGGAGCTGGTCAGGCGCGCCTGCACGGATCTGGACATGCCCGACGGGGAAATCCGCTGCCAGCACTGCCGCGCTATCATTGATCAGATGGACTCAGACCTGGCCGCGGTGGATGGGCTGCGCAGGGAAGCGGAGAGACGGCTGCGCGCCCTGGTCCCCGTGAGCGAAGATCGGCCTCAACCCCGCCGCCTGCGCGTCGCCGAGCTTGCTCCTGGTCCTTTGCGCTCCCCGGAGGACGTGGAGGCGTTCCTGCAACGGCTGCGACGGGAGCTCCTGGCCCTGATCGATGAGGCCGGCGCGGTGGAACTGGAGTAGAGAGCCATGAGCATCGTCAGCGAGTACGTGCGCCAAAAGCTTCGGGGATTCGTGGAGCATCGTGGGATCGTGATCCTGTACGATCCCCAGAGGCACTATGACGCTTTGCTCGGCAACGAGTTAGACGGCGTGCCGGTTTTACGCTATGAAGGCTCCTTTTTTCAATTGCGCCACGGGGCAGATGCCGCCCTGGAGGGAGACCGGCCGGGGAAGGTGGTCCTCTACGTGCCCCTGCGACGCGAGGAAGCCGGATCCGCCCTGGTGGAGCTGGAAAACGCCGGCGTGATCCTGGCCCCCGGTCAATCCCCAGACCAGGACATATCCCTCACCATGGTCGCCCGCGAGGCGCTGAAGTCCCACTTATCCGAGAAGGTGCTGCAGAGAATCCTGGCCGATGTGGAGGCGGGACGCATGGGGCTGGCCGATCTGGATCGGATGGTGCGGCCGCCGGAGGTCTCGCCCGTGCTGGAAGCCATCTACAAGACGAACGCGCCGGGCGATATCGCGTTGCGTTTCCTCACCGAGCCCGAACGGGATCAGGAGATCGAGCGGCGTAAGGCGCTATCCGATCTGCAGGGTTTGCTCTCCGCCATGTATGAGGTGGAGGGGAAGGCGGATACACCGGAAAAGCTGCGCGTCCTGTTCGCCCATTATCTGCTACTCACAGAGCTCGTTACATCGCTCGGGGAGGACATCCCCCCGCGGCTGAGCGGCGCTCCTGTTGCCCGGCAGGTCGTGGCCCAAGGCGCGTGTGCCCAACTGGTACGCATCTGGCGCAATCGCAGGGACCTGCGAGAGACCTACGTTCGGCTGGCAGGAGAGGTGGAAAGACAGCTCCATCCGGAGGATCTCGGCCTGCCATTCGACGCGCTGCGTTCCTTAGAGACCTTCCATGGGCTGGATCGGGCGTTGCTCCGTCAGGTGGCGGCGGCTCTGGCGGAACATCCCGATGACGAGCTCATCGCCCTGGCCGAAGAACGTCGTCAGGGATTCTGGGCGGAGCAAGACCCGGGAGAATTGCAGGTCGCCTGGGCGCTGGTGCGTGA
>JAJRVX010000290.1:0-4040 GCA_024277095.1 Chloroflexota bacterium
CCCTCAGCACGCGTTCCGTTCCCTTCCCGCCCCTACATATCCATGGGAACGGAACGATCACACCCTCAATTCACACCCACCCAATCCGGAAATCGCCGAGTCAGAGAGCGTGGCACACGACACCTCCATCGCGCCGATCCTCAAATGAGGCATGACCTGCATGACGGTTGCAGGTGGACCATCAATGAGCCGGAGTGATTAGATTATCCTGAGAAACGGTGCGGCTGATGAGCTTCGGGTGTGGCCGTCCCGGTACCAGAGGTCGTGAGAGCGCGAAGGTCGGAAATGAGGTTGTCGTGATGGAAGAGAGGAAGAAGGTGTACATCGAGACGACGATTCCCTCGTATCTCACAGCGAGACCAGCGAGCGACTTGATAGGGGCTGCTTGGCAGAAGTCCACGAGTGACTGGTGGGACAGGCAGCGTGCACGTTTTGACTTGTACACGTCCGACGTGACGATGGAAGAGGCGGGGCGTGGAGATCCAGAAGCGGCTCGTCGACGGATTGATGTGCTTTGGGGTGTACCTCTTCTCGAATTGACCGAGGTCTCGGTTGGCATCGCGGAGCGTCTCCTGTCGGAGGGAGTCTTACCTGAAGGGGCCACCGATGACGCACTCCATGTGGGCGTGTCGTCGGCCCATGGAATGGACTACCTGCTCACGTGGAACTTTCGTCACTTGGACAACGCGGAGAAGAAGCCGACCATGAGGAGAGTGGTAGAGGCAAGTGGCTTCACTCTTCCGGAGATCTGCACGCCACTGGAACTGATGGGAGATGTCAGTGATGACCGATGAAGTGATGCGAGAAGTCTGGAAGATCAAGGATAGGATCTCCCAGGAGAACGACGGAGATGTAAGGAGACTCGCGGAGCGTCTCCGCAAGCGTAATCGCCCGAAGGATCAGAAGATTGTTGATCTCCAGAAGGACATGGCGCGATCTAGCGTTTCCTGATGGTACGACCAACAGCAACAGCTAAGTTTAATGCGTGCCGTGCCTCCCTGGACAGAGGAGACTCGAGGCCAAGCTGGTACGCTAACATAGAATTCACCTGACGAGCTCTGCTGGTGCTCCTGCTATTGTACAGGTGGATCGCCGGGCCGGGTTGGCGCTTCTCCTTCGACGGTGATTCCGCCCGCAGGTGATTCTTGCGTTAAACGGAACTTGGGATGGGCGTTGCATTCTGGAGGAGACTTCGTCGCTGTGCCGCGGCACGGCAAGCGGCGGTAGCCCAGGAAGCCGCTGACCTGAAGCCCATGGCACCGCGCGCAACGCCCATGAGATAGCTCGTCGCTCCCAGATTCTCTATGGATAGATGGGGTTGACATGGCACCACTCGATCAATGTTCATAGGCGCTAGGATGATGATGACGCTCCGATCAACATTCTGGCAGGAGCAGACTCTTCGTTCTAGTTCGTCCTGATTCGTTGCCCTTGGAACGGTGGTTCAAGGCCGACGTGAGCCGGCACCGTGTTCCGTTTTACCTCACCAGACGGACTCGATCGGGGGAGCAGCTATCGCACGGGGGGATTCGCTGGGTTGGATGCCGGGTTGGATGGGCGCTCCGGAGCTGACAGATGTTGTCAGTTGTTGGTCTGAGCCCACCGCCTCTGGCGGTGGACCCGGGGAGGTTCCACCGACCCGGGGAGAAACTAGGTGTGGGTTGCATATGGCTGTGAGTCTCGGGCGGAATCCCGGGAGAGAAGGTGCCGCGGATCGTGAGAGAGTGCCAGTCCGCGTTCCATCGGAGCCGAAAGACGGGAGTCCTACTCGGGCGGGGAAGGCCAGTTGTTGTCGGAGGAGCTTGGCTGGATGGCGTGTCTGGTGCAAGCCACCGGAGGCGAGGCCGGTAGGTGTATGGATGACCGCCCAGGTGGCCTAGAGTTTATGAGGCGAGATGGGCAGAGCAGGATGCACTCATGACCATGCCCCCCTCCGGGGGGCAACCTGAGCCCACCCGCTCTGCGGGTGGAGTATCAGTTAAGAGATCCAGACATGGCGCAGATTCGCGTGTGGCACCGAAGCCCACCCACACACTATACCCATGGCGCATTCCCATGGAGAAGGCTGCGCATTTTCAAGGTCCGGCGGCCGACCCGGTGCCACATTCGTCATCACGCATCAGACAGCGTCTACCTCTGAGAATATCAGGATCTCTGCAATGGATCTGCCCGCGGGTGATGTGTGCGTTAGGCCGATGACATGGAGTCTGAGTTGAATCCATCACCCTCCACGGACGTCGGGTGTGGATGGCCATCAGCGAACGAGCGGCGCCCTATTGGCAGCGCCTATGGCAACGACTCGACCACCTCGGTTACGCGCCGGTCGGATGAGAGCCGCGGGCCGATCCCGACGGTCGGCCCGGGGGCGATGCCTGACAGACCTTCCATTCCCTGGCCCAGCGCCGCCGCCGCGCAGGTCACCGGTGTGCCTGTCAGGCCGACCCACGTGGCGCCGATGGTGCCTCTGTGGACCGTCGCGCCGCCCAACGAGGCCAGGATCGCCCCGCTGCCGGTCCCATGATCGCGTGGGAGCGCCCCCCGGCACGACCCGGTGTAGCCGACGCAGGGCGTATGAATAGGGCAGATATGATTCGGATGATCTCGGCGCTCTCCCGATAGCAGTGGCAAACCGTGAGAAGCCGCGCGCGCGAACACTTGATGCCCGCCTGATGCCCGCCAGAAAGTGGCGAGAAGTAAGGGGGCCGAGCGGCCGCCAGCGGCGCGGACTTGGCACATGGGGCCCGTGATGTCATATTCTGGCGCTGCGCCCGTCGCGCCGGCTGTCCCGATTGCCTCTCAACCCGAATGCGCAGGACATCGTTCCCCATGGATTCTCCATGAGCATCCCTTCCGATTACGCCTCCTTCGGCCTGCTCTTGCTGCTGGGTGCGGTGCTGGGCATGATGCCTCTGATGGCGCCGCTTTTGCTGTCGCCACGGTCCCGTGGGGCCAAGACGCGCGACACCTACGAGTGCGGGGTGGACACCGAGGGCAGTGCCTGGATGCGGTTCGACATCGCCTATTATCTGTTCGCCCTGATCTTCGTCGTCTTCGAGGTGGACGTCCTCTACATCCTGCCCGTGGCCCTGGTCTACGGCGACGGCGCCTACGTATGGCGCGATCTGGTAGAATTGGTCCTCTTCGTCGGCATCCTGGCCCTGGCCGTGGTCTACGCCTGGCGCCAGGGCGTCCTGCACTGGAGATAGCCCGTGGCTGCCACCCGCCCCTCGGAAAACCTCCCCGAGATTCCCCTGGAGCAGGCCCGGCCCCTGGTGCACCTGGACACGCTGCAGAACCTGCTCAACCACGCGCGGGCCAATTCTCTGTGGCCCCTGACCTTCGGCTTGGCCTGCTGCGCCATGGAGATGATGGCCGTGGGCGCGGCGCGCTTCGACTTGGACCGCATCGGCGCCGGCGTGTTTCGGCCTAGCGCCCGGCAGGCGGACGTGATGATCACGGCGGGCACCATTTCCCGCAAGATGGGCCCGGTGATCAAGACCCTGTGGGACCAGATGCCGTCGCCGAAGTGGTCGATCGCCATGGGCGGCTGCACCATCGACGGGGGACCTTTCAAGTACCCGGGCCAGTACGCCATAATCGAAGGGGCCGACCGTATCATCCCCGTCGACGTCTACGTGCCCGGATGTCCGCCGCGGCCCGAAGCGCTTTTCGCCGGCATCCTGAAGCTGGAGGAGAAGATCAAGTCGGGAGCCACCGAACCGGTGACGGTGTCGTGAGCGCCGCACCGGACAGGGAGGCCGTTGCGAAGGGCGGCAGTGGACCGGAGCGTCCGGCCGGCGACGGCGGCACCGTCGTACCCGACCTGCAGCTGCCCGGGGTCCGTGCCACCGATGAGGTCGATGCTGGCGCGCGCGGGTTTCACCGGCGCCACCACGCTCCGGCGGCGGCCATGCCCGGCATCGCTGCGGTCTTCCACGCTGGCGGCTACCAGCTGGAGCACCTCACCTGTGTCGACACGCGGTCCGACGAGGACGGCCCCGGTGGCTTCCGCGTGGTCTATCAGTTTCGGCATCCGGAGG
>JAJRVX010000291.1:0-3492 GCA_024277095.1 Chloroflexota bacterium
CACGCTCAGCGACGCCTGGTTCGAACGGGTCGACTACGCCGTCTCCCGGGCCGCCGCGCACGGCCTGGGCTTCGACCTCACCTTCGGCAGCGGGTGGCCGTTCGGCGGGCCGCATATCCCCCCGGAGGCCCGGGTGACCACCCTGCGCGCCGTGACCCGGATCGTGCAGGGGCCGAGGCAGATCACCCTCGACCTGCCGCCGACGCCGGACGAATCGGTGGTCGCCTGGCTGGCCGCGCCCGCCCGCTCGGATCGCTTCCCGCCGTCGGTGCGATGGCAGGAGGCAGTCGAGCTGGACCCGCCTGAATGGGAGGCGCCCGATGGCACCTGGGCGGTGACGGCCGTCCTCCAGACGTTCACCGGGCAGCGAGTCAAGCGGGCCGCGCCGGGCGGCGAGGGGTTCGTGCACGACCACCTCAGCCGGCGCGGGCTGAACGCCCACATCGCCGGGTGGGGGGAGCCGCTGCGGGAGCGTCTCGGCCATCGCTTTGGACGGGGGATACGGGCGCTGTTCTGCGATAGCTGGGAGGTGCAGGGGCCGTATTGGACGGCGGAGTTCCTGGCCGAGTTCCAGCGTCGCCGTGGCTACGACCTGCGCCCCTACCTGCCGCTCCTGCTGGGAGAGTGGCAGGACCCCGACCTGGACCCTGACCTGCTGGCGGACATACGCTACGACTATCGTCGCACGGTCGCCGAGCTGGCGATGGATGGATTCTATCGGCCCTTCGCCAACTGGTGTCGGGAGCAAGGGTTGCTGTCTCGGGTGCAGGCGCACGGGGCCCCAGCGGATTGGATTCAGGCATACGGCGCGGCGGACATCCCGGAGACCGAGGCGATCCTCATCCCGATCGAGGCGACACGCCTGGCCGCGGCCGCGGCGCGCCTGTACGGTCGCCAGCGGGTGACCAGTGAGAGCTTCACCTGTCTCTACGGCTGGCCGGCGGTCAAGATGTTCGCCGAGCGCCCGGATGACCTCAAGGCCATCGCTGACGGCCAGTTCGCCTGCGGTCTCCAGCAGGTCTTCTACCACGGCTACGCCTGCTCGCCCCCCGAGGCGGGCGAGACGCCCGGCTGGTACTTCTACGCCAGCAGCCATATCAATCACACCATCCCCTGGCGGGATCACCTCTCCCATCTCAACGATTACCTGGCCCGGATCAGCTTCCTGATGCAGCGGGGCATCGCCGCGACCGATCTCGCGTTGTATGAGTCGGTGCATGACCGCTGGCGCGGCTCAACGGCCGCCCTGGGGCCCACGGGCGACGAGGCGGACATGTTTCAATGGCCCGAGGCGCGAGAGGCCCCCCAACCGCCGTCGGAGATCACCGGCTATACCTTCGACTGGGTCAACGATGAGGCGCTGGCCCGGGCGGCGGCCTTCGAGGGGCAACTGCGGCTGGGCGAGCAGACCTACCATGCGATCGTGCTGGATCGCGTGCGCTGCCTGCCGCTGGCGACGGCGGAGCGGCTGTGCGCGCTGGCCCGGGCCGGGGTGCCGCTCGTGATCCTGGGTGATCTCCCTGAACGCGTCCCCGGACTGTCCGATGGCCCGGAGGCTAGCGCTCGGTTGCGGGCCATGTTCGCCGAGTTGCTAGAGGAGGAAGATGTACCTGTGTATCGCAGCGTGGCTGCTTACCGGACGGCTGGCGGCCTGCCTCCCGACGTGATCCTCGATGGAACTGGCGACGTCGAGATATGGTGGGCCCATCGCCTTGTGGAAGGCACGCACCTCTACTTTCTCCCACACCCGGATGTGACCCGGCTGCGCTATCCGCTGCCCTATCGGGACGGCAGTCGGCGTCCGGGCGATCCGATCACGTTGGATGTGCGCTTTCGCGTATCCGGGCGGGCGCCGCAATTGTGGGACGCGGAGACGGGAGCGATGTATGCGCTCCCCGCGCATGACGACGGCACCTACACACGCGTGCGACTGACGTTCGCTCCCAACCAGGCGCACGTGATCGTGTTCCCGCCCGCGGGTTCGCCCGCGCCCGAGGAGACGTATCCGACGCCCGGCACGCATGCGCTTCCCATCATCGGCCCGTGGCAGGTCACGCTACCCGACGGCACGACCGAGATGTGGTCCGACCTGCGTGACTGGCGGAGTGATCCCCGGCTGCGCGACCTCTCCGGCACGATCTCATACCGCGCGGCGGTCGATCTCCCGGATAAGCTGGCTTCTGGCCCTGTCTTCCTCGATCTGGGGCGGGTGGAGGTGATCGCCGAAGTGCGTGTGAACGGCGAGACGGCGGGCGTGCGGCTGTGGGCGCCCTATTGGCTGCGGGTGGATCACCGGCTGCGCCGCGGGCGCAACGAGATCGAGGTGCGTGTGAGCAATCTGCTCTACAACGCCGTGCAGGGGCGACGCGAGCGGGAAGGAGGCGTGCGGCCGATCCCCGGGCTCAACCCCCACGAGTGGGAGGCCGTAATGGAGCAGGGGCTGATCGATCCGGTGACGGAACGGCTGCCGTCCGGGCTGTTCGGCCCCGTGCAGTTACGATGGTGAGCGAGATGCCTGCATGGGCGATGATGATATCTCCTGGCGCTCGATGCGCTCGGGATCGGGGAGGGGGTTGCCCGACAGATATGCCTCGATCATCCGTCGGGTGACGATGAACAGCGGCTCGGGGAGGTCGTCCAGATCGTACCATGCCCATCCCTCACACCTGTGAGGCTCCATGAGCACCGGGTCGCCGTATGGGGCCTGGCAGACCATGTCCACGTCGATGTAGTGCCTGTCCTCTCCCCACATGTAACTGCCCACCGCCAGGAAGCGGACGTCCTGGATGTCCAATCCCGTCTCCTCCTTCACCTCGCGGCGCGCGGCCTCGGCCAGGCTCTCCCCGAGCTCGATATGTCCGCCGGGGGAGGCGTAGTACCCTGCGCCGTGCCCGCCTTTGCGCCTTCCCAGCAACACCTTCCCATCGCGCAGGACCAATACTCCCATGCCTACCTGGGGGCGTGGCTCCCGTCCCTCAGCATTTCGCTCTTCCACGCGCTGCTCCGCCATGTAGCAACCTCCAGAGGCTGTATGATGATCTCTAACGCAAGACTAACATTTCGCTCGCGCCGATCCAACGCGCCGGAGTATACAATAAATGGGTCGTTGAACCAAAGCCAAAGCGGCTGGATTGCCGGGCTCGGAGATATCCGACGGGACACGGAGGAGGGATATCTATGGCTCAAGCTGCTGCGCGAACGCACGCAGAGGCGGAATCCTTCGAGTTCAAGGCCGAGGTGCAACAGTTGCTGAATATCCTGGTGCACTCCCTCTACACCGAGCGAGAGATCTTCCTGCGAGAGCTGATCTCCAACGCCTCCGATGCCCTACACCGCCTGCAATTCGAGATGCTGACCCGGCAAGACGTCGTGAATCCGGAGGCGGAGCTGGCCATCCACATCGACTTCGACGAGGAGGCGGGCACGCTCACCGTGAGCGATACCGGCGTGGGCATGACGCGCGAGGAGCTGATCGAGAACCTGGGCACCATC
>JAJRVX010000292.1:0-8448 GCA_024277095.1 Chloroflexota bacterium
GGCCGCCAGCCGGGCACGGACCCGGCGCGTATCCCGATAACGCACGATCACGCGAACCGGCTCCTCCGGCCCTAACGCGGCCAGACGCGCCTGCAACCTTCCTCGGAACTTCTCGCCCCCGCCAGGCCGTTCCTCGCTCATTCGATATCCTCCTTGGGCATCGTATGCACCGCGCGATCCGCCTCAATGGTGACCACCCACGGCTGTGCAGCCAGCTTCAGCACGGCATCCGCCGCACCCTCCACGGCCAAGCCGGGCGTGAGCTTAAAGACGCGATGGACACGCAAGCCCAGCCCCTCCACATCCGCACGATATGCCTCCGGGTCATCGACCACGTGCGCGATGACCCGCACGCGAGCCTGGGGGACGGACTCCAACTGACGACGCAGGTCCGGGGACAACGGATCGGGGCGGCTACGCCGCCTCCACCATCGAGACAGGGACATCTTCATGGGACCATTATAGCACCCTGCCGTCCGGGACACAAGGTAACCGGGGAGAGCCAAGCATCTTTTTCCGGGCAGCCAGGCGGGATAGGCACGTCCTACGCTCCACCGCCCCCTCGCTCCTCCAGGAATCGATCTACCTCATCCCGGCTGGGGATGCCGCTACGGCCGCCGGGATGCATGGCCTTGATGGCCGCCGCCGCGCTGGCCACCCGGATGGCGGTGGGGATGTCCTCGCCCCGAGCGAGGCAGGCCGCATACGCGCCGTGAAACACGTCGCCGCAGCCGGTAGTGTCCACAGCATCGACCGAAAAGGCGGGAACATGCACCACCTCACCGCCGAACTCCGAATACCAGCAACCCTCCTCCCCCGCGGTGACGACGCAGCAGGCGCGTTCCGGGCCTGCCAGCGCGCGGACCATGGACGGGGGCTCGCCCTCCCCCGTCAGGCGACGGCCCAGGTCCGTCGCAATGATGAGGTGATCCACGCGACGGATCAGATCCAGTACGCCGGGCTCCCGCACGAACTCGACATCGGCCACGACGGGGATGCCATGCCGACGAGCGATCTCCAGAGCGCGCAAACCGCCCTCAACGTTGAAGTGATCCAGGAAAAGCACCCGGCACGCGGCGATCAACGACTCCGTAATCATGTCGGGGGGACGAAACATCACGCCGCCGAACCAGGCGAGGATGGTTCGATGGGCGGTGGACTCATCGACGATGATGGTGGCGTGAATGGGGCGGGCCTCCGACCGATGCAACACGGGAGTGCAGTCCACCCCCTCTCGCTCGAAGGCCTCGATGGTGAAACGGGAGAGCTCGTCATCCCCCAGGACGCCCGCGTAGGCGGCCCTGGCGCCCAGCCGGGCGGCGGCCACCAGCGCGGTGCCGGTCAGCCCGCCGCCCTCGCGCCGCCGATCTCGAACCGTCACCTTCGTGTTCGGCTGAGGATAACGATCGACATAGATCAGATCGTCCACGGCGACGGCGCCGAATCCCAACACATCCCAGATCCTCGTCACCTTCCCGCCATCCTCCACGTGGTATCTCACGTGCTATCCATTGGGCGGCTACGAAAAGCCGTCACCCTTATTATTCAATGTTATCCAAGCGGTAGCAGGTTTCCATACCTGCCCTACCTACCTTTGGGCGGCTATAGAAAGCCGCCCTACCCTTGTTATTCGGTTACCCAAGCGGTAGAGCAGGTTCCCATACCTGCCCTCCCTATCATTGGGCGGCTATAGAAAGCCGCCCTACCTTTGTTATTCGGTTACCCAAGCGGTAGCAGGTTTCCATACCTGCCCTCCCTACTACCTACTCATTCTCTCCAAGTTATCCAAGCGGTAGGGCAGGTTTCCATACCTGCCCTACCTATCTACCCTTGTTATTCGGTTACCCAAGCGGTAGGGCAGGTTCCCATACCTGCCCTCCCTACCTTTGGGCGGCTATAGAAAGCCGCCCTACCTACTCATTCTCTCCAAGGGAGCCGTTGCTTATCCTAAATCCATCCCCATCAAATGAGCCGGCTCCCCGACATGTCCCCATCCCACCTCATAGTACCCACGATCAAGCCAGAACCTATAGGACGACTGATCCCAATCCTCAGGGCGTTGCACATATCCGTGCTTGACCGGATTCCAATGGATATAATCAAAATGGTTATGTAAGTCACGCTCGTTCCGAATCACATGATCCCAAAAACGCCTTTGCCACAGCTTAAATTCGCTCGTGATGCCATGGGCTTTTTTGTAATTGATCGTATAGTTGCGCTTCACACTGTGTAGCACTTTGGAAAAGTCCCCATCTCTCACACGCATCAGCCAATGAAGATGATCTGGCAGAATCACATAGGCGAGCAGCCGGAAAGGGTGGATCTCCCGAACTCTCCAGAGGGTATACCAAAATAGCTGGATGTCCTCCTCAGAGTCGAAAACCGGGATGCGGCGATGGGTCACTGTCGTAATGAACACAACGGCATTGGGCACATAATACCGTCGGAAGTCCGGCATTCCCTGCCTCCCGCAATTATCCCCGCTACCCAAGCGGGAGGGCCGATTTCCATATCCACCTCGTCAAGCGGCTACGAAAAGCCGCTCTGCTCTCAACATGGCGGCGGCTCGTCGGAGGGGGGCACGCACGGCTGCCCCACCCCACAAGCCCACTCGACACACAGAAAATCATGCTGGCGATTGTCCTTCAGGACGTTGCCGCTCATCCGCAGCGCCTGCTCCGGTGGCGGACACACCCCGAAATTCCACACATACAGGCCAAACTCGTTCCCCTGACTGACGTTGTTCTCCAAAACGAACCCCCGCGAGCCACGAGGATACGCGATCTCAGTATCGCTGACCTGGATTCCGGGGCCGTGATTGTTACGGAAGATGTTGCCCCGTACCGTGATCTCACGCCCTCCATCCAGCCAGATCCCCCCATCCCACCAGTCGAGCATCTGCATCTCGCTCTCCTCCACGACGTTCGACTCCACCGTCACACTGCAGGATTCCTCGACCAGGATACCGGTACCCATCACCTTACGCACCGTATTGTTCCTGATGAGGCAATTCTGGCAGCCCCAGACATCAATCCCATAGCCGGAGAGCTCCTTCTCCGCGATCCGCATGCCCGTCTCCTCCAGGACATTCCCCTCCACCAGAACGTCCCGGCTCTCCACCACCGTAATTCCCGCCCCACCTTCCTCCATATCGGCATGGATGCCAAAGCCTGTATTGCGAATGCGCAGATCCCGCAGGATAATATCCCGGCTCAGGAAGATGCCAACCCCTTCCCATTGGTAGTTCCGCATCGCCAGATCACGGATGACGATGTTCGTGCACTGCCAACACTGGAAGGCTGAGCCAAGACGGCCCTGACCGTCGAAGATGGGCCTCCCACCGACGCTCGTATCCCCCCGTATGACGATCGGAGCGTCGGTCGCGCCCAGCTCATACACCTCGACGAACTCGTGATATGTGCCCGGTAGGATGAGGACCGTCTGGCCAGGCCGAACGACCTCCATCGCCCGCTCCAGGGTGCGGAACGCCGTCGCAGGAGAGCGGCCATCATTCTCATCATCATCGCCGTACACCGACACGTAATAATCGGCCTGAGGGGGCTCGTGGACATCAGCCGATATCAGCGGCAGGTAGACTATGGGCCCCTTCGGCGCGGCGGTGGCCGCGGGTGTAAGGATGAAACGGCCAGGGACGGATGCACACGCCAGACCGATGAGCATAGCCGCCGCCAAGGCCAGGAAACGCAACTTCATCGCCACAAGCCCCCTTTCCACTCTCATATCGGCTCCACCACGATCATCTGATGAGCGACCTTAGCAGGACAAGCGCCACGCCGCTACCCCGTCCGATTTCCCCCTGTCATCGATGTACTGAACCCGGCGCAGACGATCACGAATGACACTATACAGCCGCAAATCCCCGGTTGACCAAAGGCTCCCCCTCGACTCTGTGCCAGGGCCAGATAGGCCGCTCTGCTCAGATTTATACCTACGCCAGCTCCAGCGCGATCATCTGGTGACCGACGAGCTTCGGCAGGGTGAACGTCACGCGGCCGTCCCTCTGCTCAAACGCCAGCGGCTCGTCCTCCGGCACGCGCGCCACCGCCCGAACCTCCCCCGGCACGAGCACGGAAACCGTTATATTGTACAGGGGGATGACGTCCTCGATGACGTCGAAGTCCCGCCCGCGCCGCTCGGGGATGTAGTGCAGCAGGTGCACGATCCACCGCCCCTCGGCCGCCTGCTCGTTGACGGCCACCTCCAGCGTGGTGGGGCCATCGTGGCGTATCAGCGGATCCGGCAGGAGCATAGCCAGCGCGTTCAGGAGGAGCACTTTACACCAGCGTGGCGAGTTCTGATTGTACTGGCTGAAGACGGGATGGGCGAAGTAGATGGTCCGACCGTTGCGCACAACGCCCGGCCCGTCGATCTCGCCGGAGGACGGGGTCTGGCGATGGGAGCAGAAGTGCCGGTAGGTGCGGTAGAAGTACGGTTTCACGATGAAGGCCAGCACCTCGGCGCCCGGCAACGTCTCCACTTCCATCCCCTTCATGTACATGACATGCTCCGTCTCCGGCAGCCCCCTGCCGATCTCGCCCCGCGGCAGGATGTACTCGGCGTAATCATTCTGCGGGAAGTGCCGGCCGCACACCAACCGGCCGCTGAGATCGCGAGGCCCCTCGTCCCTCATGCGCACGCCCAGCGCCTTGAGCGTGAACGCCGTTTTCCCTTCGTTCATGCCCGACTCGAACGAGGCGATGAGCGCGCCGCCGTCGGCCAGATAGGCCTCCAGCTTCGCCGCAAACGCCTCGGAGACGGGGATGTGATCGGGGAGGATGAGGACCTTGTAGCGCGAGAGGTCGCCGGCGGAGTCCAGAATGTCGAACTGATGGGCACCCTCGGTCAGCATTCGAGTCGCGCCCATGATGGCCGGTGGGAGCTCCCATGGGCCGGCGCCGGCGAACTCCTCGGGCGTGAACACGCCGATCTCGGCGACGGGCCTCGCCCCCCGGCACCAGGGCTCCTTCCTCTCCACCTCGCGGTAGACCGAGCCCACCAGCTCGTACACGTGCGGATCGATCCTCCCCGATGGATGGAGCTGGTCGCCGATAAGACATTTGGCGCCCAGGGCCAGCATGCGGAAGACCTCGTACTGCAGCGCCGCCGGGTTCTTGAAGGAGTGGAAGTCGCCCCACGAGGTGTGGAACTTCCCCGTGTGGCTCAGGCAGTCGAGCCCGAGGGTACGGGCGTAGCGCATGGTGATGGGGAAATGCAGGTATCCCCAGCCGCCGCTGGGCAGGGACTCCAGCTCGAAATGGGTGTAGGCGCCGGCCACGGCCCGGTGGCGCGGCCCGATGTGGCCCGCGTTGTAGAAGATGGTGCACTCCTGATTGAACCGCCGCACGAACGCGGTCAGCTCGCGCTTGAACCGGTTGATGACCTCCAGCCCATACCGGCGGCGAGCGATGGGATCGGTGGGGTCCAGTCCCTCCGCCTCCATGCCAGCCCGGCAGTATCGACAGGAGCAGTCCTGAGGCTGCACGATATCGAAGAAAAAGCCATCCACGGGCATCGTCTCCAGGATCTCCCGCACATGGGCTTTGATGAACTCGACGTAGGGAGTGTTCAGGCAGATCTGACGATAGAATCCGGCCTCATAAGGGGGCGTTCCACGCGGGCAGCCGTGCTCATCGATCACCAGCCACTCCGGGTGCTCCGTGGCCGTGTAATGATCCCACTGGATCGTGGTGTAGATGGGCACACGAATGCCGCGCGCGTGACAGGCCCGGATCTGCTCCCGAAGCAGGTCACATGCCAGATAGGGATGCCGCCGCTCGGGGAATGCCTGCGTGTCGAAGTAGATCCAGCCATGGTGCCCTCGGGCGAAGCAGGTGATGGAGTTCACCCGCGCGCGCTCCAGGGTAGCCGCGAACTCCTCAGGGTCGAACTCGGCGCCGATCCCCGTGATGTGCTCGCTGGTGTGAAAGTCCAGATGGATCTGGCGAAAGGGCAATTCGACGCGGCCCATGATCCGCTCCTCTCTATTTCAAGTATTCTCGCCACGTGTATCGCGGCTCCCAGCCGAAGGCGCGGCGCGCCTTCTCGCAACTGAAGAAGGCCTGATGGCCCTCCAGCTCGCGAACCTTGGGCAGCAGATCGGGGCGAAAGCGCTCGATCAGCTCCATCGTCGGCTCCAGGGCCGTGGTGTCCGCCCCATTCAGAAAGTACACATCATGAGGTGGAAGCGTCTCGGCCGTCTCCACGATCATCCGATGCATACGCGCCACATCCTCACTGGCCACCCAGCCCCAAAGCCAATCGTTCCACTCCGTCGCCGGCCGGGCGTTCTCCGCCATGGCTTTGCGCCGCTCCGGCGGGCAGATGCCGGACGGCCGCGTGACGTATGTGCGGATGCCATAGGCGCGGGTGAAAGACGCCAATAGCTCCTCGCCGGCCAGCTTGGAGTAGGAATAGGAGTCCTCGACCGCGGTGGGGTGTTCCTCGTCAATGGGAAGGTAATGGATGGGAAAGGGCTCATCGCTGATGCGATAGCCGTGGCCCAGGGCGCAGTTGCTGCCGGACATGACGACCACCTGCACACCCGCCTGCACCGCGGCCTGCATGAGATAGTAAGTCCCCAGGATGTTGGTGCGCATCGTGGCGTCGAAAGAGGGCAGATCCAGACCGCTCGCCTCCATCTCGGCCCGGATCCGGGGATGGTCCGTCGGATAGGGCATGGCGCCCAGATGCTGGATGACCTGCACGCCCTCTACGGCGCGCAGACAATCATCGTAGCTGTTCAAGTCCCCTTGGACCCAGGGCAGATGGGCGCGATCCCCCGGCGGACGGGTGCGGGAGAAGAGCACGGCCTCATAGTCATCTTCCAGCTCCCTCGCGACGTATTTCGCCAGGCGACCGCTGCCTCCGGTTATCAGCACCTTCATGGGATTCCTCCGGCTGTACAAGTTTTGGAGATTGGAGAGTGGAGGTCGGCGATGACCTTTCCCCTCACGAAGCCTGACGCCGGGACGGAAGAGGCTATCCGACATCGATCGGCTCGAAGGTCGTGCGCAGCTCCCGCGCCTGTCCCGTCTCCGCCGAGCGGTAGGCCGCGTCGAAGATCTCGATGACGTGACGCGCGTGCTCGGCAGTGACGATGGTGGGTTTGTCCTCGCGGACCCAATCCACCAACTGCATGATGTCCTCGTAGACGTGGGCCTCCTCCATGGCCCGGTGCGCCCCGACGACATGGGGCAGCGTCGCGTTCAGCCCATACATCTCGACCAGCTCGCGGCCGGGATACCGGATGGGCTCGCCATTGAGGGTATCGCCGCTGATGAACCCCTCGGTGCCGAAGATGAGGAGCCGCCTCAAATTTGTGCCAGGCAGTCCCCCCGCCGCCGTGCCGTACACGAAGGCATAGAACGCATCCCCGAAGTCAAGCAGGATCAACGTGTTATCGTCCATGTCGCAGGGGATCATCTCCCCGCGGAACTCCCGCTCACGGATGCGCACGCCGGAGAAGGCGGTGACGCGTTTGGCAGGGCCGAGGACCCCGGTCAAGACATGCAGCCCATACACGGTCATGTCGTACAGCGGGCCACCGCCTGGGCGACGGAAGTACCACGCCGGGTTGACGTTCGAGAGCACGTCATCGCCGTGGCGCACAGACTCCTCCTCGTGATATCGGCCGCCGGCTGCGCCGGTGACGGCCCAGGTCAACACGCCCAATGCCCCACTCACCACCAACCGACGGATCTCCCGGTGCAGCGGGCGCAGCATCTCGCCAGGCGAGGCAACCAGCTTGATCCCACGCTGTTGAGCCATCTCGATCAATTCATCGGCCTCATCCACGGTCGTCGTCATCGTCTTGTTGAAGTGAACGTGCACCCCGTGCTCGATGGCGAGCTTGCCCTGCTCGTAGTGCACCCCAATGGGGGAGGCGATGGTGACTGCGTCGACGCCGCCGTGGGTCAGCAAATCCTCATAGCGCTCGAACGCTTTGGGGACGCCGAACCTCTCCGCCGCCGCCTGGGCCCGCCCGGGCACGGGATCGCAGACGGCCACCACCCGCACCCGGTCCTGCACGTCCTCCTGAGTGAGATGGGGCAATATCCCCCGGATGGAGATGCTGCCCGCGCCGACGACGCCGATTCGCACCGGGTTGGCCATGATTCCTCGCTCCTTGCCTGTTACTCGATCACGGTGAATCCGCTGGCTCGTCAGGTCCCGGCGGTTCCCACGGTCTCACCGTGGCGACCCACCAAAAGATCGCCCCTCACGGGACCATCCAGCCATCACATCCGGGAAACTCAGCGACCTTGACCACCGTCTCTTCTCCGAGCGCCTCCGGCGAATTGGCGCGGATCCCGACCGCCCCTCCGATGCGAGCAGCAACGGCCATTCGCGCCATGATCTCGCTGCCATGCAACGGCTCCCCCTCCAGCGCCTGACAGGACACGATCAACCCACCTCGCAGCCGTTCGA
>JAJRVX010000293.1:0-6566 GCA_024277095.1 Chloroflexota bacterium
GCGCCGCCGGATGGGAGTGCGCCGCCTGCCCCGCCCGCCGGAGTGGAGCCGCCGGCGCCGCCGGATGGGAGTGCGCCGCCTGCCCCGCCCGCCGGGGTGGAGCCGCCGGCGCCGCCGGATGGGAGTGCGCCGCCTGCCCCGCCTGCCGGAGTGGAGCCGCCGGCGCCGCCAGATGGGAGTGCGCCGCCTGCCCCGCCCGCCGGAGTGGAGCCGCCAGCGCCGCCTGGCGCGAATGTGTCTCCGCCGGCGCCTCCCGACGGAGGTGTGGCGCCCCCGCCACCAGGGCCGGGCGCTCCCCAACCGCCATCGCCGTAAAAGTACGTTGTGTTGTGTCGAGCAAGAGATCAAGGGACGTGTTTGAGGATGGGAAGCAGACTGTTATGCCTTCTCCGGGCGGGCGGAACTCCCATGCTCCGCCTGCAGCGGCGTGGAAATGCATTGGTTCATTGGTAAGGAATAGGGGCTTGGTGGAAGCGGTGGGAATGGGAGCGAGGCACCGCCTCGCTCCCATAACGATAATGGGGGTAAGCTATGGCACGCTTCTTTCCGTTGTCCGGCCTGTGGTTTGGGAGGAGGAGGGCCGATGCTCCTCCGCCTACGCCTGTCGTGGAGAGGGAGCCACCGCATGTGGTGCTGGGGGAGCCACCGCCTCCGCCGCGTCCCGGGGAAGGGCCGCCTGGGATATCGCCTCCGGATCCCCGGGCGGAGGCGATGCGGGCCCGATTGGAGCTGGACAACGCTTACCGGGAGATGCGCCAGGCGGAGCTGACCGTGCAGCAGTGGGAGTCCCTCAGCCCCCGGCTCCCCGAGCGCGCTCACGCGGGGCGGTTGTTGGAGGTAGCCGCTGATCTGTATCGGGAGGCCTACCGGGGATATCGCGAGGATCGCTATTTGCAGGCGGTCGAATACGCCGTGGCGATCAAGGATCTGGTGCGCGTCATCGACAAGCTCTATCGCGTCTCGATCGAGCCTCGGCGCGGCGGGCATCCACCCGTGCCCGGTGTGCCGTAGAGGGCCTCCTCCTCGCGAAGGGTGGGATGTTGACGGATGGAGCTCTTGGGAAGAGGGTGATCCGGTGCTGGGACAGAGCGTGAGAAGGTGTTGGGGCGACGAATGGCGGAGGATATCCATTCCGCTCCACGATTTCATAAATGCGGTTCGGCGTGATCTCGTCCTCCTGCTGCTGGTGGCACTGTTCGTCGCGCTGACCGTCACGCGCCCGGGCGGGGTGACGGGGATCGCCCACATCTATCGGCTCGTGGACTGGACGACCATCGCATCCCTGGCCGGCATCATCACGGTCACGACGGGGATCAAGGAGAGCGGGCTGTTCGAGGGGGCGGCCGGGTGGGCGCTGGATCGGCTGGCTTCGGAGAGGAGCCTGGCCTTGTTCTTGGTCTCCCTGACCGCTGTGTCCTCCGCTTTCCTGACGAACGATATCACGCTGGTCATCGTCGTGCCCTTCACCTTGAGCCTCCAGGGCCTGCTTCAGAACGATATCAAGAAGGTGGTGATTTTCGAGGGGATCGCTGCCAACGTGGGATCCGCCCTGACCCCCATTGGGAACCCCCAGAACATGGTGCTATGGCGCGATTGGGGGATCTCCTTTCTCGCTTTCGTCTGGCACATGGTGCCTCTCGCGCTCGTCTCGATGCCGACGCTTCTGCTGTTCGCCGCGCTCGTGTTCCGTGGGCGCGCGCTCCATACACGCCAGGCGGACGGCATCCGCTATGATCGGCGGCTCGCCATCTGGTCGTTGGGACTCCTGCTCGGATGCGTGATGGCCTTCGAGGTGGGGGCCTCCGTGTATGTGCTCCCCGCGATCCTCCTCGCGTATGTGGCGTTGGATCGGGAGGTGCTTGGCCGGGTGGATTGGTCCATCATCTTCATCCTGACCCTCATGTTCGTGGACTTTCGCATCCTCTCCGAAATAGAGTGGATTTCGCGATGGGTATGGGCGCTGGATTTGGGACGCGCCCGGGGGGTGTTCATAAGCTCCATATGGCTGTCCCAGGCGATCAGCAACGTGCCCACCGCGATCTTCCTGTCGAGGTTCTCCCACAACTGGCGGGCGATCCTTTACGGCGTCAACGTCGGTGGGAATGGGTTGGCCACGGCTTCGCTCGCGAACCTGATCGCGTTGCGGATGGTCCCTGACAGGCGGATCTGGGTGGAGTTTCACAGGTACTCGCTGATCTATCTGCTCATCACGGCGGCCCTGATCTACCTGTGGCTGTGAAGGGCCGAAGCGGTATTCCGTCCCGGTGGCCTTTTCCCCTGGAATGTACTACAATCCTTGGAGGGAGCGAGACGAATGACGAGGCGGTTGAACATGGGCGATATGGGCAGGCAGAATCCGAGTCCCGCGGACGAGTCGCGGCCTCCCTCTGGCCCCCGTATCCTGGTCATCGAAGATGAGCCCACGATCATCGAGTTTCTGCGTACCGGGCTGGCCTACGAGGGATATCGGGTGTCGGTGGCCCCGGATGGGAAGACGGGATTGGATTTGATCGGGCGGGAGTCGTTTGATCTCGTCATTCTGGATCTCATGCTGCCCGATGTGGATGGTTTCGAGGTCTGTCGACGGTTGCGGACCTGGGGAAACGACGTGCCGATCATCATGTTGACGGCCCGGAAGGAGATCGCCGATCGCGTCACCGGGCTTGACCTGGGTGCGGATGACTATGTGACCAAGCCCTTCAGCTTCGCGGAGTTGCTGGCCCGGATCCGGGCCCTCCTGCGTCGCCGGGGGGATCAGGTGGAGCCGAGCGAGCTGCGGGCCGCCGACCTGGTTTTGAATGTGGAGACCCACGAGGTCGCCAAGTCCGGCCAGCCGATCCATCTCACGCCCACGGAGTTCGCCCTTTTGGAGCTTTTCATGCGGCACCCGCGTCGCGTGTTCACCAAGGAGACGTTGCTGAATCGGATCTGGGGGTATGACTTCGCGGGGGATACCAACGTGGTGGATGTCCATATCAGCCATCTGCGGGAGAAGATCGGCGATAGGCCCCCGCGCCTGATCCGCACCATCTACGGCGTGGGGTATACGTTTCACCCGGAGGATCTGGACGGCGAGCCGTGATGCGTGCCTGGAGCGACCTACCTCTGCGCCTTCGCCTGACCCTGCTGTATATCGGGTTGCTGGCCTTTCTTCTCTCCATATTAGGAGGGGCGCTCTACTGGGACACCCGGCGTTTCCTGCTCGATAGCACCGCTACCCGGCTGCGTGCTCAGGCCAAGCCCGTGATCGAGCGATGGCTGTATCCGGCGGCCCCCCCTCCGGCTCCTCCAAACCCACCTCCTCCGCCTCCCTCTCCCTCTCCCTCTCCTGACCTTCATCGTATAGCGGGCGCGCTGGCCCGCGATCTGACCTCTCGCGACACGGTGGCCCTGGTGCTCGATCGCGATGGCCGCGTCCTGGCCGATGGTCGGCGGCTGCCGGAGGAGCCCGACCCGCCGACGCCCGATCCGACCTACTATGCTCGGGCGCTGGCCGGGGAAAACGAGGTCAACTACATCGCCGCGGTGGACGATCAGCGCATGCTGGTATTGCTGATCCCGTTGCGCCGCTCCCCGGGAAGTTCGGAGGTCCTGGGCGTTGTCCAACTGAGCACGCCGCTGGCTCCCATCGAACAGATCCTCCTGCGGCAGAGGCTGCTGCTGGGGGCGGGTATCGGGTTCGCGCTCCTGGTGGGCACGCTCTGCGGGCTCTGGCTCACCACCTCGGCGCTGAGGCCTTTGAGTCGCATGGTGACGACCTGTCGCCAGATCGCCGCGGGTGACCTGAGCCAGCGCGTCAACCTGTCTCACCACAAGGATGAGGTCGGACAGCTGGCGCGCGCCTTTGACGAGATGGTGGCCCGGATCGAGGCGGCTTTTGAGGCTCAGCGGCGCTTTGTCGCCAACGCGGCTCATGAGCTGCGGACCCCGCTGACGGCCCTGTTGGGTTCCCTGGAGGTGCTGCTGCGGGGGGCCCAGGATGACCCCGCGGCCGTGACCCGCCTGGCACAGGGGATGTATCAGGAGGTCACCCGGCTGTCGCGCCTGTGTGAGCAGCTGCTTGATCTCACCCGTATCGATGCCTCGGCTCCCATTCACCGGAAGCCCGTGGACCTGCATGCCTTTTTCAACGAGTTCGCCCAGCAGGCTCGTCTGCTGGCGCGGGATCGTGAGGTAGTCCTGGAGCCGGGACCCTCCGTCATCCTGTCCGCCGATCCTGACCTCCTGAAGCAGGTGTTGTTCAATCTGGTGGACAACGCGGTGCAGCATACGGCGGTGGGAGGGACCATCACCCTGGGTTGGCGGACTCTTCCCGTCGGGGTGGAGGTGTGGGTGGCCGACGACGGGGAGGGGATCGCCCCGGAGGATCTCCCGCACATTTTCGAGCCCTTCTATCGGGGAGATCGATCTCGGTCCAGGCGTCACGGCGGCACCGGCCTGGGGTTGACCCTGGCGCGGGCGCTGATCGAGGCGCACGGAGGCCAGATCGCGGTGGAGAGCCGCGTGGGAGAGGGGACGCGCTTCACGATCACCCTGCCGACAGCGTGAGGATCCGGGTTGATGTGCCCCAGCAGGGGGATCACGCAGACGTTTCATTCCTCTGTGCTCTGCACGTCTCGAGAGGTGGGCAGAGCTCTCTCAGATTCCCCGGTCCTCTTCCTCGTAAATCCGCTTTCGCTCGGCCTCCACGGCTTCGAACCAGCTCTCTAATTCCCGCAGCATCTTAGCCGCCCGGGCTGGCTCCGACTCCGCCAGATCGTTCTGCTCCAGTGGGTCCTCGTCGATGTTGAAAAGCTGTGGCGGTGGCGGCGGGGGCACCGCCCGTTCCGGCTCCGGGCCGCGACGGATGTCGTTGAATCGGCCCGGCTCGTACTTCAACGCCCGGTCCATGGCCAAGTCCTCCGGCGAAACCGTCATCGCCTCCCGGATCGCAGGCCGCACCAGCTTCCATGGGCCATCCCGCATGGCGGCATTGCACATCACCAGCGGCGTGTAGCGGTTCCATTGCCAGAAGCGGCGCGTGACCACGTTTCCGCTCCCCCCGCGCAGCACAGGCAGGATGTTCTGTCCGTCCAGTGCCAGCTCTCCTGGCGGCTCCAGCCCCGCGACGGCCAATAGGGTCGGCAGCCAATCGACGAAGTGGACCATGTCGTGAATGTGCCGTCCGCCGTCCAGGCCATCGGGCCAGCGCAGCACCATAGGCACCCGGATGCCCCCTTCGTATACCAGCCCCTTCGCGCCGTTGAACCCGCAGTTAAAGCGCGTGGTGCACATCTCTCCCTCGCCGCCGAACTGCGGCCCGTTGTCGCTGGTGAACAGAACCAGCGTGTTGCCCTCGATGCCCTGTCGCCGTAGCTCATCCAACACGCGCTCCAGCCCTTTGTCCATACGCTGGATCATCCCGTAGAGGATGCTCACCGCCTTGGTGAATCTGCCTGTTTCCGCGAAGGGCTTTACCTCCTCGTCGGGCGCCTGGAATGGGAAATGCGGGGCGTTATAGGCCAGATGCAGGAAGAACGGCTCCCGACTGTGGCGGCGGATGAATTGCACGGCCTCCTCGGTGAATACATCCGTGAGATAGCGGCCGTCGCTCCGCCGGTACGTGCCGTTGTAGTCCAGGCGCCATGTGTAGTAGTCCTGCCACCCGCCCCGGAAGCCGACGAACTCATCGAAGCCGCGCCTGTTTGGGTGATAGCGCGGGTCCAGCGCGCCCAGGTGCCATTTGCCGATCAGCCCGGTCACATAGCCCGCTGGCTTGAGCAGATCACCGATGGTCACTTCTTTCAGGGCGAGGCGATCCAGTCCCCGTCCCTCCAGCGTGTCGATGGCGCCGGTGCGATGGGGGTACCGGCCGGTGAGCAGCGCCGCCCGCGCCGGCGCGCACACCGGCGAGGCCGAGTAGTGTTGCGTCAGGCAGATCCCCTCTTCCACCAGCCGATCGAGGGTGGGCGTCTTCAGGGATCCGTCGTTGAATATCCCGAAGTCGCCGTAACCCATGTCGTCTGCCACGATCAACAAGATGTTCGGTGAGGGCATAGCGGTTTCTCCTGCTCTCGTATGACCCGTTTGCATTGGCCAGCGGGTCCTGTCCCCGGCGATTTCGCCGCGCTCTCATTGCATCGGCCGCGCAAGCGGGTCCATAGGTAGCGGTGTTGCGGAAAGGCCGCACGGATCGCATTATACCACTCTTTGCCTTGCCATTTGCTGACTTTGAAAAAAGGTAGTGTATCCAAAATGGTGGAAATTCCGCGAGGCCCATCGCAAGCCCACAGGGGAGATGCGGAGGGACCTCCCTCCGCCAAAACATCCTCTTTTTCCGCTTTGCACCTGTCCTTGCCCGGCCTGATTCGGGTGGGTAAGGCCGGGAAAGGCAGGTGAGGGGCGGAAACCGGGCGGTTTCTTTTGAGGGGCTGCGCTCCTCAAAGCTCCCTGCTGTATTTCCATCGAAAAAGATACACTACCTGAAAAAACTTGGTGTGGCGCTCCCTGGCGTGGACAAATCAGAAAAAAAGCATTATAATGTAGGTGTCGAACTTCTGTTCTGTTGAGGGTGTGGGAGTAAGCGA
>JAJRVX010000294.1:0-3098 GCA_024277095.1 Chloroflexota bacterium
CCCAGCACACTGCACGTGCATCGCAACGGCAATGCCTACTTCCCGCCCGCCGCGGCGAGAAAGCTGATCACGCGGGCGCTGGCAAAGATCGGATACGACTGCGGATTGGTCGGCAAACTGCACCTATCCGCCGCCCACAATCGCGTCGAGCAGCGTCCAGACGACGGATACCGGGTGTTCCGCTGGAGCCACCACCCGTACCCGGAACCCTTCTGGCCCACGGACCGACACGACTACCAGCGATGGCTGCGTGATCAGGGGGTCGAGTGGGAGCGCGCCTATGGGACCAGAGAGATGGATGGCTGGGATGGCGGTGAACTCTACAGCCCGGGGATCGAGGCCCGCTATCACCAGACCACCTGGTGCGCCAACGAGGCCATCGCCTTCATGACGGAGCCGCGCCAGGGCCCCTGGCTCATGAGCGTGAACCCCTTCGACCCGCACCCGCCCTTCGACCCGCCTCCCGAATACCTGGAGCGGATGGACGTGGCATCCATGCCCATGCCCCTGTTCGACCCGAAGGAGATGGAGAGCCAGCTGGCGTTCCGAGGGATCGATCATCAGACGGAGGAGCCCCGCTCCCCCTACGACTACGACGCCCGTCGCATGGTCGCCGCCTACTACGCCCAGATCGAGCTGATCGATGACCAGGTGGGACGCATGCTCGACGCGCTGGAGGCCTCCGGCCAACGGGAGAACACTATCATCATCTTCATGAGCGATCACGGCGAGATGTTGGGGGATCACGGGCTGCTCTTCAAGGGATGTCGATTCTACGAGGGGGCGGTCCACATCCCGTTGATCCTCTCCTGGCCGGGCCACTTCCAGGAGGGTCTCCGCAGCGACGCCCTGGTCGAGCTGACCGACATCGTGCCCACGCTGATGGAGATCATCGGGCTGCCCACCCCCGACGATATGCATGGCCGCTCCCTGTTGCCCATCCTGACGGGGCAGGCGGATCCTCACCACCATCGAGACTTCGTCTTGTCCGAATATCACGACTCCCTGGCCCGGCCGTACGCCAGCCATGGGACCATGATCTTCGATGGGCGCTACAAGCTGTGCACCTACCACGGCCACGAGATCGGTGAGCTATACGACCTGCAGGAGGATCCACACGAGTTCCATAATCTGTGGTTCGACCCCGGCAGGTCATCACTGAAGCTCGACCTGATGAAGCGATGCTTCGATGCCCTGATGCTGTCCAGTGATCTGGGGCCGCCGCGAGTGGGACGATTCTGACGGCCCACCACGAAACGGCCTTCCTCGATCGCGTTGGTCTCCCCACCGGCAAGGGCGACGCATCCCCAGAGACCTCGCTGAGACAGGCGTCGGCGTCTCTGATGTGGGAAGCGCATACCCCAGAATTGGCGTCACAGGATGTGCCGTCTCTACCCCAGGCCACCCGGCAGACCTTTGCCTCCGTGCCGCAGTCCCAACATGCCCTCTATATCCCCCTCATCGCCACCCAGTAGGGGCGCCCCTCGTGGGCGCCCAGGGACAGCCATAACTATCCCATGCGCATCAACTTAACAGCACAAGTAGGAGCCCTCGCTTGCCACCATTCCCCTTCCAAGAGGGGTCGTACTGGGAAGGGGAGGTGTGGCATCCGGCCCTACAGGGCAGGTAAAGGGCTGAAAATGGGTTTCTTTGGAGGGGCTGACGCCCCTCCGAGCCATCTCAGGGATGCAGAGCCACGCCTCTGTATCGCTTGAATTGATGCCTATGGGGCAACCACAAGGGCAGCCCACGTTTGGCAGTGTATCCAAAATGGTGGAAATTCCGCCAGGCCCATCGCAAGCCCACAGGGGAGGTGCGGAGGGACCTCCCTCCGCCAAAACTTCCTCTTTTTCCGCTTTGCACCTGTCCTTTCCCGGCCTGATTCGGGTGGGCAAGGTCGGGCGAGGCAGGTGAGGGGCGGAAACCGGGAGGTCTCTTTTGAGGGGCTGCGCCCCTCAAAGCTCCCCACTGTATTTCCACCGAAAAAGATACACTACCAGAGAGCGCACGGGTTTGACGCACCCGGAGGCCCGTGGTATAGTCGTATTGCACAAAACGGTGTCCTGAAAGGCGATGATGGAAACGAGTAGGCGCGGATCGTTCGGCACAGAGAGCCCGGGGAAGGTGGGAGCCGGGTGCGAACCCCACGCCGAAAATCCTTCCGGAGCCGCCAACCGAACGTGAGGGGGCAGGGATCCTCTCACCAGTAGACTTGGCCGGGGTCGTGGTCCGTTATCCACCACGGGAGGATGATGGTCCTCCACAGAGGGAGCGCAGGCATGTCGCGCTAACAGGGGTGGTACCGCGGGAGCGAGTGGGAGCTCTCGTCCCCTTTGGGGACGGGGGCTTTTCGTTTGGGGCATCGGCCGAATGCGACGCCGCCTCGAATCCCGGAGAAGGACGCCATGGAAGATCGAGGGACGATGGACAACTGCACGATACGACGTGCCGTCCCGCAGGATATGGACGCCCTGACGGAGCTATGGGAGGAGATGATGCGCTTCCACGCCGGGCTCGATGCGCGCATCCGTCCGGCGCCCGATGGGACGCATCCCTGGCGGGAATATATGCAGAACCTCCTCGAACAGGAGGACGCGTGCGTGCTCGTCGCCGAGGCCGAAGGCCGGGCCGTGGGCTACATCGTCGGCTACATGCAGACCCCGCCCCCCGTGTTCCGGCCCTCCCGATACGGCTACGTATCCGACATCTGCGTCGCCGCGGACGCGCGGCGTCGGGGGATCGGCCGGGCGCTGTTCGAGCATCTGATCGCATGGTTCCAGGAGCAGGAGGCGGACCACGTCGAGCTGAGCGTGGCTGCCCGGAACACGGCAGCCCAGGCCTTCTGGCGAAAGATGGGATGTCAAGACTACATGCACCGACTCTGGTATCCACTGTCCAAACGATAGCCTACTCAAACGGTGGAGCTCCGTGAGATAGCGATGGAGGCGAACAGGCATCCGCCTTGCACCCCTCACGGCATCTTCACCGGAGGCGACACGCCATCACCAAGCGAGGGAGCGGACATGACGGAGCTACTCTATCTGACGGACAGCTATCTGCGAGAATTCCCCGCCCGGGTGACGGAGGTGGACGAGGAA
>JAJRVX010000295.1:0-15180 GCA_024277095.1 Chloroflexota bacterium
AGGCGAATGGATCCTGCAGGACGATGTCGTTATCGGGCGCCCGGCCGATTCGAGTACATTCCCGATCCAGCGTGTAGGTTGTGCCCGCGTCAGGGCCGCTCAGGACGACCAGCCGTCCTCGTCCCGTAAAGTTCATGATCTTCACCCCCAGGCTGCTGGTCGGTGAAGCTTAGCCAAAAGCCTGGCCTTATGTTAGAATCCATTGCTGCTGTTGAGATTGTATCCGGATCGTTGCCATGTGCCAAGCTGCTCCCTGTGATGTTACAGGCTGTGGCCGATCCCGGGATCAGCCTCTTTGAGGGGCATCGTGCGGGCAGATGAACTGATCGGGCGCACTGTAGGCCGCTATCGGATCGAGAGGACGTTGGGTGTGGGCGGCGTTGCTGTGGTTTACGTCGCCTGGGATGTGGCCCTCCGCCGCCCGGTTGCCCTCAAGGTGTTGCTGCCCCATCCCTCTTTACCTCCCTCCGTTGTGGAGCGATTTCGCCTGGAGGCCATAACTGCCGCCCGGTTGGATCACCCTGGCATCGTGCCCATCTACGATGTGGGCGAGGACCAGGGGCTGGTTTACATTGCGATGAAGTGGATCCAGGGTGAGACGCTGGCTGACGTGCTGGCCCGAGCCGGGCGGTTGTATGAGGGGGACGCGATACGGTTGGTGGCGCAGGTGGCCGAGGCGCTGGACTATGCCCACCGACAAGGCGTGATCCATCGAGACGTGAAGCCGGCGAATATCCTGCTGGCCCGGGAAGAGGACAGCGCCGCCGACGCGGGCGTGTGTGCTTATCTCACCGATTTTGGGGTCGCCCGGGCGCTGGATGCGCCCGACCTGACCCAGGCTGGCTTCACTGTGGGCACCCCTGCGTACATGTCCCCGGAGCAGGCGGCGGGGGAGCGTGCACTGGATGGGCGTAGCGACTTGTACAGCCTGGGAGCTGTGCTCTATCACTGCCTGGCCGGGCGTCCCCCCTTCACCGGCGGGACACCTCATATCCTCTACGCGCACGTGTACGAGACCCCGCCTCCGCTCCCTGCCGATGTATCGCCGGAGATCGCCGCCATCGTCGATCGGGCGCTGGCGAAGGATCCGGACCAGCGGTTCCAGACCGGGGAGCAGATGGCGGCCGCCCTGCGTTCCCTGCCAGCCCCGCCTTCCCGGCAGGGGATCTCTCCCATTTCCCGG
Source organism: Chloroflexota bacterium (assembly GCA_024277095.1). Classification (GTDB taxonomy): domain Bacteria; phylum Chloroflexota; class Anaerolineae; order DUEN01; family DUEN01; genus DUEN01. The sequence goes on from JAJRVX010000295.1 coordinate 1,184, forward strand.
CCTGTGGGCCCGTCGGGCGATACAGGGACGGGGGGAGAACGAAAGGGACGATGGCGAGGAGTGCGCCGGCTTGCCTTAGCTGGCGCACTGCTGTTGATGCTCTCGGCACTGGTCGTAGGCGGTTGGGCGGCGGTTTCCCGCGCGCGTCGAGAGGGCTTGACGCCGACGCCGGCGGCGACCTCGCCCGTGGCGGCGATGGGGCACGCTCGCCGATTCACCCCTCCCCCCACGCCGACCCCCTTGCCCACGCCAACGGCTACACCGACGCCGACGGCCACGCCGCAGCCGACTCCAACCCCTTCTCCTACTCCGGTGCCGACGCCACACCCCGTGATGGTGCCTCCTTCGCCCACGCCTACGCCGATGCCCACTCCCGTCAACGTCTGCCCCATTGCGCCGCACATCGCTTTTATGGAGTGGCTATCCGTTCCCGAGCAGGCGGAGCAGATCGGATGTCCGACGGCGGGGGCGGTGATCACCTCGGCCGTCTTTCAGCGCTTTGAGTACGGGCAGATGATCTGGCGGGAGGATCGCCGCGTGATTTACATACGCTACGATGATGGCGGTTGGGAGGTGGTAGAAGACACATGGCAGGAAGGGGACGCCTCCATGGATCCGGACCTCACCCCTCCTCCCGGGCTTCGGCAGCCGGAACGACGTCTGGGAAAGGCATGGCGAACATATCCCTATATCCGAGAGCGCTTGGGATGGGCTACCTCCGAGGAGATCTCCTTTGAGGGGGTATTCCAGTCCTTCGAACATGGCGAGTTGATCGCGCAGCCGCCGGATCGTGTGTACGTCTTTCTGGAGGATTTACGCTTGCGCCTCCTCTCATCGGAGGAGGGGGCGTCGCCGTGATCGGACCTGAAAGAGAAGGCCCCGGTCATGGCGACCTTCGATTGCGATGAGAGGCTTGGGAGGGTGGGGCTCCATCTGCCAGGCGGCGATGTAGGGCCATGCACTCGGGGCTGTAATCCATGTTGATAGGGGCAACTCACAATGCACTCACAGCAAGTCTCCCGTCTCCTCCGCCTCGTTTGACCGGGGAGCCTTTTGTGGTTATAATCCCCGCAAATCGTATATATCCAAAGAGAAGCACCTTCGGGGCAGGGTGAGCCTCGTTTCAGCGGGGCAATTCCCGACCGGCGGTATGGCCTGGAATGTCAGGCCGAGCCCGCGACCCGCGTGAGCGGTGGATCCGGTGAGAGGCCGGAGCCGACGGTATAGTCCGGATGGGAGAAGGTGACGGATCGTTTTGTGATCACGCGCGGTTGGTCCGCAAGTCCCGGAGGTCTTTATGGCTTCCGGGCTTTTTGTTTTGGCTTGAAGAGGGGGAGGGGATCGGTGGCTGTAGGAACGAGAAGACAGATGTGGGGACGGCGGCTGACTGCGGCGGGGAGACTGGATCTCCGACGATGGGGCGTACGCAACGCGGAGATGCTGCTGGTTCCTGTCGTGTTGATCTTCTTCCTGGTCGTCTGGGAGCTGATCGTCCGGGTGCGAGGGTATCCGGCGTTTATCCTGCCCTCGCCGGCCAGGGTGTGGACCAAGTTCCTGATCGTGGCTTCAGATGGCACACTGTGGCGACATGCCCAGATCACGTTGCTGGAGATCGCGGGCGGTCTGGGCATCGGCGTGCCGCTGGCCTTGCTCATCGGGTATGGGCTGGCCAAGTCCTCCTTCCTCGAGCGGTTGCTCGCCCCCTATATCGTCGCCTCTCAGGCGGTTCCGGTGGTCGCCATTGCTCCTCTGGTGTTGATCTGGTTTGGCTTTGGCGCGCTGTCCAAAGTGTTGATCTGTGCTCTGACCGTCTTCTTCCCCATGCTGGTGAATACGATCATCGGCATCCGGTCCGTCGACCCGGATCTGGTGGCGCTGATGCGGTCACTGCGGGCAACGCGCTGGCAGACCTTCGTGCTGTTGGAGGTTCCGGCAGCCTTGCCCGTTCTGTTCGGGGGGCTAAAGGTCTCCGTGACCCTGGCTGTGATCGGCGCCGTCGTCGGCGAGTTCGTGGGAGCGGATCGGGGCCTGGGGTTCCTGTTGAACCTGGCCCGGGGGATATTGGACACCCCATTGCTCTTCGTCGCCCTGTTCACATTGGTCTTGATCGCCCTGGCCTTGTATCTGGCGGTGAGCTTACTGGAGGCCCGGTTGCTGCGGTGGCGGCAGGAGGAGTGATGGGCGCCGATGGGATAGGCTGAGAGACCAAACATCAGGAGGTTGTGGATGTCCTTTCGTAGGTTGCTTTTTCCCTTATGGATGGCGGTGCTATTGGCCCTCGCCGGGTGTGTCCCACCGATGGTGTCGACGCCTCAGCCGGCGGAGACGGGTGTCGGCGCATCGCCTCCGCCTCTGGAGAAGCTGACGCTCGGATTGGGATATATCCCCAGCGTGCAATTCGCCCCCTTCTATGTGGCCCAGGTGAAGGGCTACTTCCGGGAGGAGGGATTGGATGTCACATTCCGGCACGGTTTTGAGACCGATTTCATCAAGCTGGTGGGGACCGATGAGTTGCACTTCGCCGTCGCCAGCGGGGAGGAGGTGATCCTGGCGCGAGCGCAGGGGTTGCCGGTGGTGTACGTCATGACCTGGTACAATCAGTTCCCGGTGGTCGTATTCGCGTTGAAGGAGGCGGGGATCGACTCGCCGAAGGCGTTGGAGGGACGCCGGGTGGGGATCCCAGGGTTGTTCGGGGCCAGCTTTGTGGCGTGGAAGGCCCTGGTTTACGCGGGCGGCATCGACGAATCGAAGGTGACGCTGGAGAGCATCGGCTTTACCCAGGCGGAGGCGGTGAGTCAGGGGCGGGTGGATGCGGCGATCGATTACGCCGTCAACGGGCCGGTGCAATTACGCCTGGCCGGGCGAGAGGTCAGCGTGATCCAGGTGTCGGATTACATCGATCTGCCGTCCAATGGCCTGGTGACCAATGAGAGGACGATCGCCGAACGGCCGGATTTGGTTCAGCGGGTGGTGCGGGCGACATTGCGAGGCCTTCAGTACACGCTATCCCATCCCGATGAGGCGTTCGCCATCTCCGTTGAGGCCGTGCCGGAGGCGGGCGGCGAGAACGAGCGAGTCAATCGGGCGATCTTCGACACCGTTTTGGGGGAGTGGCGCCCTCCTGAGGGAACCCCGTTGGGATGGACGGACCCTGAGCGATGGGAGCAGGCGGCTCGGTTCATGCGGGAGATGGGGTTGATCGATGTGGATGTGGACACGAGCGTCCTGTTCACCAACCGGTTTGTGGAGTCACCGTAGATCGTGAGCGAGCGAGCTGCTGTGGTCGAGGGTGTGCGCCCGGCGACGTTGCATGATCACGTGTTGTCGGCGGAGGGGGTGACCAAAGTCTTTCATAGCGCCCAGGGGCGTGTGCTGGCGCTGGACGACGTCTCCCTGCGGGTGGGGGCGGGGGAGTTCGTGTGCGTCGTCGGGGCATCGGGATGCGGCAAGACGACGCTCTTGCGCGTGCTGGGAGGGCTGATCCCCCCCACGCGAGGGCGCGTCCTGTTGGGGGGAGAGCCGGTGATCGCCCCTCGCCGACGCATCGGCTTCGTCTTCCAGCGAACCAACCTCATGCCGTGGCGCACGGTGCTGCGCAATGTGATGCTACCGTTGGAGATCGCCGGCGTCTCCCGGGAGGAGGCGGTGACTCGGGCCCGGGCGTTGATCGGGCTGGTTGGGCTGGAGGGGTACGAGCAGGTGTATCCGCATCAGCTCTCCGGCGGCATGCAGCAGCGGGTGGTTCTGGCGCGGGCGTTGATCCACAATCCGGCGCTGCTGTTGCTGGATGAGCCGTTTGGGGCGTTGGACGCGCTCACTCGAGAGCGTATGAACCTGGAGCTGTTGCGCATCTGGGACCTGCGACGTCCGACGGTGGTCCTGGTGACGCACAGCATCGCGGAGGCTGTCTTCCTGGCCGACCGTGTGTTGGTCATGCAGGGCCCACCGGGGCACATCTCCCATGAGATCACGGTCGATCTCGGGCGGCCTCGCACGCTGCCGATGATGTATGGAGAGCGGTTCGCTGCTCTGGCGAGGCAGGTGCGACAGGCGATCGGCCCGCTGGCGGATAATGGCGGGTGGGGGGAGGACATCCACCGTGGAGGTGTGGAATAGGCGACGGAATGGATGATGAATTTATGCGCCGGGCCTTGCGCCTGGCTGAGCGTGGTCGTGGACGCACCAGTCCCAACCCCATGGTGGGGGCTGTCCTGGTCCGGGATGGCCGGATCGTGGGGGAGGGGTTTCATCCCCGTGCGGGCGAGCCGCACGCCGAGATCGTGGCTTTGCGACAGGCTGGGGAGGCCGCCCGGGGGGCGACGCTTTACGTTACCCTGGAGCCGTGCTGTCACTTCGGCCGGACGCCCCCCTGTACCCAGGCGATCATCGCCGCCGGGGTGGCTGAGGTGCATATGGCGATGCTGGATCCCAATCCCCGGGTGGCCGGGCAGGGGCGTGCCGAGTTGGAGGCGGCCGGCATTCGCACCCTCGTCGGCGAGTTGGAGGCGGAGGCACGGGCTCTCAACGAGGTGTTCATCCATTGGATCACGACAGGGCGTCCTTTCGTCCTCGCCAAGTTTGCCATGAGCCTGGATGGCAAGATCGCCACGCGCACGGGTGACTCGCGCTGGATTACCGGATCGGAGGCCAGGAGACGGGGACACCAGTTCCGTGATCAGGCGGATGCGATCCTGGTGGGGGTGAACACCGTCATCGCGGACAATCCGCAACTGACGACGCGATTGGATGGGGCCAATGTTCATCATCCCCTGCGGGTGATCCTGGATAGCCGCGGGCGCATCCCTTTGATCGCCCGAGTGTTGGATCCGGCCTTGCCCGGCCGGACCATGGTGGCGACGACCGAGGCGATGCCTTTGGAACGGCATCGGGCTCTCGCCTCTCGAGGGGTCCGGGTGTCGGTCTTGCCTTCACGAAATGGACGCGTTAGCTTGCCGGACCTGTTGGAGCGGTTAGGGCAGGAGGAGATCACCAGCGTGCTGGTGGAGGGGGGTGAGACAGTCATGGGGGCCTTCTTTGCCCATCGGCTGGTCGACAAAGTGGCGGCCTTCATCGCTCCTATGATCATCGGCGGGCGGGAGGCGCCTACGCCGGTCGGCGATCCGGGTGTGGAGCGAATCTCCCAGGCTCTTCGCCTGGAGCGGGTGCAGGTGGAGCGAGTTGGCTCTGATCTGCTCATCACTGGCTATCCGTCCTGGCAGGAGGCGTAGATGTTTAGCGGCATCGTAGAAGAGATGGGGACGGTGCGTCGCATGAGGCGGCGTGGGGGGGCGATGACGCTGGAGGTGGCTGCCCGGAAAGTGTTGCAGGACACGCGGGTGGGCGACAGCATCGCCATCAACGGCGTCTGCCTGACGGTCACGATCCTGGAGCCTGGATGGTTTGCTGTGGATCTGACGCCGGAGACCTTACGGCGCACCAACCTGGGGGCGTTGCGCCCGGGGAGTCCGGTCAACCTGGAGCGCAGCCTGTGCGTGGGAGATCGCGTTGGGGGCCATTTCGTGCAGGGGCATGTGGATGGCGTTGGCCGGGTGATGGCTCTTGTGCCGGAGGGGGAAGCGGTCCTCGTGCGCTTCCACGCGCCATCCTCGGTGACGCGATACATCGTCCCCAAGGGGTTTATCGCCGTGGACGGGGTCAGCCTGACGGTGGTGGAACGGTGGGCCGATGGCTTTACGGTTTCCCTGATCCCTCATACGATGGCCCATACCCTGACGGGGCGTTACCGGATCGGCGATGAGGTGAATCTGGAGGTGGACGTTTTGGGCAAATATGTGGAGCGGTTCCTGTTGGAGCGGGAGGGGGAAGGAGTGAGTTACGAGTCCTTGGTTCGGTATGGATTTGCGCGCTAGCCCCGGCCGGACGACAGTCCGGCGACGCAAAGCGGACTGTTGTCCGCTTCGAGCACGTATGGGCAGGTGCAAAGGCTCGAGATATGGCCCTGCAAAGGGGCTACGTTCCCCTGCGCTTCCCTGGGGATATGGAAGCATGCCCTCGTGGGGCTTAAGTTGATACCAGTGGGGCGTGTCTGAGAAATGCCGTTGCTTCTGCCATGGGGAGGCCCGGAGGGAGGGAGATCCTCAGACACCTTACCGGTGAATGTTCAGAGCGTTCTAAGGGAGGATATGGCGCTGGCGACGATCGAGCAGGCGTTAGAGGAGTTGCGGGCGGGACGGATGATCATCGTCGTGGATGACGAGAGCCGGGAGAATGAGGGCGATCTGGTGATGGCGGCGGAGAAGGTCTCGCCTGCGGACGTCAACTTCATGGCCGCTCACGGGCGTGGATTGATCTGTGTGGCGTTGACGGGGGATCGCCTGGATGCTTTGCGAATCCCCATGATGGTCCCGTCGGGTGGGAACGCCTCACGCTTCCAGACGGCCTTTACCGTCTCTGTGGACGCCAGGCATGGCATCACGACGGGGATCTCCGCACCTGATCGGGCGGTTACGATTCGTGCCCTGGTCGACCCGGCGACCCGGCCGGAAGATCTGGTGATGCCCGGACATGTCTTCCCTCTGCGGGCGCGAGAGGGAGGCGTGTTGGAGCGGGCCGGGCATACCGAGGCGGCGGTGGACCTGGCGCGACTGGCGGGATTGCGGCCGGCCGGCGTGATCTGCGAGATCCTGGCGGAAGATGGGGGCATGGCCCGGATGCCGGAGTTGGAGGCCTTCGCCGCTGCCCATCGCTTGAAGATCGTTCGTGTCGCCGATTTGATCGCTTATCGTCGCCGGCACGAGAGGTGGGTTCGGCGCGTGGCCCAGGCGCGTTTGCCCACCCGGCATGGGACGTTCGCCATCCTGGCCTACGAGGAGATCGCCACCGGCGCGTGTCATCTCGCTCTGGTGATGGGGGAGGTGGACGACGGCCGTCCCGTGTTGGTGCGGGTGCACTCCGAGTGTCTCACGGGAGAGGTCTTCGGCTCCCAACGGTGTGACTGCGGTTCCCAGCTCGATCTGGCGATGCAGCGGATCGGCGCGGAGGGGCGCGGGGTCGTGCTTTACCTGCGCCAGGAGGGGCGTGGGATCGGCTTGTGCAACAAACTCCACGCGTATGCCCTGCAGGAACAGGGGATGGACACCGTGGAGGCGAACGAGCAGTTGGGTTTTCCTCCCGACTTGCGGGACTATAGCGTCGGCGCTCAGATCCTGCTCGATCTCGGGGTGCGAGGGCTTCGGCTGATGACGAACAACCCTCGCAAGGTGGCAGGGTTGGAGGAGTATGGGCTGCGCGTGGTGGAGCGAGTCCCATTGGTGGTGCAGCCGACGCCGGAGAATCGATTTTATCTGCGGACTAAGCGGGAGAAGCTGGGGCATCTCCTGGGAACGCTCTAAAGGGTTCATGGGAGGAATCGATATGGGGCAGGTCTGTGAGGGGGCGCTGCTTGGGCAGGGATTGCGGTTCGCCCTGGTCGTGGCTCGTTTCAACGAGTTCATCACCGGCAAGCTATTGGAAGGCGCGCGGGATGCGCTGCGGCGACATGGTGTGGCGGATGAGCATATAGATGTTGCCTGGGCGCCGGGAGCTTTTGAGATCCCGCTGGTGGCCAGGTGGTTGGCGGAGAGCGGCCGCTATGATGCGGTGATCTGCCTGGGGGCGGTGATTCGGGGGGCGACTCCCCACTTCGATTTCGTGGCGGCCGAGGCGGCCAAGGGGGTGGCCTCCGTGGGGCTGAGCACCGGCGTGCCCGTCATTTTGGGTATCCTGACCACGGACACGATCGAACAGGCCATCGAGCGCGCTGGCACCAAGGCCGGGAACAAGGGGTTCCACGCGGCCATGGCCGCTATCGAGATGGCGAACTTGCGGCGAGAGATCGCGACATGAGGGGATGTTGGGGGTTACACGAGGCCGTGGTGTCCTTGATGTCCGTTGCTGCGGGGGCAGAAATGACCGGTCGGATCGATGGGCTCGCCGCACAACGGGCAGATGGGGCGTCCGGCGGCGACCACCTCGGCGGCATGCCGGCTCAGCGCTCGCGCCTGGGCCTTGCTCATCCAGAAGCGGGCGGTCATGGGCGATCGTATCTCGGCCTCCTCCTCGGGGAGCAGTTCCTCCACGATGACGACCACTTGCTCATGGTTCTCCTCGTAACCCAGTCCCATTTGCCCGATGCGGAACTCGGGATCGATGGGCTCATGTAGCGTCAGATCGACCTGTTCCTCGGGCTCGTCCGCTTCTTTCTCCCCGAGCTGCTCTAGCAACTGGTCGATGGCGCTTGCCAGGGCAGCTGCCTGCTCCTTCTCCATGATCATCGTTAACAGCGTCAGCCCCTGGCTGGCCTGCAGGAAGAACGTTCGCTGCCCGGGCGGGCCTATGGTCTCCACAGTGATGTGGCTCACGGGATTGAAATCATATGTCAGCTCAGCCATACGTCCCCTTGCCTCAAATCACCCTCTGCTTTCCTCGTTGACTCACTTGCTCGTTCTGGCTCGTTGGCGCCCTCTTCCACACATTTTCCGCGCCATGCCTATCTCCGATCCCATTGTACTCGAAAAGCCGGGTGGGGACAAAGCGGCGCTCGAAAGCCTGATCCGCCGTTCAATTGTTGCCCGTGCGGGGGGGCGCATGACGTTGGGCTATCCCCGGACGTGTGGGGCCCCCAGCCTGCTGTACGCCAGCGCTCCTGCGGCGGCCAGCAGGGCGGGGACGACGAGCGAGGAGAGTGCCAGGGTCAGGCCCCAGTGGTCGGCCAGGTAGCCGGTGACCCATGCTCCGATGCCGCCCACCAGCCATCCTGTGCCCAGCACCAGCCCGGAGGCCACGGCGGGCATATGGGGCCAGGATTCATTGCCCATGACCAGGTTGATGGGGAAGGGCATGCCGCTGAGAATGCCGAAGAGGGCCACCAAAGGTAGCGTCATCCAGGGGGGCACGTGCAGAAGTATCAGGAGCACGGGGGACATGGCCAGGAAGGCGATCATCTCCGTCTGCCAGCGGCCGATGCGATCGGCCAGCATCCCCCCGATGATGGATCCTCCGCCCAGGCTGAACAGCATCACGGAGAGCGACGCGCTGCCGAGGAAGATCGCCTCGCCGCGGCTCTGATATAGGAGGGGGAGGTAAGTGGTGAAGCTGCGATGCAGATATGCGTGCATCATGGCGATGACCATGGCCAGGATCAGCCCGCCCAGGCGCCCGTTACGGGCGACGGCGCGCCGACGTGCGGACTCCTCGGCGTCGACTCCGCCGCGAGGCAACCAGTGAAATAGGAGGATTCCCATGCCCACGCCGATGGGGATCAGAATCGCCGTGCCGCGCAGCCCTGCGCTGGCGATGACGGCCGTGATGAGGAGCGGGGAGAACGCGGCCCCCAGATTACCGCCGACGGAGAAGAGGGACATGGCGGTGCCGCGCCGGGTGCGGCTGGCTGCGGAGGTGGCGGCTGCGCCCACCGGATGAAAGATGGCCGAGCCTAAGGAGCCCAAGGTGACCATCACGGCCAGCGCTGCGTAGCCTTTCGTGAACCCCACCAGCCCCATGATGATGCCGATCCAGATCAGGCTGAGCGCTCCCCAGAATCGGTTGTCATGTCGATCTGCCAGGTAGCCCATCAGCGGCTGCGGGATCGTGCCGCTGGCCCCGGATAGGAGGGAGAGAAGCCCGATCTGTGAGTAGGTCAATCCCAGGGTGGAGACCAGGATCGGGTAGATGGCCGGCAGATAGTTGTTGCATAGCTCTAACGTGAAGTGTCCCAGGGCGGCCGCGCTTAAAGCCGGGTTGATGGTCGGTCGGGAGAGTCGGAAGGGAAGGATACGCGGGAGATGCATGGGATAACACCGTTGCCTCTGCATTGGATTTCGGCTATTGTAACCGCGCCTCGCACTCTTGTAAAATGGCCATCTCGTTGTGGTGGTGTATCTTTTCCTGCTTTTGACCTGCTGTTTGGGGAGGCTATCCCGCTTTGACAGCGGCCATGCCCTCTTTTATACTCAGCACTGTTGGTGAGATCGCTCTGCTCCCCCAGTGGTTATCACAAAGAAGGGGCCTTCCATAGCCGCCCGATTGTGGGGCGGGTTGGAAATCTGCCCTGTCGGTTACTTTCTGCCTGGAATCGTAGCCGTTGCAACGACGCCCTGTCCCTATAGCGTTATGTGCAATATGTAGGGTTGATCTCTGCATGGGGCACAAAATATGGGGTGATAGGCTCGCCCTGCATGCCTCCACGGTTCAATGCAGTGTCACCGCTGATGGCGAGAGGGCTCCTAAGTGACGACGGCAAGGAGGAAACGATGGCGATCAAGGTTACCTGGTACAGTCATGCTGCCTTCCTGATCGAGACCGACGGCGTCAAGCTGCTCACGGATCCCTTCTTCACGGGAAACCCGCTGGCGCCGGTGAGCGCTGACGAGGTGGAGGCCGATTACATTCTCGTCTCTCACGGTCATGGTGATCATGTGGGGGATACCGTGGCGATCGCCAAACGGACTGGGGCGACAGTGATCGCCAATTTCGAAATTCAGAACTGGCTGGTCGCCCAGGGGGTGCAGAATGCTCACCCGCAGCACATCGGGGGAGGATATGACTACCCGTGGGGGCGGGTCAAACTAACCATCGCTCAACATGGCTCTGCGCTCCCCGATGGATCTTACGGCGGCAACCCGGCCGGGTTCCTGCTCTACATCGAGGGCAGGAAGATCTACCACGCTTGCGATACCGGCCTGTTCTACGACATGAAGCTCATCGGTGAGGAAGGGATCGATCTGGCGATCCTGCCCATCGGAGACAACTTCACCATGGGGCCCGACGATGCGCTGCGGGCGGTGAAGCTCATCGAGCCCGGGCTGGTCGTTCCGATCCATTATGACACCTTCGATGTCATTCGCCAGGATCCGTACGCCTGGGCGAAGCGCGTGGAGGAGGAGACTTCGGCCCGGGTACGGGTGATGAAGCCGGGGGAGACGCTGGAGCTGTAGGAGCGGGAAATCGATAGGCGGATATGCCCGGGCGGGTTCATCCTCAGTGATGATGCTCGCCCGGCTTTCTCCGTGGGGCTCTGCGCTTGATGGATCTCACCCGGGTTTGTGGGCCAGCATCACCAATCGTCGGGCGGTGTGGTCGTATGGGCCACCCTCCAGGCTCCCGTATGCCTGGGTCTCGACGAACCCGACATCGTTTAGCAGCTTGCTCAGCTCGGCCGCCGAATACAGCCGAAGGCCCAGCCGGAATTCCTCTCGCCGGTTTCCACGGATGGCGATCCAACGGTTCTCGATCCAGCTCCAACCCCGGGTGATGGTGCGTTCCTCCAGGAAGAGCGTGCCATCTTCCTCTTCATGCCAGTCCCGCTCTCGGAAGACGCGCGCGAGCACCTCTTTCCCCATCATGTCCATGAGCAGCCGCCCACCGGGCTTGAGGGAGGCGAAGAAGTTCTCGGCTACCCGGCGATCCTCGGCAGGATCCTCGAAGTAGCCGAAGGAGGTGAACAGGTTGATGATGGCGTCAAACGCCTCCGGCCGACGGAAGTCTCGCATGTCCGCCTCGATCCACTCGACCTCCACGTTTGCCTCCCGTGCGCGTCGGCGGGCCTCGTCCAGGTGGGCGGCCGTGCGGTCGACGCCGGTGACCTGGAATCCACGGCGGGCCAGCTCCAGGGCATGTCGCCCGGGGCCGCAAGGGAGGTCCAGGATCGATGCCCCCTCTGGGACCTCCAGCAATCTCAAGGCGGCCTCCACCTCGGCCGGGGCTGTCTCCCAGCGTCGCCGGTGGAACATCAGATCTCGCGTCTTCTCCCAGAATCGGTCGTCATCATGCCATCGGGTCATAGCGACGCCTCCTGACTCTCCTGGTAGCGTATCTTTTTCGGTGGAAATACAGCGGAGAGCTTTGAGGGGCTGCGCCCCTCAAAAGAAACTTCCCGGTTTCCGCCCCTTACCCGCCTCGCCCGGCCCTGCCCACCCGAATCAGCCGAGAAAGGGCAGGTGCAAAGCGGAGAAAGAGGATGTTTGGGCGGAGGGAGGTCCCTCCGCACCTCCCCTGTGGGCTTGCGATGGATCTCGCGGAATCTCCATCGTTTTTGGATACGCTACCGCTCTTCTTCATACCTGGCAATGGGATGCTTTGCATGGCAGAATATCATAAATACCACGCTTTAGGTAATGACTATCTGGTGATCGACCCAGCAACCTGTGATGTGCCCCTGACACCTGATGCTGTGCGGGCGATCTGCGATCGCCACCGTGGAATTGGGGCCGATGGTGTGTTGTATGGGCCGGTGCTCGGCGAGCGGGAGTGGACCTTGCGGATCTACAACGCCGACGGCAGCGAGGCGGAGAAGAGCGGTAACGGGGTGCGGATCTTCGCTCGGTACCTGTCGGAGGCGGGCTACGTCGCCACGGAGCGGTTCACGATCGCCACGCCGGGGGGGGAAGTCGAGGTTCATCTGGAGGCCGCCGACGGGAGCGTGAGCACGGTGGACATGGGGCGGCTGACGTTTTGGAGCCAGGAGATCCCCGTAGCCGGGCCGCCCCGTGAGGTGCTGCGGGAGCGGGTCACCGTGGCCGATCGGGAGCTCGAGTTCTCCGCCGTTTCCATCGGCAACCCGCACTGCGTTGTCATCCTGGACGAAGTGGATTGGCGGGTGGCTCGTACGTATGGCCCGTTGCTGGAGGTGCATCCCCTGTTCCCGAATCGGACGAACGTCCAGTTCGTGCGCGTGCTGGATCGAAAGAACATTCGCATCGAGATCTGGGAGCGGGGATCGGGGTACACGCTGGCCTCGGGTAGCAGCAGCTGTGCGGCGGCGGGCGTGGTCCATCGGCTGGGCGGTTGCGATCATGAGATTACCGTGCACACGCCCGGCGGGGCGTTGGATGTTCGCATAGCCGATGACGACCGGGTATGGCTGCGCGGCCCGGTGAACAGCATTGGCCGAGGGGAATTCTCGCAGGAGTTTAAACGTATCCTTCGCCTACCTGTGGGCCGGGGCGATTCATGAATCACCTCTGCCCCGGCAACGCCCATGAGGGAGACTACCTCCCTCGGTATAGCTTCCTGTTTCTTCTTTCGATAATGGAATCTATCGTTGTCTGGGGGAGCAACTCAAGAAGAGCGGCGAAGCCAGACATGTACCCCACCTGATATCTTCTTTTCGGCTTTGGGCTGGTAAGCGCCTTATAAACGACTTTGGCCACCTCTGAGGGCTCGGTTCGCTTTTTATCGAACTCTCTCAGATCCCTTTGAGTTTTTTCCAACGCCCTCGCGTACAGCTCATATCTTTCCCTGGGCCAATTTTGTACATCCTCGGCCAGGGTGCGATATGTCCTTTGAGGAGAGTCGGTTTTTATGCCCCCGCAGCGGATTAGGATACTTGGGATGTTCCAGGGCATGAGCTCGATTTGGAGGGTTCTGGCAATGAAATTGACCGCAAAATCGCAGGCATGAATGTCCGTCAAATAAGGGCTCGGAAGTAGCGCCGGTGTGGCTATCCAGAGCACGCGTCCCTTGGCCTCGCGAATCAGCGGTAGGAAAGACTGCAACAGGGCGACCGGTCCGAGGACGCGAGCTTGTAGTTCCGTGTGGAATCTGTCCAAATCCAGTAGTTCGATGGGGGCGATGCTTCCACCCCCGGCGTTATTGATCAACCCGTACAATCCTTCAAGCTCTCGATGCCTCAACTCCCCTTCGACAAACGCCCGGACTTTCTGGATATGGTCCAAGTTTGTCAAATCGAGAGGATAGGTCGGGATCAGGTTGGGTCTTCGCATCTCTCGTAGGCTCTCCGCATCTTCGCTCTTTCTGACGGTTGCAAATACCGTGAAATCGTTTGCCGACAGATGGGTTGCGATGGCGCGGCCTATGCCCGAAGAGCAGCCGGTGACCAATACAGCCTTTTGGGCGTAGCTGTTTCGTTGGGTTTTCCTTGCAAAGTGCAATGGGTTTACCTCCTTCTTTTTGATCCTCACTCGTACGCCAGAGCCTCTCGCACGCTGACCTGCGCCGCGCGCAAGGCTGGCCAAAGGCTTGCCAGCGCCGAAAGCGTG
>JAJRVX010000296.1:0-11904 GCA_024277095.1 Chloroflexota bacterium
CTCGTCGGCCGTCCGGCTTACGTCCATATCAAGATCGACACGGGCATGGGCCGCCTGGGCATCCTCCCGGAGGAGGTGCCGGACTTCGTGGAGGCGGTGGCGCGCCTGCCCGGCGTCGAGATCGAGGGGGTCTTTACCCATTTCTCCGTGGCCGACGCGGCTGATAAGGAGTACACGTACTGGCAGTTGGAGCGATTCCACCGCGCGCTGGATGTGATCCGGGATCTTGGCGTCCGCGTTCCCCTGGTCCACGCGGCGAATTCGGCCGCGCTGCTTACCGTGCCGGAGAGCCGCTTCAATATGGTGCGGCTGGGTATCGCCATGTACGGCCTGGCTCCCTCGGCGGAGACGCCCCTGCCGCCCGGATTTCGCCGTGCGCTGAGCTGGAAGACCATCATCGCTCAGGTGAAGACGTTGCCGCCGGGCAGCTTCGTCAGCTATGGGAACGTGTATCGCACGCAAGGGGAGGAGCGTATCGCCGTGATCCCGGTGGGATATGCCGATGGCTTCCGGCGATCACCCACGCACTGGGGGAGCGTGCTGGTGCGGGGGCAGCGGGCGCCTGTGGTGGGCCGGGTGTGCATGGATCAGACCATGATCAATGTGACCCACATCCCGGGCGTCCGGCAGGGCGACGAGGTGGTGCTGATCGGCCGTCAGGGGGATGAGGAGATCACGGCGGATGAGGTGGCCATCCACCTGGGCACCATCAACTACGAGGTGATCTCGGAGATCCTGGCCCGTGTCCCGCGCATCACCACGTCATCCTCCAATGGGCATCGCTGGTGATCCTGTCCCTCCTCTCTCCTCCGACACCGCCCGCAAGCGTTTCCGTGGCCGGGTCGGACCTCGTAGGCATGTGCCGGCGGGTGGATAGCACATCGCGGGAGGGCGAACCCTCCCGCGAATGTTACAGCCGTACCACTCCAACACGCACGCAAGGGTCAATCGGGCAGGAACTCGAACCGATCCAACCGGGGATCGAAGGGCTCCGCATCCTCGATGTCATCGCATCGGCAGGGCAGCCCGCGGGCGCACGTCTTGCAGCAGAACACGCGATCCCGTTGCCTCACAGGGGCCCATGTGATCTCCACTCCGCAGCCGTCACAGATCAACATTCCCGATCCTTCCACGCGTGCCATCTCGCTCCCTCCTTATAACGGTCCCTCGTGCAGGCTCATCACGTCGATCGTACCGGTGCCGAAGCCCCTACTGCAAGACCATCTTACCATGGCCGCCTGCGAGAGGCAAGGGGGGATGGTTAGGGGTAGTGTATCTTTTTCGGTGGAAATACAGCAGGGAGCTTTGAGGGGCGCAGCCCCTCAAAAGAGACTTCCCGGTTTCCGCTCCTCACCTGCCTCGCCCGGCCTTGCCCACCCGAATCAGGCCGGGAAAGGACAGGTGCAAAGCAGAAAAAGAGGATGTTTTGGCGGAGGGACCCCCATCCTCTTTGTCCGCCTCGCGCTTGTTCTTTCTCGGCCTGGGGAGAAGAGCTTTCCCGGAGGGCGAAGCCCCTCCGGGCCTCCCCATGGCAGAAGCAACGGCGTTTCTCTAGGAGGTAGGATACGAGGTTGATGATCGGATGGGCGATCGGGGGATTTTGCTTTTGCGGATGGTTGGTGCTAAGATGGCGGGCGACCGAACGATTAAGGAGGAAGGAAGATGCGTACGCCCATCATCGCTGGCAACTGGAAGATGAACAAAACCATCGCCGAGGCGGAGGAGCTGGTGAGGGGGATGCTCGATGGCCTGACGGCGGTTCAGAATGTGGAGAAGGTATTGTGCCCGCCCTTCGTGGATCTGGATCGGGTGGCGACTCTGATCCGGGGGACCGATATCGGACTGGGTGCCCAGAACATGCACTGGGAGGAGAAGGGCGCGTTCACGGGGGAGATCTCGCCCTTGATGCTGGTGGATCTATGCCAGTACGTGATCCTGGGGCACTCGGAGCGGAGGGCCTATTTCGGTGAGACGGACGAGCTCGTGAACCGTAAGGTGAAGGCGGCATTGAGCCACGGTCTGACCCCCATCATCTGTGTGGGGGAGACGGAGGCCCAGTACGACGCGGGGGAAACCGAATCCGTGGTGCGCGGGCAGGTGAAGGGCGTGCTCGATGGACTCACGGCGGACCAGGTCGCGAAGGTGGTCATCGCCTACGAGCCCGTGTGGGCGATCGGGACGGGCAAGGCTGCCACTGCCGAGCAGGCGCAGCAAGTGATCGGCGGCGTGGTGCGGGCGACCGTCGAACGCTTATACGGCCGGGATGTGGCCGAGCAGGTGCGCATCCAGTACGGCGGGAGCACCAACAGCAAGAACATCCGGGAGATCATGTCCCAGCCGGATGTGGACGGCGCTTTGGTGGGCGGGGCCAGCCTGCGGGCGGACGAGTTTGTGGCCATGATCCGCATCACCTCCGAGGTGTATCGTTGATCCTGGACGGCTAGCGGATCTTGGGTGCGATGACAGGCGGATCGTTGCATGATGTGAGTGGTTTCCGATGTGAGGGCAGGGAATCCCTGCCCTCCTTTCTTTGAATGCTGAGAGGGCCCGACCGTGCCGTGGGAAACGCTGGCAACGTTCGCCGTGGTCCTGGTCGTTCTGTTCTTGCTGAGCGACTGGATCGGCCGGCATGTGCAGGGGATTGGCTTGCTCCTCACCGAGCGGAGCACGGGGGCCATGGTGTTGGCCTGGCTCATCTTCCTACCCGGGATCGCGCTGCATGAGGCGAGCCATTGGGCGGCCGCCCGGGTGTTGGGCCTGCGTCCCTCGCGGCTTCGCGTCTGGCCCGAGTCGCGGGGGCGATCGGTGCGGATGGGCTACGTGGATTTTCGCTCCGGGGGGACCGTGCGGGATAGCCTGGTGGGGATGGCGCCCTTCATCACCGGCTGCGCGATCCTCCTGGGGATCGCCTTACAGGTATTCGGCCTGGCCGGGGTGGATGGCTGGCGTGCGGCCGTGCGCAACCTCTGGCAGGGAATGGGAAAGCCGGACATCTGGCTCTACGTCTACCTGATCTTCACCGTATCCAACGGGATGATGCCCAGCGCCAGCGACCGGGAGCCTTGGGGGACTCTGTCCCTCTATCTCGTCGTCGCCGTGGGGGGGCTCTATGCGCTGGATCTGTTGCCCTCGCTTTCCCGGGAGGCGATGAGCGCGATCGCACGCGGCGTCCAGACGTTGACCTATGCTCTGAGCCTGGCCGTGTTGATCGACCTGCCGATCGCCATCGCGGTGGGGCTCACCGAGCTGTTCCTGGGAATCCTCAAAGGGCAACGCGTCGTGTATTGATTCCGTTTACACGGCGGGGTGCAGCCCGCGAAATCCCTCGCCCAGGACCTCCTGGGCGGGCGCGATGACGATAAAGGCGTTCGGATCGTATCGATCGATCAGCCGTTTGAGCACGCTTACCTCGGATTGGGCGACCGCGCACATGAGCACCGGTCGCACCGCCCCCGTGTACCCTCCCTCGCCCTGTAGGATCGTCACACCGCGCTCCATTTCCTCAAGGATGGCGGACCGGATGCGGTCGTGCTCGGTGGACACGATGAAGGCGACCTTGGCGCGCCCAAGTCCCTGTTGGACCAGATCGACCATCATGCTGGACACGGTGGCCACGATCATGGCGTAGAGGGCTCGTTCGATCCCGAAGACGATGGCCGCCGCGGCCAGGGTGAGCCCGCTCAGCACCAGCAGCACCTGCCCCGGCTCGGAGCCCCGCCAGCGCTGCATGAGCCGGGCGATGATGTCGATGCCACCCGTCGTGCCCTGCGCCCGGAAGATCAGGCCGATCCCCAATCCGTCCAGGATGCCGCCGTAGAGCGTGTAGAGTAAGGGATCTGTGGTGATCACCGGCAGGCGCCCGGCCATCAGGTCCACGGCGAAGGACATGACGGCCACGGCCACCATGGTGCGCACGCCCGCCTTCCAGCCGCCTCCCCAGCGCAGCATGGCCAGGAACAGCGGGATGTTGAGGGCCAGGGTGACCAACCCGACCGGCGTCCCGAATAGATAGTAGAAGATCACCGCGATGCCGAACAGCCCGGCGGAGATCACCTGGTTGGGGATGAGGAACAGATCGGCTGCTAGGGCGATCAGGAGGGCGCCGATCACGATCAGGGTGTAGTCCGCGACTAAGGGGAGAATACGTGCACGCGACATCGCGTTGCCTCCACGCAGGGGTGAGCTCCGGCTGTCCTTGGAGGGGGTGCCGGGTACGAACCGGGCTATGAGGCCGTCAGACCGGCCAGCACGAGTTCGGCCGTGGCTGCGTTCGTTGCCAGCGGGACATTGTGGACGTTGCAGATGCGTAGCAGCCCCTGGATATCCGGCTCATGTGGATGGGCGTACAGAGGGTCCACCAGGAAGATCACGGCGAGGACGTGCCCGGAGGCCACCCGAGCGGCGATCTGGGCGTCACCCCCTAACGGGCCCGAGAGCATCCGCTCCACCGGGAGCCCTGTGGCCTCCGCGATCCTCTGCCCCGTCGTGCCGGTGGCGATCAGATGGAAGCGCTCCAGTTCTGCCCTGTGTGCCCGCGCGAACCTCTCCAGCTCGTCCTTCTTGCCGTCATGGGCGATCAAAGCGATCGTGGCCACTTCGTCTCTCCGTTACCCGTAGTTGCACGAAGACTGTAGCACAGGTATACTGGCGCTGTCAAAGCGCCCACCCGCGGATCGGGTGTCTTTTCCGGTGGAAACGCGACGGGGAGTTTTGAGGGGCGCAGCCCCTCAAAAGAAACTTTCAGGGTTCCGCCCTTTACCTGCCTGGCCTGGCCTCCCCTGCCCGGATCAGGCTGGTTGGAGATGGGGGAGGGCTTCGTTGGAACTCTGAAAGCCCTGCTGCGGGACCGAGGGGGCTTGGGATATCGGGTGGGTGCGGGAGGGAGAAAATGGTTCGTGTTACATGCTCACATTGCGGCCGTGGATATATGCTCTCCAACGAGCAGATCGTGCGCGCGGTGGAGGAATCGCGCGGGAAGAAGCGAAAGCACTACGTGGTGGAGTGCCCGTTCTGTCGCCAGGCGATCAAAGTTCCCTTGCGGCCGATTCGCCAGGCCTATACGCGCATGGAGCGGCTGGGAATCCTGCCCGAGGAGGAGCCACAGGAGGAGGCTTCGCCGGCCTCCTCCGATGACGGGGACCCGGGCGCGGAGGAGCAGGCGGAGTAGGCTGCCCGGGGGTCTGCTGTGAGGGATGAGGAGATCACCCGAATCAATCAGGCCGCCTGGAATCAGGTGAGCCAGTCGTATCAGGCCACCGCGCGGATCTCCCTGGAGGACGTACACTATGGCCCCATGATCCCGGGTGAGCGGGAGTTGAACTTGCTGGGAGGGCCGGAGCGCGTGCGGGGACGGCGGTGCCTGGACGTGGGCTGCGGCGGCGGCCAGAACAGCATCGTCCTGGCGCGCTGGGGAGGTCAGGTCATCGGGTTGGACGTCTCCGGGGCACAGCTGGCTTATGCCCGTCGTCTGGCGCGGCAGGCTGGCGTTCGCGTGCGGTTTATCCAGGGGGATGCCAGCCGCATGGATGGCTTGGCGGATCGCTCGTTCGATATCGTGATCTCCGTGGGCGCGCTGATGTTCGTCGCCGATCTGGACGCGGCGATTTCCGAGGTGGCCCGCGTGCTGGCCCCGCACGGCGTGTTCATCTGGTCGATGAACCATCCCGTGGACCGATGCCTGGTGGATCCGGATGGGGAGCCGGGATATGCCTGGACGAGCTACTGGCCGAGCCGGCGCCGCGTCCTGGGGGACGATGTGTGGGATTTCGGGCCGGAGGACCGTCGCCGTGTGCCCGCCTGCGAGTTTTACTACACGACGGAAGACATGGTCGAGACGTTGGCCCGTCACGGGTTCGTCGTCGAGCGCCTGTTGGAGCCGCTCCCCTTGGATCCGCAGGCCACGCCTCCTCAACGCATTCCTTATCTCTGGCCGGACCTCCAGCCGGACCACGGGTACATGCGCCGACTGCAGCGTGTTCCCCCTGTGATCCTCTTCCGGGCCTCCCTTCGATAGCCCGCGGTGGGCATGTGTGGTAAAATGTGAGCGCGCTTATGTCACATCTCACGCCTGGGTCATCGCGTGAGCAATGGGACGCGTGGAGGGGTATGGAAGATCACAAGACGGTTCGGCCGGCCTGGCCTGTCATCGGACATGATTGGGCGGTGCGGCTGCTGCATCAGAGCCTGCAGCAGGAGCGCCTGTCGCATGCGTACCTGTTCGTCGGCCCGCCGGGCGTTGGGAAGACGACGCTGGCGAGGGCGCTGGCCCAGGCCACGCTCTGTCAGCATGACGAGATCGCCGCGCGGCCTTGCGGCGAATGTCGCGCCTGTCAGTTGATCGGGCAGGATCGTCACCCGGACGTCCGCCTGGTGGCCCCGCCGGAACCCGGCCGCCAGCTTGCCATCGATCAGATCCGCGAGCTGCAGCGGGAGGCCAGCCTATCCCCCATGGAGGGACGGGTGAAGGCCTTCATCGTGCGTGAGCTCGATCGAGCGACGCCGCAGGCGGCCAACGCCCTGCTGAAGACGCTGGAGGAGCCTCCCCCACATGTGATGTTGTTGTTGACCGCGACCCAACGAGAGGCGCTGCTGCCCACGGTGGTGTCGCGCTGTCAGGTGTTGACATTGCGGCCACTGCCCGTCGATGTGGTGGAGGTGGCGTTGCAGGAACGCTGGCAGGCGCCGCCGGAGCTGGCGGCGCTCCTGGCCCGGGTGAGCGGCGGGTGTTTGGGGAAGGCCGTCGCCCTGTTGCAGGATCAGAAGGATCAGGACTGGCGCATTCAGTGTCTGGAGCAGATCGGTCAGCTCGTTCGGGCGGGCTATGTGGAGCGGCTGGCTCTGGCCGAGCAGTTGAGCCGTAATCCGGATCGGGTGCGCTCGATCCTGCCGCTGTGGCTGAGCTGGTGGCGGGATGTCATGCTGTTGCAGGCGCGTTGTGAGGGCCAGATCGTGAACATCGATCAGCGGGCCTCGCTGGAGGAGGCGGCGCGTCGATGGACGGCCGATCAGGTGCGTGAGACGGTGCGAAGGCTGCAGGATACGCTGCAGCACATCCAGAGGAACGCGAACGCTCGGTTGGCCCTGGATGTGCTCTTCCTGCACCTGCCTCGGTCCCGGGTTGGGCCGTGAGGTGTGTCGGAGCTATCTTAGTGGAGATTTACCGGTAAGGTGTCTGGGGGTCTCCCTCAGCTACCAGCTCCACAGGGAGAGGTGTGGCGGGAATCTTTCCTCCGCGGAGATCCCCCTTTTCCGGCCTGCACCTGCCTTTCTCGGCCCCTTCCGCAGGGATCTGGGCCGAGGTCGGGCAGGTCATCAGATACATTTTATGAACGATCCTCAGTGATCGACATCAACCAGTATGGGCAGAGAGTAAGCTGAGCGAGAACGGGCGTAGCGGGATGGAGGACGTTGGATGCCGAAGGTAGTAGGGGTTCAATTCCGGTTCGTATCGAAGATCTATCATTTTGATCCGGCCGGCCATGATGATCTGGAGCCGGGTGATTGGGTGGTCGTGGACACCGCCCGTGGGCGTGAGGTGGCCCAGGTGGTACAGCCGCCGCACGAGGTCCCGGAGGAGGAGATCGCCGAGCCTTTGAAGCCGGTTGTGCGCCGGGCCACGGCGTGGGATATGGTGCAGCGCGATCGGTATATCCATCGGGAGGCCGAGGCGCTGCAGAAGTGCCGTGAGTGTGTGGCGGAGCACGGGTTGCCGATGAAGGTGGTCCGGACCGAGTACAACTTCGACGGCGGCCGGCTGGTGGTGTATTTCACGGCGGAGCAGCGGGTGGACTTCCGCGCGTTGGTGCGGGATCTCGCCCGCCGTCTGCGCACGCGCGTGGAGATGCGGCAGATCGGCGTCCGAGATGAAGCCAAGCTCCTGGGGGGATTTGGGAAATGTGGCCGCCGGCTGTGTTGCGCCTCCTGGTTACGGGAGTTCAGCCCCGTCTCCATCAAGATGGCGAAACAGCAGGATCTCCCACTGAACCCCTCGGAGATCTCGGGCGTGTGCGGGCGGCTGTTATGCTGCCTGAGCTACGAGTTGGAAACGTACACGGATATCAAGCAGAAGCTCCCCAAGGTGGGGACGGAGGTGGTCACCCCCCAGGGGAAGGGGCGCGGGCGGCAGATCCACGCGCTGCGGGAGGTGGTCACGGTGCGGCTGGAGGATGAGACGATTGTTGAGATCCCCGCATCCGAGCTGATCGCCGGACAGGAGGCGCCGGAGAAGGGGAGGGGGCCGTGTAACGGCTGCCCCGCCAGCCGCCGGTCCGATGGCCGGCGGTAGGGGCAAGCGAGCGTTGCATACAAGCGAGACGGGCGTGGGGCTTCTCCAGGAAGCCTCACGCCCGTTTTGGCGCGCGAAACCGTCAGGGGCTGCGAAAGGGACGGATTCAGTTGTGGGAGCGCTGTGCGGTCAGCGGGGCTCGACCACCAACTTGACCGCTGTGCGCTCTTGCCCTTCGATATCGACCTCCGTGAAGGCCGGGATGCAGATCACGTCGATACCGTCTTGGGCCAGGTATGTGCGAGCGATGGCAACGGC
Organism: Chloroflexota bacterium; assembly: GCA_024277095.1. Classification (GTDB taxonomy): domain Bacteria; phylum Chloroflexota; class Anaerolineae; order DUEN01; family DUEN01; genus DUEN01. Next base: position 8,543 of record JAJRVX010000296.1, read on the forward strand.
CTTGACGGCCTGGTTGACCGCGCTGGCGCCGATAGCCTGCACCTCAGCGCGCCCATGCTCGCGTACGACCCCTGCGATCGCTCCCGCAACTGCGGTGGATCGAGACCGAGCCGAGACCTTGATGACGTCCATGTTGGCAGCCTCCCTGCAAAGTCGTCTAGGACGTACGACCTCTGCCGCTTGCTATCCTCGGTATCCTTCGGCAGCGATCTCACTCTTCGCGGAGGCCCGTAACGGACTCCCTGATCGTGCTCTGTGCCCAGAACAGATCTGGGAGCGCATGCGGGGCCACATATCTGCTTTGAAGCTGAAGACGTCCGATCCATTACAAAGGTTACTTACAAATTTTGCGCGTGTCTGTAGCCCTCCGTACAAGTGATCACAGATGGATGCTTGGGCAACCTACTTGGCATATTCCACGGGACGCGTCTCCCGAATCACGGTCACTTTGATCTGTCCCGGGTACTCCAGGTTGTCCTCCACCTTGCGCGCGATGTCCTTCGCCAGTCGGATGGCTGCCAGGTCGTCCACGTCTTCCGGCTTAACGATGATGCGGAGCTCCCGCCCCGCTTGGATCGCGTAGGATTGTTGCACCCCCTCGAAGGAGTTGGCCAGCTCCTCCAGGGCGGTCACACGCTTGATGTAGGCCTCCAACGCCTCCCGCCGGGCTCCGGGTCGAGCGCCGGAGATGGCGTCGGCCGCGGCGACGATGACGGCCTCCAGGCTTTGGAGCTCCGTCTCATGATGGTGTGCGGCGATGATGTTGACCACTTTCTCCGGCACGCCGTATCGGCGGGCGAGATCAGCCCCGACCTGCGCGTGTGGCCCCTCCACCTCGTGGCTGACCGCCTTGCCCAGATCGTGTAGCAGCCCGCCCATCTTGGCGATCTTGACGTCCGCGCCCAGCTCCGCGGCCAGGAGGCCCGCGATGTGGGCCGTCTCGATCGCGTGGTAATATTGGTTCTGGCCGTAGCTGGTGCGGAACTTCAGGCGCCCGACCAGCTTCAGGATCTCCGGATGGAGGCCTTGCAGGCCCGTCTCGATCGCGGCCGCCTCACCGGCCTCCCGGATCTGGCGCTCCACCTCCTGCCGTGCCTTCTCCACCTCCCGCTCGATGCGGGCCGGGTGGATTCGCCCATCCTGGACCAGCTTTCCCAGGGCCATTCGCGCTACCTCGCGGCGCACCGGGTCGAAGCTGGAGATGATCACCGCCTCCGGCGTGTCATCCACGACCAGGTCGACCCCTGTGCACATCTCGATGGCCCGGATGTTCCGGCCCTGTCGTCCGATGATGCGCCCCTTCATCTCATCGTTTGGCAACGGCACCGTGGAGACCGTGGTCTCGGCCACGTGATCGGAGGCCACCCGCTCGATGGCCAGGGTGATCAACTCGCGAGCCTTCTCCTCCGCCTTCTCATGCATCTCCGCTTCCACCTGGCGGATCACTCGGGCCATCTCCTGGCGGGTCTCCTGCTCCACAAGCTTCAGGAGCTCGGCCTTAGCCTCCTCGCTAGAGAGCCCGGCGATCCGCTCCAGCTCGGAGCGGATGGACTCCTCCATCTTCTGGACCTGGTTGAACCGCTTATCGATCTGGCTCTGTCGCTGATTGAGCCGTCTCTCTCGATTCTCGATCTGCTCGAACCGGCGCTCGATGGCCTCCAGGCGATTTTGAAGGCGCTCCTCGGTTCGACGCAGCTCGGACCGCCGGCGATTGAGCTCCGCCTCGGTCCGATCGCGCAGTTTCATCGCCTCGTCGCGGGCTGCCAGCTCGATCTCCCGAGCGCGAGTCTCCGCCTGGGCGATGATCTGTTTCGCCTGTTCCTGGGCCGCCTGAATGCGAGCCTCAACCAGATACTGTCGCAGGAAGTATCCCACTACACCACCAACGATGGCGGCGAGAGGGATCCCTAACAGGATCAGTATCAGTTTGTCTATTCCCGCTCCCATATGATTGACTCCCCGTTACATCCGTATCGTTTAGAATGAACTGAATCTCAACCGCTGTGCGTCATTCGTCCCTTGATAACTTGCGCGTTCATTGCGATGTCGGATCGTAATGCCCGGACGTGGGATCCTCCGTCTCGGTGGCCTGGATCTCCTCCCAGAGACGGCGCAGGACGACCTGGATGATGTCGTATGAGAACCCCCGGCGGGCCAGATAGCTCCCCGCCTTGCGCCAGAAGCTGGGTCGATCCAGCGCACGCCAGCGCCGCGCGCGGGAGCTTGCCGAGCGATAGGCCAGTTCCTCCTCGTCGACAGCGGCGAGGCCTATCGCCTCCTCGATCACCTCGGTGGCCACCCCCTTGAGGCGAAGCTCCTGTCGCAGGGCGTGAATCCCTCGTGGATTGAACTGTTGACGATTCTCCACCCAGAAACGGGCGAAGGCGTCATCGTCCAGGTATCCGACCCGTTGCAAACGTTTGATGACCTGTTGAATGATCGATTCGTCCACATGATGACGCCGGAGGTACCGCTCCACCTCCGCGATGCTGCGAGGGCGATACCCCAGGAAGCGCAATGCTCGATCGTAGGCTTTCTGCTCGAGATCGACGCGTTGTAGCCGCTCGATCTCCTCGTCGCTCAGCTCCTGCCCCTTGTGAAGGCGCGCCGCCTCCATGGCCGGCAGGGCGAAGGCGAACCGCCCATCGAGATAGACGTTCACCCTGTCCTTGTTGCGCTTCTGATAGCGTAGGGCGGTGATCACGCCGCCCATGACCTCCCCTCTCCCTCATGACAACGAAAATGGCTGTGGCGGGTCTGCCACAGCCATCACCGGACTTCTCGCGCAAGGCTGGCGCGCACAGCTTTGAACGGTTGGCTTTCGAGAAAACGCTCCGGCGTTCCCTTCACTACCCCGAGACGCCAGGGGCTGAGCAGGTGAATAACCTTGCCAGAAATGCCTTCCCTCAAATGATTATGTGGGCGTTCCTAAACAACGGCTGGAAGGCCGGCCGTCCCGACCCGCCTTCATCCGGTTGCTCGATCGCTCGCCCTCCCAGGACCCATACCTCACGCGGAACCCTAGCCAACGAGATCAAAGCTCGCAACACGCGCCGTGCGCGTGGTAATCGCTGGACAGACCTCACGGGGGCTTTCCCCCTGCGTCGCCTGTCGGTTATGCACTCACTTCGCCATCGCCGGCTTCTGGACGCCGTGCAGGCGCCAGCCCTGCAATCTCTCGAATTTGTGCTTCCAGATCCTCCATGATATCTGGATTTTCGCGGAGGAACTGCTTGGCGTTCTCACGGCCCTGTCCCAGTCGCACATCGCCATAGGAGTAGAAGGCGCCCCGCTTGCTTACCAACTCCATCTCCACCGCCAGGTCCAACACGTCCCCTTCCCGGGAGATCCCCTCGTTGTAC
>JAJRVX010000297.1:0-17827 GCA_024277095.1 Chloroflexota bacterium
GTGGCGGTCCGCCTCCGAATACACGGCGACGGTTCGCAACCCTCGCTCTTCACAGGCACGGATAATACGAACGGCGATCTCGCCGCGATTCGCGATCAGAACTTTACGGAACATGTCGTTGATTTCCTATCCGCCAGCAGATGAATGATGATGTTCCCCACCCAACATCCAGGCGTTCCCTCAGCCGATCCACCCTGACTATCCTTCAGCAGAAACAATGATATTTTACCTCTTACCAGACATCGGTCCAATCGGAGCGACGGGCGCGCACGATCCGCACGATCTCCTCCCAGTGATCCCGTTGAGGCGTCGTCACGGCCAGCACGGCCAAAGCGGCCACCGTGAAGCCGAACAGGTCCAGGATCCTCCCGTTCAGCAGGAAGAGCACCAACCCCAGCACAGCCACCGTGTTCGCCCCGCTGACCGAGATCATGAAGGCTCGCTGAAGCTGGGCCACCACGGCCGACAGCCGGTTCATCCCCGGGAGGCGCACCAGCCGCTCCGGGTCCGTCAGGCGAGCCGGCAGGAAAAACGTCAGGAACCCCACCGCGGCCGTCGCCATCGCGACCAGGATCATCGCCACCAACAGGTAGGTCGGCCCCGGCAGGTTCACAAACCCCGCGGGATGTCCGCTGGCCTTGTAGATGAGCAGCCCAATGACCGCGTAGAGGAGCACCCCCCCGCGGAAGAACCACAGGAACGTCCGCATTGCACGTACACGGCCTTCCAGATCGATCATCGGCCACCTCTCAAACCGTGAACCCCGCGTGGCGTCCAGCATGCGAGCCTGCCCCCTACAGGAGGCTACAGCGGGATGTTCCCATGCTTCTTCGGCGGATTGCTATCCCGTTTGTTCTGAAGCATCTCCAACGCGTTGATGAGTCGCGGCCGGGTCTCGCGCGGCTCGATCACATCGTCCAGATAGCCTCGGGCGGCGGCAACGTAGGGGTTCGCGAATCTCGCCCGATACTCGGCCACCAGCCGCTCCCGCTCGGCCTCTGGATCTTCGGCAGCCGCGATCTCCCGTTTGAAGATGATGTTGACCGCGGCCTCAGGTCCCATCACCGCGATCTCGGCGGTCGGCCACGCCAGATTGATGTCGCCCCGCAACGCCTTGGGCGACATGACGCAATACGCCCCACCATACGATTTCCGGGTGATCACCGTCAATTTGGGCACCGTGGCCTCGGCATACGCGTACAGCAGCTTGGCGCCATGCCGGATGATCCCGCCATGCTCCTGCGATATCCCCGGCATGAAGCCGGGCACATCCTCAAAGGTGACCAGGGGGATATTGAAACAATCGCAGAAGCGCACGAAGCGAGCGGCCTTTGTGCTGGCGTCGATATCCAGAACGCCAGCCAGGACCGTCGGCTGCTGGGCCACGATGCCGACGGAATGCCCTCCCAGGCGAGCGAAACCGACGATGATGTTCTGGGCGAAGTGCTCTTGCACCTCCAGGAGGTAGCCATCGTCCACCACCCGGCGGATCACCTCTTTCATGTCATAGGCGCGGTTGGGCTGGTCCGGGACGATGTCGTTCAGCTCCTCGTCCATGCGCAGCGGATCGTCGGTGGGAGGCACGTACGGCGGATCCTCCAGGTTGTTCTGCGGCAGGAAGCTGAGGAGCTTCTGCAGGATGAAGAAGGCATCCTCCTCGCTATCCGCGATGAAGTGCGCCACGCCGCTGGTGCTCGCGTGGACGTAGGCCCCGCCCAGCTCCTCAAAGGTGACGTCCTCATGGGTGACGGCCTTGACCACCTCCGGCCCGGTGACGAACATGTAGCTGGTGCCCTTCACCATGATGATGAAATCCATCAGCGCCGGGGAGTACACAGCGCCGCCCGCACAGGGCCCCATGATGACGCTGATCTGGGGGATCACGCCCGACGCCAGCGTGTTCCGCAGAAAGATCTCCGCGTAGCTGGCCAGCGAGACGACCCCTTCCTGGATACGGGCCCCTCCCGAGTCGTTCAGGCCGATAAAGGGGGCACCGTTCTTCATCGCCAGATCCATCACCTTGCAGATCTTCTCCGCGTGAGCCTCCGAAAGAGACCCGCCGAAGACGGTGAAATCATCCGCATAGACGAAGACCAGCCGGTTATCCACGGTGCCGTAGCCGGTCACCACCCCATCCCCCAAGATACGCTGCTTATCGAGCCCGAAGTCATGGCTGCGATGTACGACGAACGCGTCCAACTCCCGGAAGCTGCCCTTGTCCAACAACAGATCCAATCGCTCTCGGGCTGTCAGCTTTCCCTTGGCATGTTGCTGCTCAATGCGCTGCACGCCGCCGCCCAGCTTCGCCTGGGCCTTTAGCTCGCGCAGGCGCTGAATCTTCGGATTGACGCTCAAAATGCGCCCTCCTTCGGTAGTCTCATGCTTCACTCACGGAATCTGAAAGCCGGTGATCTTCCCGCTTCACGTCGATGAAACCGTGTCCTCACGTGCGCGACGCCCGGGCCGCCGAGGAGGCCGCCCCCCACCGCGCCCACACACCCGGCCAGTCACGCCATCGGGACATCCGCCAAAACGCGGCGGTCAGGATGAACGTGACCGGGATGGTATGCCATTGCATCACAGAGACGGGCACCTGCCGGGGCAGCCGCGGGTAGTACCCCAGGCCATAATCCACGAAATCGCTCAACAGGAACCAGCCGCCAGCCACCAGCGCGCCGCGCCGCGACGGCCGGTAATACGTGAACAGCATCATCCCCTGGGCGATCATGGCCATGTGGGTGACCGTCATAAAGACGCTCTCAAAGGTGACGAACCCCCGGGTATTCCACCAGAACACCACCCAGGCGAACACGGTCCACAGCCCGTATTTGATCTGCCCCATGGCCGCGATGCTCAACCACTCGTTGGGCACCCGATTCCAGGCCGCCGCGGTGATCAGGCACAGGCCGCCCAACAACGCCCACATCCCCTCGTAGGCGGCGATCCAGCGCGCCCACAGGAGAGGAGAAGCCCGCCCGCCGGCCCATGCCGCCACCCCCATCGCCACCAGGGAGGATGCGCCCACAACCCACAACACCGTCCGCATCCAGGAACGCGCTCGTGGGGACGCGTCCCGCGCCACCACCAGCAGCAGTGCCAACCCTCCTACCAGCCCGAAAAGGGGACAATCCGGGATGAAGGGCCACGACCAGACCGGCGTCCCCGGCAGCTGCCGCCCGTACCAGTACAGGATCCCCCACACAAAACCCGTCATATCGGCGATCAGGACCGCCGCCATGACAGGGGGAAGTCGGAGCAGCCGCTGCAACCAGGCGATCACCCGCCCGACCTGAACCTCCCGAACCACGCTTTTTCTCCCTTATGCAAGGATCCCCCATCCCCAACACGCTCTCAGGGACGGGGCCGCCCCAGCCATCGCCGCCGATGCGGACGCGCCCCTCACGCCAGTGGGCGAATGGGCACCCCGCCAACTCGCGCCCCCGGAGGCACGTCACGATTGACCAGGCTCATCGCCGAGACCACGGCATCATCCCCGATGATCACGCCGGGCAGGATCGTACAATTGGCCCCGATCGTCACACGGTCACCGATCACCACGGGGCCGCGCCGCCACTCGCGCCGCAGGTACTCATGCCCCAGGATGGTGGTGTTGTACCCGATGATCGCGTCATCCCCTATGGAGATATCCTCCGGGAAGAACACATCCATCATCACCATCAAAGCGATCGAGGCGTGATCCCCCACCCGCATCCCCGTAAGTCGGTAAAGCCGGTTCTTCAAACCCAGCCAGGGGATGAACCGGCATATGTAAATGATCAGGAAATTGCGGATCACCCGCAACGGGTTCACATGCCGCCAGATGTACTGCAGCGAGTTCCAGGGGCCATCGCTGGGATGCACGCTCAGCCGATCGCGCCGACGGGACGACGTAGCGTTTTTCTTTGGATTTTTTGGGCTCTCTATGCACATATAACCGACGATCACTCACAGAGTTACGATGGCTCTGCGATCTCGGGGGCCAGATGCGCCCCTCAGCAGTATGCCCCATAAGGGACAGCAGAGAACAGAGCTTATGAGCGGCTGCGCACCCCACAACGACATGGCGATGGAAGCGGGCAACGCTGGCACACCGACGATGCCTCGGCGTGTCGAATGAGAGGGGGTGAGCACCGCAGGGAAGCGCCCGACCTCACCCGTCCGCCGTGAGATCGGGCAGGCGGCCATCGGCCACCAGCTTGTGCAACGCCCTCGCCAGACGCTCATACGTATCATCGATCCATTCCGGGATCACTCGCGTCTTGGCGATGATGGGCATGAAATTCGTATCAGCCTCCCAGCGCGGCACGATGTGGATGTGAACATGGTCATCAATCCCGGCGCCGGCCACTTTGCCCAGGTTCACGCCCAGGTTGAAGCCATGAGGATGGAAAGCAAATCGCAGGACGGTCAAACTGTGATTCACCAGCAACATCAATTCCGTCAACGTCTCGGGCGGCAAATCCTCCACGCTCGGCACGTGCGCGTACGGCAGCACCAGCAGATGGCCATTGTTATACGGGTAGAGGTTCAGCGTCACGAACCCGTGCCGGCCTCGCATCAAGACGTGAGCCGCCCGGTCATCATCGGATCGCACCTTCTGACAGAAAACGCATCCCTCCGCCTGTTTGTCGCCGACCAAATAAGGCATCCGCCAGGGGGTCCATAGCCGATCCATTTCACCCTTGCCCACACATCGGATTGCAGGGGCATTCTACCACCACTTGCACGCGGGAGCAATCACATTGAGAGTGGGTAGGCCCCTCCGCACCACCGCCGAGGGCCTGTGACGAGCATCATGGGCTGTTTCCACCATATTGGTTATACTACCGAGAGTAGGTACAGAATTTTCAGGGGGACTTTGTTCTGGCTGAAGACAAAAGAAAGCCCAAAGTGCCGTTTTTATCTTCCCTCGCAAGCAATGTAGTCTTGACTTCTATGTACTCACGTGTTAAACTAACGTTGGTTATGAGAACCTCTCAAGAACCCCTGAATCTCGGGCGAAATACAATCGTCACTGGTTCATCTGATTCAACCCTCACAGCGATTCTAGCAGCAACTCTCGCTCGGGGCTGTGTGCCCTGATTATCTCGGAGTCGAGCACGCACCCTCCAAACGCCTCTCGATTCCGGCACCTCAGACTAGGAAAGGAGGTGATGCGCAAGGAGGCCAACGATCATACTTCCGTCTCCTAAGGGAACCACCTTATCGTTTACATCGGAAAAGCGGTAGGTTTACCCCCGCAGATCAACACACACAAGGAGGGAAGTTTCATGTCAGCCGTAAAGCATCGGGCACAGTACCTCATAGCCGTGCTCATGATCCTGACGCTTGTCCTCGCGGCTTGTGCGCCCGCGGCGCCGGCCCCAGCGGCCCCCGCGGCCGAGGAGAAGCCGGCCGCTGAGGAGAAGGCCCCGCCGCCGGAAGAGAAGCCGGCCGCTGGCCCGGAGGATATTCCTCGCGAGGAGACCCTCATCTTCGATATCGACGGCGGTCGTGTCGTGGATCCCGAACTGTGGAATCCTTACGTCCCAGGCTGGCGTGGCGACAACGGCTTCCACCAGGCCTTGATGGAGCCCCTCTTCATCCTCAACTACCAGACGGGCGAGATCATGCCCTGGCTGGGCGAGAGCATGACCCACAACGACGCGATGGATGAGTGGACGCTCAAGCTCCGTGACGGGGTCAAGTGGAGCGACGGGGAGCCCTTCACCGCCGACGATGTCGTGTTCACCATCCAGATGCTGCTCGACAATGCCCCCGAGCTGAACTGGTCGGCGGCCATGGACACCTGGGTGGATCGGGTGGAGAAGGTCGACGATCTGACCGTCAAGTTCTACCTGAAGAAACCCAACCCGCGCTTCCAGCTGGACCACTTCTCCGTGAAGATCTGGGGCAGCGTCAACATCGTGCCCAAGCACATCTGGCAGGATAAGGACCCGCTCACCTTCAAGAACTACGATCCTGAGAAGGGTTGGCCGGTCTTCACGGGTCCCTACAAGCTGGTCAGCGTCAGCCCGACCGAGTTCGTCTACATCCGGGATGACAACTGGTGGGGTGCTCAGATCGGCTGGAAGCCGCTGCCCAAGCCGAGGAAGCTGGTGTGGACCTGGGCCGGGCCGGAGGAGACCCGCGCCGCTCTGATGGCGGACGGACAGCTGGACAGCCTGATGGACATCACGCTGGGTGCTCTGCTGGCCCTGAAGGAGCGCAACCCCAACGTCATCACCTGGTTCGATGAGCTGCCCTACGCCTGGGTGCCCGATCCCTGCTCCCGAACCTTCGAGCTCAACCTGACCAAGGAGCCGTGGAACGACAAGGACATGCGGTGGGCGCTGAACTACGCCATCGACCGGGATGAGATCGTCAAGATCGCCTACGAGGGCACGACGTTGAAGTCCCGGCACTTCTTCCCGGCCTACCCGCCGCTGGACCGCTACGTGGACCTGGCGATCGAGCAGGGCGCCTGGGATCTGGATCGGCTCTGGAAGCATGATCCCGACCTGGCCAAGCAGATCATCGAGTCCAAGGGCTGGGAGCTGGGCGACGACGGCTACTACTACAAGGACGGCAAGCAGCTCTCGCTGGACATCACCACCCACGAGGCCTTCATCGAGAAGCAGCGCATCGCCCAGGTCCTGGTGGAGCAGTTCCAGCGCATCGGTATCAACGCCACCAACCGCAACGAGGCTGGCGGCACCTGGGGCGAGAACTTCAACACGGGCAACTTCGAGGCACGCATGGGCTGGCAGACCTGTGGCTCCGTCAACGAGCCGTGGGCGTCCATGGACCGCTTCAACGTCCGCTGGCTGAAGCCGGTGGGCGAGCGAGCCTCGGGCGATCAGTGGCGCTGGTCCGGGCCGGCAGCGGAGGAGTACAGCAAGCTCGTGGACGAGATCGGCTCCCTGCCGCTGGGTGACCCCAAGATCGACGAGCTGTTCGTCAAGGCCACGAAGATCTGGTTCGAGGAACTGCCCGTCATCCCGATCACCCAGGCCCGGAAGATCATCCCCTTCGACACCACCTACTGGACGAACTGGCCAACCTTCGAGAACGACTACATCCATCCGCCCACGTGGTGGCAGCATACCCACTACATCATCCACAACCTGGAGCCTGCTAAGAAGTAAGTGGGAATGCAGCTGTTGGCAAGATCCGCTGGCGGCTCTGGCAACGGAGCCGCCAGCGATCCAGAGTTGGGTGTCGGGGAGTAGAAACAACAATTGGAGATTGGCGAGAAGGGACTCCCTTGCACCAGATCGCCAATCTCCATTTTTAACGTCAAGAAGGGGCGCAGCGCCGCTGCGCCCTTTTGAGGGAATGTACGACCTGCCTGATCGGCACATGCGACAAAACAGCAGGAAACGCTTGCGTTGTTCCTGCTTTGATGAAATAATATAGGGGGGGAGGTGGCCGACCGGTCACCTTCATGAGAGGGTTGTGCGGCCCATACGGGTGATTCCGGTAGAGCGGATCCGAAACACAACCTTCCATTTCCAAGCTCTGTGTCTTTGTCGTAAGCTTTTTCAGAGCATACTAAATCTCTAAAGCAGAAGGTTGATAATGCGTGGGTTGACACCAGAATACCTGATTCAACGGTTGGGTATGTTCGTGTTGACGATCTGGCTGGGAGCGACGCTGATCTTTCTTATTCCGCGTCTGGCTCCTGGCGATCCGGTGACCGCGATGGTCTCGCGGTTGCTGAACCAAGCCGGCTATATCGAAGATAGCGCCCAGATGATTGAGGCCTGGCGCGCCCGATTCGGGTTGGATGGTCCCTGGTATGTTCAATACGTCAGATACCTGCAAAACATGCTGACATTGAACCTGGGATATTCCCTGGCCTCCTTCCCCAGCGAAGTGGAGGATCTGATCGCGCGAGCGCTCCCATGGACCGTCGGGTTACTGAGCATCTCCACGATCATCTCCTTTATCGTGGGGAACACCATCGGGGCTTTACTGGCCTGGCGGCGCACTCCCGCGCTCGTCAGGGCGTTGCTGCCTGTGAGCTTCACCTTCACCGCGATTCCCTTCTTCATGTTGGGCATTCTGCTCATTTATGTCTTCGGTTTCTGGCTGCGATGGTTCCCCGTATCGGGCGCATTTGGGCGCGACCTGGAACACGGCTGGAATTGGCCCTTTATCAAGAGCGTTATCCACCATGGCGTCCTACCAGCGCTTTCCATCGTCATCACCTCCATGGGATTCTGGGGCCTCGGCATGCGAGGCATGATGATCACCAACGAGGGCGAGGATTACATGATCCTGGCCGAGGCTAAGGGGCTGAGCCCGAACCGCATCTTCTGGCGCTATGGGGTCCGCAACTCCGTGCTGCCTCAGGTCACCGCTCTGGCCCTCAACATAGGCGGTATCGCCGGCGGCTCGGTGCTGGTGGAGTACATCTTCGCCTATCCGGGCATGGGATACCTCCTCTATCAAGGCATCGTCAATGCCGATTATACGCTTATCCAGGGCATCGTCTTCATGCTTATCCTGGGTACGGCCCTGGCCGTGCTTTTAATCGATCTGCTTTATCCTATCATTGATCCTCGGATTACATACGAGAAGAGGTGATCCATGACCTCTGCGGCTGTTGGACGTAGTGTTCCTCGAAAACGATCCCTCCTTAGTCGTTGGGACTCACCCTGGCTGAACCCCAAGCTCCTGATCGGTTTGGCCATGGTGCTTACGATGGGCTTGATGGGCGTTGTAGGAGGACAGTTCTGGGATCTCACGCTGGCCCGAGTGGGCTCTTCCCCTCTGAACCTGCCGCCTCCATGGGCGCCGGGATTCCGCACGGAGGCTGTCGAGGAAAAGGCGACGGATGTCACCAAGACAGGGCAAGAGGAGAAAGGTGGAGCGACCGGCGCTTTGACAGGCGTCAACCCTTTCAAAACGAAAAAGGAAAGCCAATCGCCCACCGGTGGCGGGGAGGCGACCCGCTTCGGCACACCTACCTGGGAACACCCGCTGGGCACGGAGAGCAACGGACGTGACATGTTGGCAGTGCTGTTGGTCGGCGCACCTCGCTCGCTTCGCGTCGGCCTGATCGCGGCCGGCATCGGCATGGCGGTCGGCATCATCCTGGGGTTCACGGCCGGTTTCATGGGGGGATGGATCGACAGCGTGATCCGCACCCTCTCCGACTCCGTGATCACCATCCCCTCTCTGGCCGTGTTGATCGTGATCTCCGCCTATGTGCGGCAGGTCAGCGTGGAGAACATGGGATTGCTACTCGCCCTCTTCGCCTGGCCCGGCCCCACCCGGCTCATCCGCGCCCAGGTGCTCAGCATGCGAGAGCACGGCTATGTACAGATGGCGCGGCTCTCCGGCGTCTCCGCGTTTGATATCATGTTCAAGGAGATGATGCCCAACCTGCTGCCCTACCTGGCGGCCAGCCTGACCGGCAACGTATCCGGGGCGATCCTGGCCGCCACCGGCCTGGAGGTTCTGGGCCTGGGCCCCACCCGGGTTCCCACCCTGGGCATGACCATCTTCTACGCCATCCGGGCGGCCGCCATCATCCGCGGCATGTGGTGGTGGTGGGGCGTGCCCATCGCGGCGCTGATCGTGATCTTCAGCGGCTTGTTCCTGATGACCATCGGGCTGGATGAGATCGCCAACCCAAGGCTGAGAGGAGCTCGGCCACAATGACAGTGACTTGGGAAGTAAAGGAAAGGGATATGCCAAGCGAGGGTTCCGACGAGAGAGCCGTCTTGGATGTGCAGGACCTGCGCGTGTATTACGACACCCCTCTGGGGGACGTACGCGCAGTAGATGGGATCAACTTCCGAGTCTACCCAGGCGAGATCGTCGGCCTGGTGGGGGAATCCGGCTGTGGCAAGACCACGGCGGCCATGGCGATCCTGCGCCTGGTGCAGCCGCCCGGCCGCATCGTGGGGGGGCGGGTGTTCTTAGACGGCATCGAGCTGACTTCGCTGAACGACCGGCAACTCAGGCGTATCCGCTGGCGCAAACTGGCACTCATTCCCCAGGGCGCCATGAACTCGCTCAACCCGGTCATGAAGATCAAAGATCAGATCGCGGACGCCATCGAGACGCACGAGGGGAAACAGCCCCGGTCCGCGATGAAGGAACGCATCCTCAGGCTGCTCAGCGAGGTGGGGCTGCCCAGCCGGGTATACGACATGTATCCCCATGAGCTGAGCGGCGGTATGAAGCAGCGCGTCTGCATCGCCATGGCCATCGCGCTCAACCCTCCACTCATCATCGCCGACGAGCCCACCAGCGCGCTGGACGTGGTCGTGCAACGCGTCGTGGGACAGACCCTGCTCGATGTGAAGGAGCGCCTCGGCCTCTCTATGATCCTCATCGGCCATGACATGGGCCTGCAGGCCCAATTGGTCGACCGCATCGCGGTCATGTATGCGGGGCACATCGTCGAGGTGGCCCCCGTTGAGATCATCTTCGAGAAGCCGATGCATCCTTACACGCAACTGCTCATCGAATCCATCCCCTCCATCAAGGAGCGCAAGCCGCTCAAGTTGACCGAGGGCCTGACCCACGACCTGCGAAACCCACCGCCGGGCTGCATCTTCCAGCTCCGCTGTCCCCATGTGATGGATATCTGCCGGGAGGAGAAGCCACCACTGCATGAGGTGGACACCAGGCACGAGGTGGGCTGTCATCTATACGAATAAAGTACATGATCTGTGGCAGGTGTGAACCTTATGTCTCAACCACTTCTGGAAATCCGCAACGCGACGAAGATCTACGGTGGCGGCTTGCTCGGCTCTCGACAGGTTACGGTGGCCCTGCAGGACTTCAACATGACCATCGAGGAGCACCCCGCCACCATCACCACCATCGCCGGCGAAAGCGGCAGCGGCAAGACGACGCTGGCGAACCTGGTCCTGGGCTTCATCGGCCTGACGTCAGGCCAGATCCTATACAAGGGCATCGACATCGCCACAATGGACAAACATCAACGCATGGCCTACCGACGCGAGGTCCAGGCCGTCTTCCAGGACCCGTACGCGGTCTACAATCCCTTCTATCGGGTGAAGCACATCTTCGATCTGGCCATCAAGAACTTCAAGCTGGCCCGCAACAAGAAAGAGGCGCGAGATCTCATCGAGGAAGCCCTGAACGTCGTGGGATTGCGCGGGGAAGAGGTGCTGGAGAAGTACCCACACCAGCTCAGCGGCGGTCAACGCCAGCGCATGATGGTGGCCCGAGCCTACCTGCTGAAACCGCGGCTGATCGTGGCCGATGAGCCCGTCTCCATGGTGGACGCATCCCTGCGAGCCATGATCCTGGACATCATGCTCCGCCTGCGAGATGAGCATAACATCTCCTTCCTCTACATCACCCACGATCTGAGCACCGCTTACCAGATCGGCGACCGGATCTACCTCCTCTACCAGGGGACCATCGCGGAGCGAGGGGACACGGTCGAGGTCATCGAAAATCCCAAGCATCCTTACGTGCAACTCCTTATCGACTCTATCCCGGTGCCGGACCCGAAGGTACGGTGGGGCAGCGAGACCGTGGTCTCACTGGACGACGAACAGATGCGCGGAGAGGTCAGCGGCGGATGCCGATTCTATCCCCGCTGCCCACAGCACATGGACCGCTGTCTGGAGGAGAAGCCACCGCTCTACAAGGTAAAGGGGCATCTGCACGAGGCCGCCTGCTTCCTCTATGAAGAAGAAGAGATCCTCGCGTGACACGAGGGCGGCCCTAACGGTACCTTCACAACGAATGATCGCTCGCGGGGGCGCGTCGATGATGACGCGCCCCCGCTGCGCGTCCAGGGACAGCCGCCCGGTTTCTCCTCAAGCAGCACACACCCGGGCGCCCCCATCCTTATCAAATTCGCGGTTTTGGGGTAAAATGTCGGCGGTGGTGATAGACCCTCGTTTGCCCCACGCCGATCCGCCGTTGGGCAAAGTCACCGCACATCATCCGGTATCTCCCAACGCGCCCTCTTCAGCAAGGGAGCCCACAAACGACACGGGAGGGGACGACTGTGGAAGCGGCACAGGAGAGGCGATCCTTTGACGTGATCTGCTTGGGCATCATGGTAGCCGACGTGCTGGCGCGGCCGGTCCGCCGTCTGCCGGAGCGCGGCAAGCTGGATCTGGTGGACCGGATGGAGCTACACACGGGCGGATGCGCGGTGAACACCGGCATCGCCCTGGCCAAACTGGGCATCCGCACCGCGGTCATGGGGAAAGTCGGCGTGGACGGATTCGGCGATTACATCATCCACACGCTCCAGGACCACGGGATCGACACGACAGGCGTTGTGCGAGATCAAGTGGCCAACACCTCGGCGACCATGGTGATGATCGGCCCCGACGGGGAACGCAGCTTCATCCATTACCTTGGGGCGAACGCGGAGCTGCGTCAGACGGATGTCGACCTGGACGTGGTGAAACAGGGACGCATCCTGCATATCGCCGGACACAACCTGATGTCCAAGTTCGACGGCCCCGACGCCGCGGCGGTGCTGGAGGCCGCCCACCAGCTCGGGGTGGCGACCTCGCTGGACACGGCGTGGGACGCCACGGGGCGTTGGCTGCGCCTGATTGAGCCGTGTCTCCCCCATATCGACTACTTCGTGCCCAGCTTTGAAGAGGCGCGTTGGATCGCCGGCCGCGAGGGCCCAGCCGATGTCGCCCGATTCTTCCTGGATTACGGCATCCAGATCGTGGCCTTGAAGATGGGAGAGGCGGGCTGCTACGTGACAGACGGCGAGCAGACGGTGCGATTGCCCGCCTACCCGGTGCAGCCGGTGGACACCACCGGGGCGGGCGATTGCTTCGCCGCGGGCTTCCTGGCAGGGCTCGTGCAGGGATGGGACCTGGAGCGGACGGCGCGCTTCGCCAACGCCGTGGGCGCGATGTGCGTAACCGCCATCGGGGCGACCAGCGGCGTGCGCGACATGGAGGAGACGTGGGCATTCATTCAGGAGATGGAATCCCGGGGAGGCCAATAGGAGGAGACCATGATCTCGCGTGAGGAATATCGCGCCGCGCAGAAGCGGGCAAAGGAGTACCTGGACCGTGCGGGCATCGTGATCACCCCGGAGGAGGAGGCCCACATTGAGGTAGCGGACTTCGGGCTGGGCGACCTGGAACACACCGGGTTGCAACTGGTAGTGTATGTGAACACCGACCGGGTATGCGCGAAGGAGCTGGTGCTATTCCCACGGCAGACGTGCCCCGAGCATCGGCATCCGCCGGTGGAAGGGGAACCTGGGAAGGAGGAAACCTTTCGCTGCCGCTGGGGACAGGTGTTCCTCTACGTTCCCGGGGAGCCCACGCCCAACCCTAAAGCGCGTCCACCCAAGGGTCGGGAGCACACCTACACCGTCTGGCACGAGATCGTGCTGAATCCCGGCGACCAGTACACGCTGCCCCCGAACACACTCCATTGGTTCCAGGCCGGGGATGAGGGAGCGGTGGTATCCGAGTTTTCCACCCGCAGCCGGGACGAGGCGGACATCTTCACGGATCCGGAGATCCAGCGCGCCACCATCGTCCAATAGGGAGGGCCAGACATCCTCGCGCGTTCCGGCCACCGGGATCGCCGGGAATGACAGGGGATGCATCAGGGACGGCCTCCGAGGAGCAAGCGTCCCCAGGGAGCACCCTGGGGCGTAACGGTGTTCGCCGCATCCTTTTTCACATCCCACGGTTGCGCGCAGCGCGAGCAACAGCCGGTGCGTGAGCACAAACGGGGAGAGAGAATGTGTTAACCGTCCGGTCGGAAAGTATCCGCAAGCCACCGCCGGCCTTCGGGCTGGCGGTTTGCGTCTGGAGAATTTCAAGTGATGACCATGGCCACCACATGCCCTAAATGCGGCGCCGATCAGCCCTATCCAACGGACTTCTGCCTATCCTGTGGGCTCCCGCTGCAAACGCGATGCCCACGCTGCGGAGCGTCCATCCGTCCAGGCGCCCAGCGCTGCCCTCAATGCAGCTCTCGCCTTACGGATCCCCTCTCCTTTGAGGAGCTTTTCGGCGCGCCGACGACCCTGCAAGGGCGCTACACCATCGAAAAACGGTTGAGGCGCGGGCATGCCACCGCCGTCTATCTGGCGCGTGATCAGGCCCTGGGAAGGCGCTGCGTGATCAAAGAGTTCCACCCGCGCCGCCTGCCCGACGACTTCGAGCGCGACGAGGCACAGCGATCGTTCCACGCGGAGGCGGCCCGCTGGGCCCAGGTGCGTCATCCACGTCTGGCCCGCATCCAGGACATGTTCATCCAGGCTGGCCGCTCGTACCTGGTCATGGAGTGGATACGCGGGCACAGCCTGCGACGCCTGATCGCGGATCCCCGGATGGAGATCGACGAGCTCACCGCGGTGGCCTGGGCGCTGCAAATCTGCGACGCGCTGGCCTTCCTCCACGGCCAGACGCCACCGCTCATCTTCGGCGACCTGAATCCCAGGCATGTGATGATCACCACGGAGGGCCGGGTCAAGCTGATCGACTTCGGGCTGAGCGCGTGGTTCACCCCATGGGACCAGGGCCCCCCACGCTATCGTGGCAGCCCAGGGTACGCCGCGCCGGAGCAACGGGAGCGATGGGAGGCCGACGCCCGCAGCGATCTCTATGCGCTGGGCGGCCTGCTCTACCACATGCTCACCCGGCAGGCTCCCAATCAGCCGCCCATCCGGCTGAACGAACTGCCACCGGCCCTGGCCCAGATCATCCGCCGGGCACGCCAGCGCGCGCCCGAACGGCGCTTCCCCTCCGCTCAGGCCATGCGACGCGCCCTGGTGAAGGCGGCGCCCGACGTCCCATCCCGTCCAAAGGAGGAAGCGCCGCAGGATCCCGTCGAGCCTTCCCCCTTCGCCGCGCCAACCCGGCTGGCCGCGAGCGCTATCGCCGCGCGCCCGGCCCTGGATCCCTGGGCCGATCTGCGGTCCCACCTGGCGGAGCAGGCCCGAAGCGACTGGCTGCGCGCCGTGCGGCGGTTCTATGGGGGGCAGACCCTGGACCAGCTGCAACGCGAGATCGCCCGGCTGGCAGAGGGCGAGCAGGATCACATCGCGCAGCAGATCCAGGCCGCCCTGGAGAGGGCGGAAGAGCTGCTCGACCGGGGAGAGATGGAGGACGCGCTGGGACGCCAGGTCCTCTTCGCCCGCTGGCTGGCGGAGATCAAGGCCACGCCGCCCGATCCGGAGTTCATCGTCCGCCCGCGGCGGTTCACCTTCGGCGGGCTGACCCGCCGCGTGGCCAAACGCACGGCTTTGCGCATCCGGAACACGGGACAGGGCGTGCTCGTGGGCGAGGTGGAGAGCACATTGCCCTGGCTGGAGGTGCGAGACGCCCGCTTCAGCTGTCGGCCCGGTGAGGAGGCGCGTGTGATCGTCGTGGCCCACGGCAAACAGCTCCCATTGGAAGGGGAGCGCGCCCCCCGGGCGCTGCGCATCATCACGAACCGGGGCGCGCTCTGGATTCCAGCCCTGGCCAGCCTGATCGTGCCCTCTCTGGCCGTCCAGCCGACCTCGATCGACTTCGGGCAAATCCGACATGGGCAGGAGGCCCAGGCCGAGATCGTGATCACCAATCAGGGGGGCGGCGAGATCCAGGGGGCGGTGAGGAGCACGGTCACCTGGCTCTCGGTCACCCCTCGCCAGTTCCAAATCGGCGCGGAGGAAGGGCAAAAGATCCACGTGAGGTTCTATGGGGATCTGGCCCCACCGGGTGTCGAGGAGGCCGCCGACGTCCTGGTGGTGGACAGCGACTACGGGCAGGCCCGGCTCTCCGTGCGCTGGCGTTGGGCCGAGCCGGAAATGGTCATCGCACCGGAGAAGCTGGCGTGGGGTGCGCGGGAGCGAGGGGCGGAGACGGAGATCACGCTCACCATCACGAATTCGGGCACGGCGCCGCTGGAGGGGCGCCTGTTGTCCCGCTGCGACTGGATCGACGTAGCGCCGGAACGCTTCTCCTGCGCGCCCGGCGAGTCGCAACCCATTCGCGTGCATGCCCATCTGGAGGGGCTCCCAGCCGGGGTTACCGCCCTGGGCGAGGCGCTGGTCATCGAGAGCAACGCCGGGCGCAAGATCCTGGCCACCTCCGTGGAGATCCTGGCCCCCGTGCTACAGGTCAAACCGATCCCCCTGGATCTGGGCGAGGCGGAATGGGGCGAGGTACGCCGCGGCAGCCTGCGGATCTCCAACCAGGGCACGATCCCACTGAGGGCCCACCTGAAGGCGCTCCTCCCCTGGCTCCACCTGGAGCCCACCGAGATCGAGTGCGCGCCGGGGAAATCCACGCGCGTCGTCGTCGAGGCGCGCACCGAGGGGATGCTGCAGGGCGGGGACTGGCAGGCAGCCCCGGGCATCCACATCGAGAGCAACGCCGGGACGCGAGACGTCCCGGTCTCGCTCCTGGTGTACAAGCCCGAGATGCAGGTAGAGCCGGAATTCCTGAACTTCGGCGTGATCCCTCGGGAGGGGGTCGGAGAGCTGACCCTGTATATCAGCAACCCGGGCACAGCCCCGCTGGCCTGGTCCCTCTCCAGTGAGGCGCTCTGGCTGGAGGTGACGATGCCCCAGGGGACCACCCCGCCGGGTGAGACGTCCCAGGTGCACCTGTATGCTTACGGGCTGGCCGTCCCCGCGGATCAGGACGAGGCGCAGATGGCCCTGATCATCGAGAGCAACGCGGGCGAGCGAACCGTCCAGGGCGCCGTGGCCATCGCACGCCCTCAGCTATGGGTGACGCCCCCATTACTGGACCTGGGCACCAGCGCGAACTACGCCCCGGTGGAGGACATCCTCAGCCTGTTCAATCGCGGGGTGGGCGAGCTCTCGGGCACGATCCGGCCCTCCGTCCCCTGGCTGACGGTGGATCCCGATACCTTCCAGATCCCCACCGGCGGCCAGCAACCCATCACGGTGAGGGCCACGCCGGAGGGCCTGCGAGAGGGGGAGAACGTCATCGAGGGGGCCCTGGAGGTCATCAGCAACGCGGGACAGGAGCAGGTGGACATCCGCATCAAGATCCAGCTCAGCGGGCATCTGGTGGTAGGATCCAGCCGGCTGACATGGACATTGGGAGAATCGCCGCCTGCCCTGCGGCTGAAGAACACGGGCTACGCGCCGATCTCCGTGACGGTCCACCCACAGGCGGAGTGGCTGCGCGTCAACCGGGACCGGCTGGTCGTGAAGCGAGGGAGGGGGGCTCGGGTCGAGCTGGCGATCCGGGAGGAGGCGCTGCCAGCGAACGATGTCCTGGAGACGGAGATCGTGCTGGAACAGCCCGATCAGACCACCCGCATCCCGGTGGTCGTCACACGCGATGAATGATGAACAAGGATTAAAGAAATGAGAGCGGGGATTTTCTCCCCGCTCTCCGATCACGCTCCTGCAGGCCGATCCGGCCTCATCACACCTGCGGCAGGCTACGCCGCATCAAATCGTAATTCTCCAGCGCCCGGCCGGCCCCCAACGCCACGCAGGCCATCGGGTTCTCCGCGATGTAACATGGCACGCCCGTCTCCTGCGTCAGCAGCTGATCGAGGTACCGCAGCTGGGCGCTGCCCCCCGTCAATACCATGCCGCGATCGATGATGTCGGCCGCCAACTCCGGCGGCGTCTTCTCCAGCGTCGCCCGCACCGTGCTCACGATCGCGTTCAACGGCTCGGCGATGGCCTCCGTCACCTCCCCGGCCGTGATCCCGATGGTCTTGGGCAAACCCGACACCTGGTCTCGTCCCTTGACCTCCAGGGAGAGATCGGGGTCGATGGGCAGGGCGCTGCCGATCTTGATCTTGATCTCCTCGGCCGTCTGCTCGCCGATCATCAGATTGTATTTCTTGCGGATGTAGGTCTGGATCGCCTCATCGA